>CAZKNR010000516.1:0-12990 GCA_964553925.1 uncultured Acidobacteriota bacterium
CGAAGCGGAAATGGGCTCTTCGTGCGCCTCCCACGTCCAGGCGAGCGACAACCGGGACACGTTCTCCCGGTTGACCTCAGTCAGCCGGGAGTGTTTCGTGGCGGCGAGATCGCCGTCGTGGGTCGGCCACTCTTGCGCGAGAACGGACGGCGAAACGAACGCGAGAACGAGGAGCGGGAGGAATCTGAAGAGAATCATACGCCGAACATTCTAGGGAATCCTCCTCGATGGAGCAACGTTACGGGGGCGGGGTGCTCGAGGAGAGCGGCTCTAGATCGAACAGGTAGTAGTCCTCGAAAGAGTAGACTCGGCAACAAGCGCCGACGACCTGGAAGAGCGGCTTTCGAGGACGATCGCGATAAACGCGCGCCGGCACCACGAAGTAGCGATAGCGAACGCTTCCGCGGAGAGCGTCCTCGAAGAGGGCGAGCCGGTTGACGCGGTCTCGGATCGTACGGTCGGCATAGTACGCATCGCGGGCGTCGAGTGGATTCAGCATGAGAATGCCCTCATCCGGCTTCGTGAGCTCGTGAAGCTTTGTGCCGAGAGCAGCCGGCTCTCTCGGGAGGGAGTCCACGCGGCGGATCCCCGCCGTCAGCAGGAACAGGGAGAGCGCGGTCGAAGAGGTTGTGAGGAGGAGCGTCCGTCCGCGGCGTAGAAAATCCGCGATCCTCACCAAGCTCGAAGCGGCGGCGAGCGCGAGACCGGGCGCGAGGTACATCGACCAGTAGTCGTGAACGAAGGCTCCCAGGGGGAATAAAAGGATGTGCGTGAGTCCGAAGACGAGGAGTATCACGAGCGCGCTCGACCCTCGCCGCGAGGCGAAGACGGTGCCGAAGGCGGCGAGAGCGAGGAGGGGAAGCGTGTAGAGGGAGTCGAGATGGCTCGACATTCGGACGAGCCACTCAGCGGGCGCCGGCGTCTTGATGGGACGCCCGGGGATCCGGTCGGGACGGACCCGAACTCCCGACCAGAACAGCAACGAGTCGAAAGCGGTCGATTGAAGGTATTGCTGGCGCGGGTGGGGCGCCACGAAGCGGGCGTAGAGAAGGAAGGTGGTGACGAGAAGCAGAGACCCCGCGAGAAGACCCACGGCCCACCGCCTCCGCTCGGGTCGGAAGAACAGTGCGTGAAATGCCAGAAGTCCAGAGAGATAGTGAATGGGCCAGTCGAAGCCGGCTCCTAGAACGAGTGCCGCGGCCCCGACGAGCGGTCTTCCCTCCTCGTAGGCGAGAAACAGCAGGAGCGCGAAGAACGTAACCGGCGGCCCCTGGGGATCCACGTGCGCGCCGTAGAGGGTTTCGAGTGGGGCGAGGGAGAAGAGGGCCGCGGCCACGAGCCCGATCTCACGGGATGCGACCTTTGAACCGATGCGGAAAACGAGAACGATCGAGCCGAGACCGAAGAGCAGAGGAACCAATCGGGCGGACCACTCGTGCTCGCCGAAGAGGTGGAAAGCGACCGATACCGCGAGCCCAATGAACGGCGGGTGGGTCAAGTAGTAGCGGCGCTCCTCGGGAAGCACGTTTCCGGTGCTGATGACCGGCGCGAACCGCGTTTCGAGGTATCCGTAGCGAACGTAGTTGCGCGCGATATTGCTGTAGAAAGCGCCGCCCCAGCCGTTATGATCGCCGTGGCTCCAGGGACGATCGATCCCCCGGCTCCGCACCAGGGCGGCGGCAATTACGAGGAGCAGAAGAAGACGCTTCACGGCAAGTTACGTTTCGGAAGACACATGACCGGGCGCTGGAGATGGTTTTCGGTGCTGCTCCTCGCGGCCGGGCTGAGGTTGTGGTCCATCGACTTCGGGCTCGACATCGAGCGCGTTCGACCGGACGAAGAGTTCGTGGTGGGAAAAGCGCAGCAGATCCTTGAGACCGGCGATCTCAACCCCCACTTTTTCCACTATCCGAGTTTGATCATTTACTTCGACGCCGCTCTCCTCGGCGTCACCGGCGGCTCAGTGGAGCCGCGTCTCGTCGGCCGCCTGGTCACCGTCGCCTGCGGTGTCGGAACGGTTCTGCTCCTTGGTGTCCTGGGAGCGCGGCTATTCTCGCCCACGGTCGGCCTTCTCGCGGCTCTTTTTCTCGCGGTGGCATACCAGCACGTGCGCGAGTCCCACTTCGCGACGACCAACGTTCCCTTCCTGTTCTTCGTAACCGCGAGCATCACTGCCGCGGCGGAGGGCCGGCTCCGGAGTCGCCTCTCGTTTTTTCGCCTCTCGTCGCTCCTCGCGGGTCTTGCTGCATCCGCCAAGTATCCAGGGGTTCTCGGCCTCGCTCCAGTTCTCTTTCTTGGTATGACCGTCCCCGGTGTGAGCCTCCGGGAGAGGATGCGAGAGATTGCCTTTGGCGCGCTTCTGTTCGTCGCTGTCTTCGCCGTGACTTCTCCGTTCGTCCTCATCGACGCCGAGGGCGCGCGGCAAAGTTTTAGGGAGCTGTTCCGCGAGACCTGGGGGGATCGCACGCTGTCCGCTTGGGACCCGTTCTATCCTCTGAACTTCGCGCTCTTTCACGGTCTGGGGCCTCCGCTCCTGGCCCTCGGCATGATGGGCCTGGCAGCAGGCTCGCGCAAGTGGAGCGGGCTTCTCGTCCTGGCCTGGTTCGCGACGTTCTACGCGGTGGCGACGCTCACACCCACGCAGTTCGCGCGATATTCCCTGCCGGTGGTGCCCCCCCTCTGCCTCGCGGCGGCGCTTTTCGTCGAGAGCCTGAAAGCGCGACCGTGGGTGAAGCACTTGCTGGTCACAACCGCAATCCTCCCTCCGCTCCTCGATTCGATCGCCTTCGACCGAGTGCTGGGACGAGAAGACACGCGCTCTCTTGCCACCTCCTGGATCGCGGAGAACCTCCCTCTGGGAACACCGGTCATGGTGCCTTCAGGCTATGGTGCCCCCCGGATTCCCGCGGGCTACCCGGTGCGAGACGTCGGGTTTCGACTCGGAGCCGTCCGCGAGGGAGAGAGCGCGGGATTCGCGCACCTCGTAACCCACGAGCATCCGGCCCTCTATCGGTACTCGAGGATCGACGAGAGCCTGGCGAAGCGTCTCGAATCGGCGTCGCTCCTCGCGCGCTTCGCGCCGTTTCGAAACGGGAAGTCTCCAGGGCTCTACGACGAGCTCGACGCGTTCTATCTCCCTTATCAGCGGCCTGGCGGTGTCGAACGGCCGGGCCCGGTGGTTTCGATCTGGCGGCTCGAGAACTGATCTGACCGCCGCGTTGGCGCCGCGTTCATGCGATACAGCCAGCCGGACGGTCCGGCTTCGACGAGCCGCGCCCCCTGCGATTCGATGAGCGGCGCGAGTCGCGGCACTGCGCTCGCCGGGCAGAACACCAGGAAACGACCGCTCGAGGAACCGAAGCGTGCTTCCAGGCGGGAGAGGATGGAAGGGTGCTTTTCGATGCGTCGAGTCGTGACGTTGTATCCTCGGCGTTGGGCAAAGTACAGGAACACCGGGTTCCAGTCCCGGAAGTCCTGGGACTCGACCATGTAGACGACGAAATCGTCCGGCGCGGTCGATCGCCGAATGAACTCGCCGCTCAACCGGATCCACTCCGTGGGAGTCGCCGCCAAGTCCTGCATCGCTATCGTCGAGGCGACGACGGTGTAACCCGCGACTACCGCGAACGCCGCAGATACCGGAAGACCGAGCCGCGGTCCCTCCCAAAGGCGCCAAACTCGGCTCAGAACGCGCACGCGGTCGAGGGCGTAAGCTCCGAAGAACGCGAGCGGGAACTCGAAGCCGAGAAGGTAATAGTTATGCCAGGTGAACCGATTGAAAAAGACGACGAGAGTCAGAATCCACCCGAGAACCAGCGCGAGAAAGAGCGCTTTGTGGCGGCTTCGCGAGCGAAAGGCCCAAAGGCCGACCCCGAGAACGGCCAGGGCCACGGTCAAGGTATTCGCAGCGTCGTGGTGGAGGATGCCTCCAATGCGATGCCAGCTTTCCGGATCGAATCTGTCGGTCAGCGGTCCGAAGTACTCCCGAGCTTCGTAGGCGTCGAAAAAGCCGGTGACTCCGTTCACCCGATTCGACCAGGCTTTGAAGCCGAGAACCGTGCTGGAGGTGGCCGCGACGTAGGACAGAAGCTCCCATAGTGCCATCGGCTCGAATCTTCGCCATACGGCGTCGACGACCACGGCGACGAAGACCGGGAGGTAAATGGGACTCTTGATGAGCGTGCTGAGGACGGAAGCGGCGAGCAGGATCGCGAGCCAGAGAAGCCTGCGAGCGCCGTCGGTTGCCTCGAGCGCGATGTAGGCATAGAGCGACAGCAGCGAGAGGCTGATGGCGAGCGGATCGACGAACGGGCTCTGGTAGTAGAAGAGGTTCATCGGCGAGAAACAAAACAGGAAGATCGCGACGAGGCGATTGAACCGTCTCATCCCCGCGAGCGCAAGCAGCCGGTCGACCAAGAGAAGGGTGAGACCGAAGATGACCAGGTTCACGACCCGAGCGGTCAAGAGCGCATCGGTTCTGAAGGTCCGGCAGATCGCCGCTACCATGAGCTGGTACAGCGGGAAGTCGAAGACCGAATAAGGCACGTCGAGGTTGTACGTCTCGGGTGCGAGCGACGGACCATTCCCGACGAAATGCTCGATGTTGGCAGCGACGTGGGCCTGGCGAAAGTAGAAGCTGCCGTGGATAGGTGCGTCGAGGTCCTTGACCATCATCGCAACGGCGGACAGAAGGACCCCGGCCTTCGCCATGTTGGCGAAGCCGCGTGCGGACCCGCACCGGGATGGACGCCACCCCATTTGGTGAGCTTGGAAAGCAAAGGGAGTGCCAGCAGGAGGTAGCGGGCTTTGCGCGTGATCGCACTAGGTGCGGGGTGGCAATTCGCCACGCGGGGCAGGATGCCCCGGGGGTCAACCGCTCTCGAGGCCCAATAGCTCTTCCATGCTCCCGAAGCGCTCGAGCTTTCGATAGAGCGTCTTTCGATCCATGCCCAGAATCTGAGCGGCCAGCGTTTTGTTGCCGGCGGTCGCCTGCAGAACCCGCAGGATGTAGCGTCGCTCGACTTCCTCCATGGTGATGAGCTCCATTGGATTGTCGCTGTCGACCAGGATGGGCGCGCGCGCGTAGTTTCGGATTCCAGCCGGCAGGTCCTCGACGGTGATTTCCGAGAAGGAGGTGAGCGCGACCGCCCGGGCAACGCAGTTCTGGAGCTCGCGGACGTTCCCCGGCCATGAGTAGCTCACGAGCCTCTCCGCCACTGCCGCGGAGAAGCCCGTCACCCGCTTGGGCGAGCTCTCCATGATGCGCTCGAGAAAATACTGGGCGAGCGGGAGGATGTCGCTTCCACGGGCGCGAAGAGGCGGCAGGCCCACGTGCACGACGTTGATGCGGTAGTAGAGATCCCGCCGGAAGCGGCCCTCCTCGACGGCGGTTTCCAGGTCGCGATTCGTCGCCGCGATGATGCGGACGTCGAACGGGACCTCGGTGTTGCTTCCGACCGGCCTCACCCGGCGCTCCTGAAGCGCGCGGAGGAGCTTCGGCTGAAGCCCGAGAGGAAGCTCCCCGATCTCGTCGAGGAACAGCGTCCCTTCGTTCGCCTGGACGAAGAGCCCGGTACGGGCGCCTCGCGCGTCGGTGAAGGCGCCGCTCGCGTGACCGAAGAGCTCGCTCTCGAGGAGCGCTTCGGGAAGCGCCGCGCAGTCGATGGCGACGAACGGACCGCCCCGGCGCCCGCTCCGCCGGTGGAGCGTCTTGGCCACCCGCTCCTTCCCGGTGCCGGTCTCTCCCGTGATGAGCACCGAGACGTCCTGATCGGAGAGGCGCTCGATAAGATCGAATACCTGCCGCATCGCGAGGCTGTTACCGAGGAGCTCGCCGAGTCGCCGGCTGTCGGTCACCGCCCGCTGCAGGCGCCGGACCTCGTCCCGCAGCGTGCGATGCTGAACTCCACGTTCCAGAGCAATCCGCAGAGCCTGCATCTCGAAGGGTTTGGTGAGAAAGTCGTAGGCGCCCGCCCGTATCGCCGCGACCGCGGTGTCGAGGCTTCCAAAGGCGGTGATCACGATGACCGGAATGTCAGGCCGGTTGGCGACGATGCGCTCGCAAAGCTCGAGGCCGCTCATCCCCCGCATGTTCAGATCGGTGACCACCACGTCGAAGTCCGAGGCGTTCAGGATCTCGAAGGCCTCGTCGGCGCGAGTCTTCCAGGTGACCTGGAACTCGTAACGAACGAGGCCAGCTTCGACGAGCGAGCACATCGCGGGATCGTCATCGACCACCAGCACCCGCGCTCTCACACCGCCTCGCCTTTCGGAAGCCAGATGGAGAACGAGCTCCCCTTGCCAAGCTCGCTCTCTACCTCGATCCAGCCGCCGTGATCGCGGACGATCCCCTGCGCGATGGACAGGCCGAGGCCCGTTCCCTCGCCAACCTCCTTGGTGGTAAAGAACGGCTCGAACACCCTCTCTAAAAGGTCCGGGGGTATGCCCGTGCCCTCGTCGCTCACGTAGAGATGGAGAAGCGCATCCCCTTCCGCTCGTTCGGCGTTATCGATGCGCGGGTCCGGCCGGACCTGGTAACCGATGACGAGCCGGCGGCCCGGCGGTGTCGCCTGGATCCCATTGATCACGAGGTTGGCAACCGCCTGCTGGATCTGGAACGCGTCGAGGTCCCACTCCGGCATCCCGCAGCCGTCGATCGAGAGGGACAGTCCGCGTCGGTCGGCGAGGGTGCTGAGGAGGCCGAGGGTCTGCTCCAGGAGCTGGCGGACGTCGTGCCGTGCCCGCTCCGTGTGCCGTCGCCGCGCGAAGTCCAGGAACTGGCGGATGATGGACGCCATCTTTCGCGCCTGATCCAGGATGATGGCGGCGTTGTCGTGCGCCGCAGTGCCGGCTTCGTGAGCGTCGAGAATTAGCTCGGCGCGGCCATTCACGATCGCGAGCGGCGTCCCGAGCTCGTGCCCGATTCCCGACGCCAGCTTTCCGATAGTCGTCAGCCGATCGGCGTGGCGAAGCTGCTCGAGAGCGGAGATTCGCTCCGAAGCCTCCAGCTCGGCGCGCTCGCGGGTGGCGGCGAGTTTTTGGCCCATGGCGTTCATTTCTCGTGCGAGCTCGCCCAGCTCGTCTCGTTGTCCCAGGACGATCTCTCCCGTAAGGTCGCCGGCTCCTATCCGTCGCGCCTTCTTCACGAGCATCCGGACGGGCTTGCCCACGAGAAAGACGCCGAGCGCGACCGCGAGCACTCCCGAGACAGCGGCCGCGGCGCCAGCCGTGAGCGCAGCCTGCTTGATCTCTCGGCCCCATAGGTCTTCCTGTAGGTGCAAGAGGCGTTCCTGAAGCTCCACGGCTCCCCCGCGGCCGTCGGGAGTCCGAACCGGAACGAGGGTCTGGCGGGTTTCTGTTCCGTCACCTGCTCTGACCGAGAGGGTCACAGTGTCCCCCCGCTTCAGTCTTTTCGCCTCGTTTGGTGCGAGTCGAGGCCCGATAGGATCGTCCTCATCGAGCCAACGCCATCGCGCGAATACGTTGCCCGCGTTGGATTCGGCGTCCAGCAAGGCAAGCGCTTCCTCAGGACCCGCCACGTTCCAGACGCGTGCAACCGCGGAGGCGAGCTGGGCGCCAAGAAGAACGTGATCTCGCGTCAGGTCGCGCTCCATCAGCCGCAGCTCCCGCTCTACCCCAATGGCAGTGGCGCCGGTCAGCACAACCAGGATGGCGATCCCGAGTGCGAGAGAGATTTCGAGCGTGAGCCTCATTTTCGGCGAAAACCGAGCTTAGCATAAACCCTCTGCGTCCCTGGTTCCGATGCCGAAGACGAGGGCGTGGCAAATCGCCCCACTACGGATGGGTTCCTCGCCCTGCTTCGCAGATCTCGAGTCGGCCTGGGTTTTGCAGGGGAACGCCGCTCAGCCGGCGTTTCGTCGGCTCCAAATCAGGAGGCAATGCATCTTGAGATTTCCCAAGTGCGCGCGAATTTGGCTTGCGGTACTGGGCACCGTGCGCCTCGGGCCTGAGGCCTTTCCGCAAGACAGTGCTGTCCAGTTCGAGAACGCGACCGAGGCTTCGGGTTTCACGAGCCTGCCGGACGTCGGCGGCCATGGTATCCAGGTGGCCGACGTCGATGGAGACGGCTGGCTCGACGTCTACGTCACCAACATCTACAACGATCAGCAGGATCGGCGGGACCTTCTGTTCGTCAACCAGCGCGATCCAGCGCTCAGGTTCTCCGAGCTCGGCGCAGAGCGAGCGGTCGAGGACGACGGGTTCTACGGGGGGTACTCGAACGAGAGTCACTCCGCGATCTTCGCCGACCTCGACAACGACGGAGATTTCGATCTCTACAACGCCCGCACCTGGAACGGCTCGAACCGCTTGTACCGGAACGACGGCGCCGGACCCTTCGTGGACCTCTCCGAAAGCGCGGGAATCGACGTGACCGACCTTGGCACCCGCGGCGTGGCGGCGGGAGATTTCGACAAGAACGGGTTCCTCGACATCCTGGTCGCCGCGTGGCAGAACGCGCAACCCATAATTTATTGGAACGCCGGCGGCATGCATTTCGAACGGGAGCGAGTCCACGGCGTCGACGACCGGTGGGCCGCCAATCAAGGAATCACCGTCGCCGACATCGACGGAGACGGCCTCCAGGATGTGGCGCTGACCTCGTTCGAGTACCACCAGGAGGAGACCGTGGGACCGATCGCGGTGCTGCTGAATACGGGCGACAAGAGGTTCCGAGATGCCACCGAGGACCTGGGGTTCTACTACCCTCGAGCCGATCGCGACTACCGCGGCTCGAACGGCTTCAGCTTCGTCGATGTCGATAACGACGGCGACCTCGACGGTTTCATCGCGGGGTACCACGGCTCGGCACTTTACCGAAACGACAACGGCCGGTTCCGCATGATCCAGCAGTTCGAGGGAGTGCACTACACGGGCGCTTTCGGCGACGTGGATAACGACTCAGACCTCGACCTCTACATCACGGGCGAGCGAGGCGATTACGTGGAGGGTATTTTCCTCAACGACGGCTCCGGCGCGTTCACGCTTCTCAAGGACGTCCTCGTGGAAGTCGGCAACGACGCCCGCGCGGGCGTTTTCGCAGACCTCAACAACGACGGAACCCTGGAGCTGATCATCGCCAGCAAGCAGGGCATCAACACAGTCTTTCGGAACCAGTCGGCGAGAACGTCGGCGATCCAGATCGCCCTGATGGGGCCGAATGGCGAGGCGGGAGCGCTGGGCGCCCGGGTGCGTCTGTACGCGGCGGGGCACCTTGGCGCTCTGGAGTTCCTCCGAGGCATGCGCGAGGTTCGCGGTGCGAGCGGCTACTGCGCCCAGGAGTCCCCCCGCGTGCACTTTGGAGTCGATGCCTCATCCACCTACGACGTGGAGGTTCGCTTCACCAACGGGACGGTCGTGACTCGCGCGAGTCTGCGAGCCGGGATCCACAAGATCGACGCACGCACCGGCAATTAACGGTAGGACCCGCCGAGCGATTCGCGTTCCGAGCTTCGGAGAAACTCGATTCCGTTGAACGCTGGATTCCACGCGAGGACGTGGATGCCGCCGTCCGGGTATTTGCCTCGATACGCCGCCCAGGCCTCCGGTCGCCATTGCCTCCGGTAGACGACCTCGAGCCGTGAGTCGATTGGTTCTTCGACGAAGGGAGGGCGGAGAGCGTCTTCGAGGCTCCACCCGAACCCCCAGGGTGGCGTTTCGTGAGCGGGCATGCCGACGAGCACCAGCACGTCACTGCGCGGCATGCTTCTCGTCGCGAGCTCGATGGAAGACAGGGCTACCCGGCATCGATTGGACATTCGGGTGAAGTCTTCGACGGCCGCGAGAGTCGGCGGCGCCAGCAGAACCACCAGGGCCCCTCCGATTCCGAGAGCGAGTCGGGTCAGCCACTTCTCTCGCGTCTGGGCCAGCAGGAGCCCGAATGCGACCGCGATTCCTGCAAACGAGATATAGAGGTGGCGCGGCGTATAGACCAGGTTGTGCGTGGGCATCAGGAAGAGCATCGGCCACAAGAGAGCCCAGAATATGATGAGTGCGGGCCTCTGTTCCGTGTTTGGTCTCATCGTCATCGCGACGAGGACGAGGAGTCCGAGAGCGAGCACCGCGGCGGCGTAGGGACGCGCGGCGAGGGGCGTAAAGAGAGCTCTCGTGAAGCTCGCAACCGAGTCGACCAGGAGATCCGGTCTGAGCGTCGCGTGGGCCTCCGCCCCGGCTCCGTAGCCCCCGAGAGGATGCCCGGTCATGTGGAAGCGGAGCGCGAGAAAAGCGGCGATGACTCCGAGTATGGGAACAGTGCTCCGAAGCGAGCCTCCCAGAGCGCGAAGGCGACAATCTCCGCCTGGGGGCGAGAGCCAAGCCAAAGCCCAGATGGCTGCGGGAAGGAGTAGAGCGTACTCCTTCGCAAACAGGCTTACGGTGAAAAGAGCGCACGACAAGCCGAGCCAGAACCGCCTCCGTCCGCTCGCGGCGGCGAAGTGACACGTGACCGTGCCGAGGAGCGCGGCGCAGGCGAGCGATTCGTCCCGGCCCGAGACCCACGTTGCCACCTCCATGTTGACCGGATGGAGGAGGAAGAGGAGCGATGCGAGCAATGCCGAAAGGAGCCGGCCGCCGAGCTGAAAGACGAGGGCCGCAACCAGCATCGATGTGCCTGCGTGCAGAAGAAGGTTCGTTAGATGAAAGCCCAGAGGCTCGAGCCCCCAAATTCGCCCGTCGAGGGCAAGCGACCAGGGACGGGCCGGCCGGATGAATTGCTCCGGCCAGATTCCACCGATTTCGTCCGATGTCAGAAGCCCCAGCAAATACCAGGGGCCCTTTCCCCAGAAAGATCCGATGACGGTGTAGTCGTCCGCCAGGAGGAACCCTGAAAGGGCTCGCCCATAGACGAAGAGACACGCCACCAAGAGCGCGGCCGCGCAAAGAAGCGCGTCGCGCTTCGTGGCGCGAAAGGACGCACCATCAGCCACCCCCCGGATGGAGGAGCAAGTCCTGTGCCAGCTGGAGGCCGGATCTTCGCGGAAAATCGAGTCCTCATGTGGCGCAAAACGCCACACTGAGGAAAAATGCCCCGGCAGTTTCAGGGGGAAATCAGCGCCGTCCGATACGCACGTTCGAGTAGATGGCTCCGATACACGACTCGTTCCGAGATTCGTTCACTCCCATCTCGACCCAGTGCGTCCTCGGCTCGTAGACCGGCGTATACTCGACACGCATCACCTCGATGCCGTTCACGTAGACCCGCGCCTGATTTCGGCCGGTGCCGGGGCCCCACTCGACCCGCCAGCGGTACCGCTGGGACGGATTCCAGTCCAGCTCGTTGTAGCCGGTATTGCGCTCGTCGCCATCCGAGATGAAGCGAAGCCTCACGTAGGGCGGGTTGTGCTGGGTATCGAGCTTCTGGATGTTGACCCGGAAGGGGTTCTCTCGGAACTCACCGCTCCCGGGATCCCACATGGCGAACATCATGTAGGCCTCGACGTTTTCGTTCGTGCGCCGAAGTCCGATGTTGTCCCATTCGACTATGCCGCTCGAGGTCGAGGGGATCTCGTAGCGGATGTAGTCGTCGAGGTTGTTGATGCGCCACCCATCGGACGTGAATTCACCGCCGCGCACGGTCCCGACGGACGTCCCGTTGGTGAGCGCGTCCTGAATCAGAATCGTCCCACCGACGATACCGGTCGTCGTGGTGAACCGGTCGTTCTCCGAGAACGGTCCGCTGGTCGAAGCCACTTGCGCCCTTACGTGCCAGAAATAGGTCCCCGGTGCCAGGGCAACGTTGACCCTCCACGAAGTCTGTCCCCCCGCTCCCTGCGCCACCCCCGTCTGTTCGGCCGCGACCGGGCTATAGCCGCTCCCGAGCGCGACCTGGAAGTGATACGTCGGCGTGCTGCCGTCGCTCGCCGTGGCGTTTTGGATCGTGAGCGTGGGCTGGTTGTCGGTGAAGCTCCCGCTCACGGGCGAGACGTGGACCGGGGCGGTGAGTGTCGGCGCGGGGCCGGCGGGCGGAGAGTCATCGCCGCATCGCGCGAGAGTGAGCGCCAGCGCGAAGACGAGCAGGCCAACTCCGATCTTGGGGGCAAAGTTCATTCATTCCTCCTCGATGCATGGATCTGAAAATGCGTGCGAAGTTGCAAGTTGGGTGCCAGCGAAAATAGCGCAAATCGAGTGACTTGTCGAGTCCGCCCCCTGGCATCCGTGGCGATATGCCACGTTCATCGGGGTCGGCGCGCGATGACCAGGAGATCGCGCGGCACTCCCGTGTCCACGCCCAGGGCGCGAAGCTCCACGAACGCGCTCGTTCTTTCCGGCCGGTCTCCTCCCGCCGACCGGAGAAGGGAGGTGAGGGTCGCTCGAACGCTCGCGCTCTCTTCCGCGAGGGGGTCCTCGGCCAGAAGAATGATGCCCCCATGGTTTTCGACGACGGTGATCTCGCCCAGGTGCCAGTCGAATCGGGGGTCGAGCGCAAGCGGGATCAAGTAGGAGAGACGCAGGACCAGGGCGGCGAGCAGGATGAAGCCGAGAGTGACGAGGTCTTTCCTCGAGGCCAACGCAGCCGATGATATCTGGACCGCCGCTCCCCTGCATCGCTGTCATACTCTCCCGGTGAAAGGACACCGGCCCGTCGATCGGGAGACTCTCCATCTCGACGACCGCAAGCTCGGCTCGGTCCCGGATTGGATCGGAAGCCGCGGGAGTCTCCGCGAGCTTCATCTGGACGGGAACCTCCTGACGTCTCTTCCCTCGGCCATCGAGACGCTTACCGCGCTCGAGGTTCTGCACCTGCGCCGCAACCTCCTCGAGTCGATTCCGGAAAGCATCTCCCGTCTCCCCTTGCTGAGGGACTTGAGGATCGGCAAGAACCTCCTCACGGAAATCCCGGACTGGTTGTGGGATCGCGTGAGCCTCGAGATCCTCGACCTGTCCGAGAATCGCCTTTCGTCGGTGTCCTCCAAAATCGGGCGGCTCACCGAGCTGCGCATGCTGGACCTCGGGCACAATGCGCTGTCCTCGATC
>CAZKNR010000517.1:0-2696 GCA_964553925.1 uncultured Acidobacteriota bacterium
CGGGAAGGAGCTCGCCCTCGGGAAGTCCCACCGCTTTCGCGAGGAGGGCGCGGTCGTCGTACTCGTCGAAAAAGCGCGGAGGCGACTGGGTCATGACGGCCTCCTCGACCTTCCCGCCGCGGACCACGATGTCCACCGGGAGGACGCCGGCCTTACATTCCTGGAAGATGCGATTCGTCCCCTCCTCGAGGGGAATCATGCCCCGTTCGGCGAGCACGAAGCAGGTGCCTACCACCGGGTGCCCTGCCATGGGAAGCTCGGACGTCGGCGTGAAGATGCGCAGCCGGAAGCGGGCCTTGAGGTCGGTCGGAGGGAGCACGAACGTCGTCTCGGAGAGGTTCATCTCCTTCGCGATCGATTGCATCTCGTCACTGGTGAGCCCCTCCGCCTCGGGAAAGATGGCTAGCGGGTTTCCCGTGAACGGGCGATCGGTGAAAACGTCGGCCTGAAAGAACCGGTACTCTCTCATGAGGTTGCCATCGTAGGTCAAAGGCCCGCCCCACTCAAGCCTTCGGTGCCACCACTTCGAGCTCGCGCGGCAGGACTTCGATACGGACCGGAGTCCTCTGCAGAAACTCTCCGTCAGCGAAGACCTCAGAAGACTCCTCGGTCTCGATCTCTACCCAAGGGGTCCTGACATAGGAAACGCTCGGATGAGAGAGGTGCCGGCCCGAGAACACCGTAGGAAACATCCGGAGAAGGGTAGTCCGTGAGATGGCGCGCACGAGACAGAGGTCGAGAAGTCCATCGTCGATCGAAGCCTCGGGAGCGATGCGCATCCCGCCGCCGTAGCGGCTCGTATTTCCCACCGCCGCGAAGGTGATCGCTCCTTCGTAACCGCCGCCTTCGTATCGAACCCGGGCGGCGAGGGGCCGGAAGTCGAGAACCGTGCGGACGACGGCATAGCTGTAGAGAACGCTTCCGGAGAGAAGCGGCGTGTCCTGCGCCCTCCGGGCCGCCTTCGCGTCGAACCCCGCGCCCGCGATTCCGAGAAAGACTCCCGCCTCCGTGCGGCCGAGATCGACGAGGCGGCGGCCCCCGGTGGCGAGGGCTTCGAGAGCTTCTTTCTCGCTCCGGATCCCGATCTCGAATGCGAAGTCGTTCCCCCGGCCGCGGGGAACGACCGCGAGAGGGGGCCGGTCCTCGCGGGCGACTCGAACGAGACCGTTCACCACCGCGTGCAAGGTCCCGTCGCCGCCCGAGACCATGAGAACGTCGTGCTCTTCGCGACGAACCCTCGCCGCTCGCTCGCGCATCGCTTCCGCGGAGCCGGGCGAGTCGACGGTAACCCGCGCGCCCTCCGCCTTCAGGAGGGATTCGAGCCCGCCCGCCCGCCTCTGCCGCGAGGCGCCGCCCGATCGGGGATTCTCGAGAAGCAGGATTCGCACGTCTCTTATAGGGTCCGAGTCTAACCTGTTATGCTCTCGCGCGGTCGCATGGTCACCGCCATTTCGATTGCCGCTCTCGCGTCGGATCTCTGGCTCTGCGCCGCGTGGTTCGATCATGACCTCCGGCTCGGTTTTGTTTCCGACGCCCCGCCCGCCGTTCCCGGATCCATTTTCGTCGTGTCGCTCGGACTCTTTCTTTACCGCCGCTGCTCCCGGATGACGCTCGGCGCCGACTGGCGAACCGCGCTCCTCCTCGCCCTCGGCGGTTTTTTCACGCGCCTTCCTTTCGTCTTCGAGGCCTACGGCTTGTTCAGCTCCGACGCCGCGGCTCAAGGGGTCATGGCGCTCCACGTTCTCGAGGGAAAGCACCATCCGATCTTCCTCTACAACTGGTCGTACATCGGAAGCTTGAAGGCCCACCTCACTGCCGCCCTGGCGCTCCTCCTGGGCGACCCGGTCACGAGCTTCGCCCTCGCCGCCGCGCTGGTCTATGGCGCTCTCACCGGAGCCGTCTACCTCTTGAGCCGCACGGTGGCTCCCCGGGCGGAGTCGATCGCCTCTGCTCTCTACATCGTCTTCTCCCCTGGATTTCTCACCGCCTGGGGAATGGGAAACGAGGGGAGCTATCCCGACGTTCTCGCTCTCGGAACTCTGATGCTCGCTCTCGGTTTCCGCTTCCTGAAGGATGAGGTCGGCGGCTGGTCGGCTGCTTTCTGGATAGGCGTCCTCGGGGGCGTCGCCTTCTGGATTCACATCCTCGCGACCTACTACCTTCTCGCCGCGGTGGTCATCCTGCTCCTGCACCGCTTCGGGAAGGCCTCCCTTGGACGGCTTTCGGCGTTCGCTCTCGGCTTCACCGTAGGAGATTTTCCCGGCATCCTTTGGAATCTGAGCCACGAGCTCCAAAGCTTCCGCTGGTGGGGAGTCGATGCGGTGCCGGCGGGAAGCGCGGGTTCGCGCGTTGCTCGAACGGCGAGTCAACTGGGCGAGGTGTTCCAGACCTCCTTCGCGGTTCTCGCCGGCTACTGGCCGAAAGACAATCCCCCTCCTCCCGAGGCTCTCTTCCGTTTCGGCCTCCTCGTTCTCTTCCCGATCTCGTTCGCGGTCTTTGCCTTCCGCTATCGCGACAAGCTTCGTCTCCTCGCCCGCGGCCGACTGACTCCCGAGGCGGCGGCCCTCGGCTTCGCGGTCCTCGTGGTCCTGGTTTTCGCCCAAAGCAGCTTCGGCTGGATGACGGAGGAGCCGCGGTATCTCCTCTTTCTATTCTCGGTGCTGCCGCTCTTCGTCGCGACCGCCCTTTCGTCCCTC
>CAZKNR010000518.1:0-10691 GCA_964553925.1 uncultured Acidobacteriota bacterium
GGTCACCGCACCCCGCACCGTGCTGGCCGGCACGACGCTGCTGCTCGATGCGGTCGTGACCGCGCACGGCTACGCGGGCCAGACGCTCACCCTCGACGTGCTCGACGGCAGCCAGATCGTGGGCAGCCAGCCCGTCACACTCGGCGCCGATGGCCAGCCCGTCACGGTACGGGTGCGGTTCACGGCGTCCGAGGCCGGCCCCCGCGTGTTCACCTTCCAGGTGCCACAGCAGCAGGGCGAGCTGCTGGCCGAGAACAACTCGCGCGACGTGCTCGTGGACGTGCGCGACCGCCGCGAGAAGATCCTCTACTTCGAGGGGGAGCCGCGGTTCGAGCTGAAGTTCATTCGCCGCGCGGTCACCGAGGACGAGAACCTGCAGCTCGTATGCCTCCAGCGGACGGCCGAGGGAAAGTTCCTGCGGCTCGACGTGGACGACGCCGAGGAGCTCGCGAGCGGTTTTCCCAAGACCCGCGAGGAGCTTTTCCGCTATCGGGGCATCGTGCTCGGGAGTATCGAGGCCAGCCACTTCACTCACGACCAGCTCCGCATGATCGCCGACTTCGTGAGCCAGCGCGGCGGGGGTCTGCTCGCCCTCGGCGGGAGGCTCTCGTTCTCCGAGGGCGGCTACGCCGGAACCCCCGTCGACGAAGTGCTTCCCGTGGTGCTCGAGTCCGTCGAGATCTCACCCGAGACGGAAGAGGTCTCGGCGCCCGGATTCTTCGGGAATCTCGTCGTCGAGCCCACGCCCTTCGGGACCACCCATCCCGTCGCCCAGTTCGGCTCCGACCCGGAATCGAGCGCCGAGCGCTTCAAGACCCTCCCCCCGCTTTCGACCTTGAACGACGTCCGTTCGGTGAAGCCGGGGGCGACGACGCTTCTCGAGGGCTCGGGAGACGGAATCTCGGACCAGCCGATTCTGGTGTTTCAGCGCTACGGCCGGGGCAAAGCCATCGCTCTCACGGTGAACGACTCCTGGCAGTGGCAGATGCATCACGACATTCCGCTCGAAGACCTTACCCACGAGCTCTTCTGGCGGAGACTCTTGAGATGGCTCGTGAGCTACGTGCCCGACCAGGTTGCGGTCACGACCGACAAGAGCCGCTACGCGCCGGGGGAGAGCGTCGTCTTGACCGCGGAAGTCGACGACGATCGATTCTTGAAGGTCAACAATGCCCGGGTTCAGGCGACCGTCCGGACGCCCTCGGGCGAGGCGGCCGATCTTCCGATGGAGTGGACCGTCGACAAGGACGGCGAGTATCGAGCCAGCTTCCTTCCCGGCGAAAAGGGAATCTACGAAGTTGCGGTCGAGGCCGAACGGGACGGGGCGGTCGTCGGCACCGCGACGAGCTACCTGGAGATCGAAGACCTCGACGACGAGTATTTCCAGGCGGAGATGAGGGCGCCGCTGCTTTCACGCATCGCCAGCGAGACCGGAGGAGGATTCTATCGGCCGGAAACGGTCTCGCGCCTCCCCGAGGACATGAACTACACCGAGGGGGGAGCGACGGTGCGGGAACGCCGCGACCTCTGGGACATGCCGGCGTTGTTCCTGCTGATGGTGGGCCTCGCCAGCGCCGAGTGGAGCTACAGAAAGTACCGGGGGCTGGCATGAAACCCGGTTTCTTCTTTCTCCCCCTTGCGCTGGTCTCGGTGAGTCCGACCGTGGCGCAGGCGCGGGAGACTTACCTCGTCATCATCGCTGGTATTGGGGGGGATGAGGCTCATCGTGAGCGGTTTCATCAATGGTCGATGGCGATGCGCGATGCCGCGCTGGCCCGCCACGGACTCGCGGCGGATCGGGTGTTCTACCTCGGGGAGAGCCCGGAGACGGCTCCCGAGGCGATCTACGCGAAGTCGACGAAAGAGAACGTCGCCTCGCTTCTTTCGAAACTTTCGACCTCGGTCGCCCCGGGGGATCAGATCTATCTCCTGCTCATCGGCCATGGGAGCTTCGACAACGAGGACGCCCGGTTCAACCTGCCGGGCCGGGATCTGAGTGCCGCGGATTTCGACGCGCTTCTCTTGCCGTTTCGGGAGCAGCAGATCGTGTTCGTGAATACCTCGAGCGCGAGCGGGGCGTTTCTGGCCGCGCTGGCGAAGCCGAATCGCATCGTCGTCACCGCCACCAAGTCCGGCTTCGAGCGGAATGAAGCGCAGTTCGGACAGTATTTCGTAGAGGCTTATTCCGGCGACGCGGGGGACACCGACAAGAACCAGCGGGTCTCGGCCCTCGAGGCGTTCGAGTACGCGCGGCTTCGTGTCGCGGGCTTCTACGAGGAAGAAAACTTGCTCAGGACCGAGCACGCGCAGTTCGATGACGATGGGGACGGCACCGCGGCCTCCGAACCTTCCAAGCAGGAGGGCGCTCGGGCCGGGGCGGCGTTTCTGATGGGCGCCGCCGCCGTGGCTGACGGACTCTCGCCCTCGGATCTCGCGTCGAACCCGGAGCTCGCGGGGCTCGTCCTTAGCCGGCAGGAGCTCGAGGGCCGGGTGGAGGCGTTGAAGCTCCAGAAGGAAACGATACCCGAAGAGACGTATCTCCAGGAGCTCGAGAGGCTCCTTCTGGAGCTCGCGTCCGTCGCCCAGCGGATCGAGGAACGGTCGAAGCCGTGAGCGCCCGGTTCATCCTCACTGCTTTCGGCCTCGTGGCCCTCGGCTACCTTGCCACCGTTCGCGGCCCGGCGGAAGCTTCGCTCGACGAGGCTCACACCGCTCTTCGTGAAGGCCGCTACGCGGAGGCCATCGAGGGTTTCGAAAAAGAATCGATGGCGAACCCTACGCCGAAGGTGTATCGCGGCTGGGTAGAGGCGTTGAGGCTCACCGGCGCCTACGACGAGGCGCTCTCCGTCATTCAGCGGTTCGAGAGCCGGGAGCCGGCTTCGGTCGCCCTTTCGAACGTTCGAGGCGAGATCCTCTACGAGACCGGGCGCATCGCGGAGGCGCGGGAGGCCTTCGAGAAGGCCGTCGCCGGAGACGCTGAAGGCGTGCTGACCGCCGAGCTCAACCTCGCGGTCCTCGTCCATGAAGACGGATCGGTCGACGAGGCGATCGCGCGATTCGACCGGTTCATCGACGTCTACAACCGGAGCTCGAATCTCTCGGCGGAGGACCTTACCGCGATCGCGATCGCGTGCAGGTATCTCGGCGTCACCGACCATCAGCTCTTCAAGGACGCCCTTCGCGCTCTCGATGAAGCGAAGGCGAAGGATCCCGGAAGCGTCACCCCTTCGATCCGCGCGGGTGAGCTGTTCCTCGAGAAGTACAACAGTCCCGACGCCAACCAGAGCTTTCAGGAGGCTCTCGCGGTGAACCCGAATCACCCCGAGGCGCTCCTGGGGCTCGCGCAGGTGATGGACTTCGACGGCTCTCCCGAAGCGAAGGTGCTCACCGAGAAGGCGCTCTCGGTGAATTCCCGGTTCGTCGCCGCCCGCGCGTTTCTCGCGGAGCAGCTTCTCGGGCTCGAGGACTACGAGGGCGCCCGCAGAGAAGTCGAGGCCGCCCTTCAGGTGAACCCGGTCTCGCCCGACGCCCTTCCGATCCTCGCGGCGGCGGAGCTTCTCAGCGGAAACCAGGTCGCCTTTCGCGCCGTCGAGGAGCGCGCGCTCGCGCGCAATCCGAAAGGCGCCTCGTTCTACAACAAGCTCTCGAACATCGCCGTCAATAACCGCCTCTATCGAGAGGCGAGGGACTTCGCGGCGAAAGCGGTCGAGCTCGACCCGCGTTCGTTCGACGGGTACGGCCTTCTCGGGCTGAACCAGCTCCGCCAGGGCGACATTGCGGGGGGAAGAAAGAGCCTCGAGCGCTCGTTCGAGGGCGACCCCTACAACGTCTGGATCAAGAACACGCTCGATCTGATGGACACCTATCCCGACTACGTCACGACGAAGACCCCCAGGTTCGAGATCGTGATCGAGGGGAAGGAATCGGATCTTCTCTCGGGCTACGTCGAGCGGATGGCGGAAGAGGCCTACGAGTCGCTCGCCGAGCGGTACCAGTTCCACCCGGAGACTCCCATCCGAATCGAGGTCTATCCCTCGCACGCGGATTTCTCGGTCAGGACCCTGGGCCTTCCCGGTCTCGGGGCGCTCGGGGTCTGCTTCGGGCCGGTCATCGCCGTCGACTCCCCGTCGGCACGGCCCAGGGGGCAGTTCAACTGGGCCTCGACGCTGTGGCACGAGCTCGCGCACACCGTCACTCTCGGCGCGACCGACCACAAGGTGCCGCGGTGGTTCTCGGAAGGTCTCTCGGTCCTCGAGGAGCGCCGCGCGCGTCCGGGCTGGGGCGACGACGTTAGCCTCGCGTTTCTCGCCGCCTTCAAGCGGGGGAAGCTCCTGAAAATCGCGGAGCTCAACAACGGTTTCATGCGCCCGACCTATCCTCAGCAGATCGGGATCTCCTACTACCAGGCGTCTCTCGTCTCCGAGCTCATCGAGCGCGATTTCGGATTTTCGGCGATCCGCGAAATGCTCGCTTCGTATCGCAGCGGCCTTCCCACGGTCGACGTGTTCCGGAACGTCTTGAAGATGGAGCTCACGGAGTTCGACACCGCTTTCGAGGGCTACTTGAAGGAGCGGTTCGAGGCCCAGGCGAATTCCCTGAGGCTTCCTCCCGACGAGCCGCAGGATGGAGTGCCCGCGCCCGCGGTCACGGCCGAGGAGCTTCGAGCCCGCGCGGAGCAGGACGAGTTCGATTTCATCGCCCAGCTCGAGACCGGGCGGGTTGCCCTCGAAGCGGGTGAGACCGATCGCGCGGAGAAGCACCTCGAGCGGGCGAAGTCGCTCTTTCCCGAGTACGGCGAGGCGGGAAGCCCGTATCCGCTTCTCGCCCGGATCCACGAGGAGCGGGGGGAGACCGATCGAGCTGCCGAAGAGCTCCAGAAGTTCGTGGACATCAACGAGAACCACTACGACGCCCACGTGAAGCTCTTCGAGCTCTACCAGAAGCTCGGCAAGACCCGTGAGGCTGCTTCGATCCTCGAGCGGGCGATCGCCATCTATCCCTTCGACGCCGACGCGCACCGAAAGCTCGCTGCCCTCTACCAGGAGCTCGGGCAAAAGAAGGACGTCGTCGTCGAAAGACGGGCGCTCCTCGCGCTAACCACCGACCGCGCGCAGGGCCTTTACGATCTGGCGCTCGCTTACTATGAGGCCGGCGACTCTCGAAGCGCCAAGCGGGAGCTCCTTCGAGCGCTCGAGTTGGCACCCGGCTTCAAGGACGGGCTCGCTCTGCTGCTGAAGCTTTCCGCGAGGAGCGGGGGATGATGCGCTTCCTCGGGGTCTTCCTGCTTCTGATCGCGGGAGCGCTCCCTCTCGCGGCGAGCCGCTCTCAGGGGTTCGACGTCCCCTACGAGAACTTTCCGTACAACGGCATGTTCACGTTCGTGCGGGTCAAGTTCGAGCCCACCCGCTGGGGACGAGGTCCTTACCAGTGGGGGCTCGACCTCAAGTGGAACCACGACTACCCCACGGCCGAACGAAACTTGATGACGATCCTGCAGCACCACACCACGCTGGCCGCCAACATGGGGAAGGGGAACATCTACGCCCTCGACGATCCCGAGCTCTTCAAATATCCCTGGGCTTATCTTTGCGAAGTGGGTTTCTGGTACCCGACGGACGAGGAGGCGGAGAGCCTTCGCACTTACCTCTTCAAGGGCGGATTCCTGGTGGTGGACGACTTCATCATGGAACACCAATGGGACAACTTTCAGGAGCAGATGGCCCGGGTGCTTCCGGGGTACGACCTGGTGCAGCTCGACGTCAGCCATCCAATCTTCGACTCGTTCTTCTACATCGAGACTCTCGATTTCACCCACCCCACGTTCCCCGAAGCCAAGCCCGTGTACTTCGGTGTTTTCGAAGACAACGATCCGAACAAACGCTTGATGGTCATCGCCAACTACAACCACGACATCGGCGATTACTGGGAGTGGTCGGGTACCGGCTGGGTCCCGATCGACATCTCCAACGAGGCGTTCAAGCTCGGAGTGAACTACGTCATCTACGGCATGACCCACTGAGACCCTGTAAGAAAGGAACCACCTTTGGCTGAAGAAAGAAAAGTCGCCCTCGAGTCGGAAGACGACATCGCCCTCGCCGATCGGCTGAAAGGGGCCTACGGCAACATCACCCGGGAGCTCCGGAAGCTCATCGTCGGCCAGGAGGACGCGCTCGAGCAGGTGATGATCTCGCTCTTCGTCGGCGGCAACAGCATCATCACCGGAGTCCCCGGTCTGGCGAAGACCCTGATCGTGCACTGCGTCGCCCAGGTGCTCGATCTGAAGTTCGCCCGGATCCAGTTCACCCCGGACCTCATGCCCTCCGACATCACCGGCACCGACCTGGTGCAAGAGGATCCTCAAACCGGAAGGCGTGAGCTGGTGTTCATGCCCGGGCCGATCTTCCACAACATCGTGCTCGCGGACGAGATCAACCGCACCCCTCCCAAGACCCAGTCGGCGCTTCTCGAGGCGATGCAGGAACACCGGGTCACGATCCAGGGGCGCACCTATACCCTCGAAGAGCCGTTCTTCGTGTTCGCCACCCAGAACCCCATCGAGCTCGAGGGGACGTACCCCCTCCCCGAGGCCCAGCTCGATCGCTTCATGTTCAACATCATTATTGACTACCTTCCCGAGGAGGACGAGATCGCGGTGGTGCGCAATACCACCTCGGTCCAGAACTACCACTTCGAGAACGTGGTGACGGGCGAGGAGATCGTCAAGTTCCAGACGCTGGTGAGGAAAGTGCCGGTGTCGGATGCCATCATGCGCTACGCGGTGAGCCTCGCCCGGACGTCGAGGCCGGGGAGCGACGGCGCCCCCGATTTCGTGAACAAGTGGGTGGAGTACGGCGCCAGCCTGCGTGCGGCGCAGTACCTCGTCCTTGGCGCCAAGGCGCGGGCCATCATGCAGGGCCGCTACCACGTGGGCTACGACGACATCCAGGCCCTCGCGCGGCCGGTCTTCCGCCACCGCATCCTCACCAACTTCCACGCGCAGTCGGAGCGGGTGACTTCCGAGCGCATCGTGGTCCAGCTCCTCGAGGCCGTCTCGGCTCCGAAGTCGAGGATGTAGGGAGAGTGAGCGTCGTGGCCCCCCGATACGATCGTTCGGATCGAGCCGGCTTCGCGAGCGAAAGCGATCGCCGGTTCCGCTTCGTCGATCCCCACGTCCTCGCGCGCATCTCGAACCTGAGCTTGCTGGCTCGATCGGTGGTCGAGGGTTTCATCAGCGGACTCCACCGCTCGACCTACCTGGGACGGTCGGTCGACTTCGCCGAGCACCGGGCCTACATGCCGGGAGACGACATCCGCCGCATCGACTGGAGGCTCTTCGCCCGCACCGACCGCTTCTACGTGAAGGAGTTCGAAGCCGACACCAACACCAGCTTCACGCTCCTGCTCGACGTCTCGCGCTCCATGAGCTTTGGAAGCGCGGGCCTCACGAAGCTCGACTACGCGAGGTTCCTCGCGGCATCGCTCGCGTTTTTCTCCCAAAAGCAGCGCGACCGCATCGGCCTCGTCACCTTCGACGAGGACATCGTGGATTTCGTGCCTCCCTCGGCGAAGCATCTGGAGATCGTGCTCCATACGATCGATCGGGTGACGTCGCAGAAGCCGAGCGACTATCGAAGGCCGCTCCTCAAGGTGGCGGAAGCGATTCGCCGGCGGGGGATCGTGGTCCTGATCTCCGATCTCTACGACGAGCCGGAGGCGATCCTCGACGCTGTCAAGGGACTTCGCTACAAGGGAAACGACCTCATCGTGTTCCACGTGCTCGATCCCGCCGAGCTGAAGTTCCCCTACGCGGAGGCGGCGAGCTATCAGGACCTGGAGACGGGAGAGGCGGTGCCGGTCATTCCCGAGTACCTTCGGGACGAGTACCGAAGCCTGGTCCAGAAGCACGTCGAGAAGCTCACCCGCTCGCTCGGGGACAACCGGATCGACTACTCGCTTCTCGACACCTCGATGCCTCTGGACTACGCGCTCTTTCACTACCTCGCGAGCCGCGAGCGGCTGACGAGGACAAGGTGAGCTTTCTCGCGCCGCTCTTTCTTCTCGGCGCCCTCGCCGTCGCCATCCCGGTCATCATCCACCTGACGCACCGGGAGAAGAAAGACGTCGTCCCCTTCCCGTCGCTCATGTTCCTTCGCAAGATCCCGTATCGATCCGTGAGAAGGCAGAAACTGCGGCACCTGTTCCTGTTCGCGCTCCGGTGTCTCGCGCTCATTCTCATCGCTCTCGCCTTCGCCCGGCCTTTCTTCGAGTCCTCCCGCGCGTCCGCCGCCTCGGCCCTCGGGCCCCGCGAGGTGGTGTTCGTGGTCGATCACTCCTACAGCATGGGTTATGAAGATCGGCTCTCGCGGGCCAAAGCGGAAGTCGAAGGCCGCATCCAGTCCTTGGGCGGCGAGGACCTGGCTTCGGTGGTCGTGTTCTCGGATCGCGCGGAGATCCTGAATCAACCGACGTCGGACAAGGACGTTCTCGGGGCCGCGGTCGCGGGCATCCAGTTGTCCGCGCGCCCCACCGGGTTTGGCCCCGGCCTCAAGCTCGCGAAGAAAATCCTGGACGAATCCGAGCTTTCGCGGAAAGAGGTGGTCCTTCTGACCGACTTCCAAAGGCTCGGCTTCGAGGGGGAGGACGACGACGTGTGGCTCCCCGCGGGGACGGTGCTCACCCCCTTTGACCTCAGCTCGGCCGAGACCGAGAACCTCTCTCTCACCAGCGTGAGCCTCGAGCGTGACGAAGCCTCGGGAAGAGAGCGGCTCACCGCCTCGGCCCGCGTGACCCGAAAGGCTCCTGCCGACGGCGCCCCGCTCGCGAGCCGCATCTCTCTCGAGATCGACGGCCGTTCGCTCCAGACGAAACCGCTCGACCTCGCTCCCAACACGTCGGCCACCATCGGCTTCGATCCGGTGACGGTGCCCGCGGGAGAGGCCCGTGGCACCATCCGGCTCGAGGACGACGCACTCCCTTCGGACAACGTGTACCACTTCGTGCTCTCTTCCGGGCAGGCGCTTTCGGTATTGAATCTCGAGGAAGGCGCGCGGCGGACTCGGCGGAGCTTCTACGTGGAGCGAGCTCTCGCGATCGGGGATCGCCCCTCGTTCCGAACGGAGTCGAAGATGCTGTCGCAGCTTCGCGCCTCCGATCTCACGGAAACGGACGTGGTGATCCTGAACGACGTCCCGTCGCTTCCCGCGGCTCCCGCGGGGCTTCTCTCCGAGTTCGTGGAGATGGGCGGAGGCCTGGTCGTAGTGCTGGGGGAGACAAGCTCGAGAAACTCGTTCGCGGAGGGCGCTTCGGGGCTTTTTCCGGCGAAGCTCGGAGGCATCGTCGACCGCGCCCGCGATTGGGGCGGGACCCTCTCGTACCTCGACTACGGAAGCCCGGTGTTCGAGGTTTTCAACGCCCCCCACAGCGGAGACTTCTCAGGGGCAAAGTTCTTCCGGTACCGCGCGTTCGATTCTCCCGTGAGCGAGGGAGTCCTCGCGCGCTTCGACGACGGAGTTCCCGCGCTCGTCGAGCATCGGCTCGGCTCGGGGCTCGGCTCGGGCCGGGTGCTGGTCTGGACCTCCACCCTGGACACGTTCTGGAACGATCTCGCGCGCCAGCCGGTCTTCCTCCCGTTCATGCACCAGCTGGTGAAGCACGCCGCCTCCTACGCCGAGGCGAGCTCGTGGCACACCGTGGGAGAGGTCCTGGACGTCGAGCGCTATCTCGCGATGGTGCTGGAAAGGGAATCCGAGGACGACCCCTCGGGGCGCTCGTTCGACCTGGTGGTTACCTCGCCCTCGTCGCGGAAGATCATCCTGCCGCGGACCGAAGAGCGGGCCCTTCTTCCTCTGGAGGAACAGGGCTTCTACGACATCCGGCGCGCGGGGACGGCGGGGGGTGCTTCGTCCTCGAGCGTCGCGGTCAATCTGGACACCGCGGAGTCGGACCTCTCCCGGCTCGATCCCGAGGAGCTCGTGGCCTCGGTGACGTTTCGGGAGCCGGACGCCCCCGGCTCGGGCGGCGCCGAAGAGGGCGGAAGCCGCGAGGCGCAGGAGGGCCGGCAGGGCTACTGGTGGTTTCTCCTTTCGGGCGCCCTTCTTCTCCTCGCGAGCGAGACTCTTCTTTCCAACCGTCTCTCGATGGCGGCACGCTGAAGGGCTATACTGAGAGAAACGACCCCGGTGGAGTAGAGCCATGCAAAGCATCCTGGGAACCGAGGGCTACCCGCAGCTGATTCGCGTCGTCCGCTACGTCCGCAATCGGTGGCGGCTCAGAAACGTGCTCAAGGGCGTCGCGTTTCTGATTTTGTTCGGCCTCGTGGCCTTCGCGGTCTCCGCCTACGGGATGGAGCAGTTCCGGTACACGGCCTGGTCGGTGCGGTTGTTCCGTGTTTTCACGTACCTCGCGCTCCTCGGGCTCTTCCTGCGGTTCCTCTACCGGCCTCTCTCCAAGAGGGTCACCGACGAGCAGGTCGCGCGCTACATGGAGGAGCACGATCCTTCTCTGAAGGAGGCGATCTCGACCTCGGTCGAGGTGGGCCGTCCACTCGAAGGAGACACAGCCGCGCAGCGATTCGTGTCGCCGGCCCTCGTCGAAAAGCTGGTGAAGCAGACGGTCGAGCGCTGCGAGCGCATCGAATACGGGCACACCATCGAAAAGGACGCGCTCAAGAGAAGCTCGGCGGTGCTGTTCGG
>CAZKNR010000519.1:0-9405 GCA_964553925.1 uncultured Acidobacteriota bacterium
CCGGGCGCTCACGCCACAGGGAGACCTGGATCCCAACGGCCGCATGGCCTGGACCTGGGAGGTCGGTTACAAATTCGTGCTGTTCGAAGGTGCACTGGTGCGCGGCAACGCGAGCGACCCGCTCGTCTATCACGTGGGATTCGACGAGAATTACGGGCTGGTCTCGACCGAGTTGCACGGCGAGCCTCTGGACACTCGTGACCGGCGCACCGCGCGGCTGGATTTCCGGGTCGACATCCTGCGCCTGTTCCAGGGTTCCGCGACCGTCGACATGGCCGCGCTACCCGATGTGAAGTTCGATCGGGCCGACGCCGCGCTGCTCGCGCGCAATTTTGCCGCCATGGTCACGCCGATGCGATCGGATGCGGTCGGTCAACCCGTCGGAGCCCGTTGATCCTGCAGAATATCTCCGGCAGCTCGGTGACGGCCGTGCGGCCATCGCCCATCAGGGGCCCCAGGTCTCCCTGCGAAGCTCGCCCGAGGATCCAGGGGAGCATGGCGGAATCGTGAGGCGAGTAGAGCGCCACCCTCACGAGCTCCACGAGCGATGCATGAGAGAGGGTGACTCTCTCCATCACCCCCGTGCGCGGATGAGCCACGTACGCAGTGAGGGCCTCGTCCGGGAATTTCTCGAACAGCGCCGAGAACTCGTCGCCGAGCGCCGGAAACGCGCGGTGGCAGTCCGGGTCCGCCTCGCAAGCCCCGATGAGCCGATCGAGAGCCCGCTGGCTGTCGACGGCGGTCGCGAGCGGGAACTCCATCTCGAACGGCACCGCTCCGTCGAGCACCACGGTGCGCACGGATTCGGGGTGGAGCGTCGCATAGAGCAGCGCCGCCCGCGTGCCCCACGAACCGCCCCAGAGGTTCACACGCTCGTAGCCGAGGAGCTCGCGGACGTCGTCCAAATCGGCAAGCGCTTCACGGTGCGCGTAGTGGCGGGGATCGGCGTCGAGCTCTCGAAGACAGTCCCGAACCATCCCTGGCTCGATTGCAAGGCGAGACGGATCGTCGACCGGCCAGGAACAAGACAGTGCCCCCGAGTCTCCGGTCCCGCGGAGGTCGACGAGCACGATGTCGCGAAAGCGACGAACCTTCCGGAAGGCGCGCGCCACAAAGGGGGCGTACGAACGCGCGCCCTGTCCGGGGCCTCCCGCCAGAATGAACAGGGGATCCGGTTCGGCCTCCCGAAGGAGCGCGGGGAGGACCGCGACGTGGATTCCGATTCGGGGGCCCGCTTTCGCCTCGCGGTCCTCGAACACCTCGTGGACCCCGCAGAGCACTTCCTCGGACAGCCGCTCCAGATGACAAGGCAAAAGGTCGAGCGCCAGAAGAGCGAAGAGCGCGTTCACGGTAAGGGTAGTCTCGACACCCGAAGAAACCTTACAAACAACCCCTTGACAGTCCCCGGCGCCCGCGCCATTATCTTGCTGTAGATTGTCTAGGAGAGAGAACCATGCAGTCTTTGCTCGGTGACGTCCGCTACGCTTTCCGCAGCCTTCTCAAAAGCCCCGGTTTCACGATCGCCACGGTCCTGACCCTCGGTCTCGGGATCGGCGCCAATACCGCGATCTTCAGCCTCATCCATGGGGTCCTCCTGGCGCCTCTTCCGTATCGCCAGGGGGAACGTCTCGTGGTGATGCAGCAGAGCGCGCCCAAGGCGGAAGTCGCGAACCTCGCGTTCTCCATCAAGGAGGTCTACGAGTACCGGGACTCGAACCAGACGCTCTCGGGTCTGGTCGAGCACCACGCGATGACGTTCACCCTTCTCGGACAGGACGAGCCGGAACGGGTATCGACCGGCGTCGTTTCGGCGGAGTTTTTCGACGTTCTCGGAATCATGCCCCTTCACGGGCGCGCCTTCCGGCCCGAGGACGACGACCTCGGAGCGGATGCGGTCCTCATCTTGAGCAACGGGTACTGGCAGCGCGCCTTCGGCAGTGACGCCGGGGTCATCGGCCGGACTCTCGAGATGAACGACAAGATCCACACCGTCGTCGGGGTCCTTCCGCCGATTCCCCAGTTTCCGCAGGAGCACGACGTCTACATGCCGACTTCGGCCTGTCCTTTCCGCGCGCGGGGCGAGCTCCAGATGAACGAGAACCGCAGCTCGTTTCGAGCCATGACCGTCTTCGGCCGGATCCGCGACGGCGTCGACCTCGAGGCGGTCCGTGCCGACTTCGAGACGATGGGGCAACGATTCGAGCGCGACCATCCGGAGACGTATCCCGAGGAAAGCGGCTACGCCATCAGCGCGACCTCGCTTCAGGAGGCCCTCACGGCAGGCGCTCGGCCGACTCTCCTCATCCTGCTCGGCACTTCGGCTTTGGTTCTCCTCATCGCCTGCGCCAACGTGACGAACCTCGCGGTGGCCCGGCTCATGCGCCGGGATCGGGAAATGGCGCTCCGAGCCTCCCTCGGCGCCGGCCGCCGCCGCATCCTGCAGCAAACCCTCGTCGAGAGCGGGCTTCTTTCTCTCGCCGGTGGCGCCCTCGGGATGATCTTCGCCTTTCAAGGCCTCGACGTCCTCACCGCGTTCATCGCCCGGTTCACGACCCGCTCGGTCGGGGTCGCGATCGATGGCTCGGTACTCGCCTTCACCTTCGCCGTGGCCCTCGCGACGGGAGTCGTCGTGGGTTTGCTTCCCGCTTTCACTAACAAGCTGAGCCTCGCCTCGTCTCTGCGAGACGGCGGCCATACCACGGGAGAGCGAGGACGGCTCCGTGCGCGGTCGGCCCTCATCGCGGCCCAGGTCGCGATCGCGGTGGTCCTTCTCGTGGGGGCGGGGCTCATGATACGAAGCCTCCACCGATTGCAGCAGGTGGATCCGGGATTCCGCACGGAAAAGATCTTGATGGCGCGGCTCTCCCCCAACTGGTCACGCTACCAGACCCAGGAGGATTCGACGCGCTTTTTCGACGCGCTTCTCGCGAGAGCTCGCGCGATTCCCGGTGTCGAGTCGGCGGCGGCCGCTAGCGGAAGACCCCTCGACGGTCAGCCGCCTTTCACCAGCGGGTTCCGCATCGAGAACATTCCCATCGAGGAAGGTGAGCTCGCGCCTCAAGTCGCGACGCGGATCGCGACCCCCGATTACTTCTCCACGATGGGGGTCCCTCTCCTCAGCGGGCGCGCCTTCACCGAGCTCGACCGCGCCGCCACCCCGGCCGTCGGTGTCATCAACCGTTCGCTCGCGGACCAGTTCTGGAACGAAGGAGAACCGGTGGGACAGCGGGTCTCGCTCGACAACGGTCAAACCTGGGTCACCCTCGTCGGTGTGGTGGGAGACGTGCGCGAGCAGACCCTCGACTCCGCACCCGTGGGCGCGATCTACCTTCCCCAAGCCCAGTCGTTCTGGGCGGGAACTCTGGTGTTGCGGACGCCGTTCGATCCCATGGGAGTCGCCCGCCAGGTGAAAGAGGCGGTGCACGCCATCGACCCCGAGCAACCCGTCGACCGGTTCGAGACCATCGAGGAGTCCCGCTACGCCTCGATGGCCTCACCCAGGCTCACAACGCTCCTGCTCGGCATCTTCGCGGTCCTCGCTCTCGTGATCGCCGCGACCGGTGTCTCGGGCGTCATCGGCTACGCCGTGAGCCAGAGAACGCAGGAGATCGGAATCCGCATGGCGCTCGGGGCGAGACGGGCGCAGGTACTCGCCATGGTTCTGAGGCAGGGCCTCGGGATGGTAGCCCTCGGGCTCGCGGCGGGGATCGCCGCCGCCTTCGCGGCCGGCCGGTTTCTCTCGGGGTTTCTCTTCGAGACCAGCCCAGCGGATCCGGTGACGTTCGCCGCGGTTCTCCTGGTTTTGGTTGTCGCGGCGCTCATTGCCAGTTTCCTTCCGGCGCGTCGGGCTGCGTCGATCGACCCGACGCACGCGCTTCGGAGCGAGTAAGCGGGTCCTCCCCTCCGAGGGTGCCCTCCGAGGAGGGATGTCTCAGGCGCTCATCGGGTCAACTTCTCGACTCCTCGCTTTCTGAGGCCGCGGGCGATGATGATCCTCTGGATCTCGCTCGTTCCTTCCCAGATGCGGTCGAGCCGCGTGTCGCGCCAAAGCCTTTCGACGGCGTTCTCCCGCATGTAGCCTCGGCCGCCGAAGATCTGGACCGCTCGATCGCACACCCGGCCCGCCATCTCCGAGGCGTAGAGCTTGACCATCGACGCCTTGGTATGGGCCTCTTTGACGTCGAGGCCGCTTTCGATCTCCCACGCCACTTTGTAGGTCAGGGCCCGGGCTGCCGCCAGCTCCGCCGCCGAGTCGGCCAGCATCCACTGGATCGCCTGATGCTCCGCGAGCGGCCGCCCAAAGGCCTGTCGCTCGAGGGCCCACGCTTGGGAAAGCTCGAGGGCCCGCTCGGAAGCGCCGAGGGAGCGAGCGGCAATCATGAGCCGCTCTTCTCGAAACCACTCGCGGGTCAGCTCGGCGCCAAGTCCCACCCCACCGAGAACCGCGTCAGCGCCGACGCGCACGTTCTCGAGCCTGAGCTCGGGGTGCCCGTAGACGACCGCGTGGGTGAAGCGAGGCTTCCGGCCCACGGTGAGACCGGGCGAATCTCGCTCCACCAGGAAAATCGTGGGAAGGCGTCTCTCGCCATCCACGACGTCGGCGACGATCATGAAGAATCCGGCGACGTCCCCTCCCGTCGCGAACCACTTCTCGCCAGTGACGAGGAACCCCTCTCCGTCGCGACGGGCCTCGGTCGAAAGACGCGACGTGTCCGAGCCGGCCCCCGGCTCGGTGATCGCATAGCACCCCCGGAACTCCCCGCGGATGTACGGAAGGAGATAGCGCTCCCGCTGGGTCTCGGTCGAGTGGAGGAGGACATTCGCCGGCCGCCATAGGATCGCCCAGAGGCAGTTGGTGGCCCGGCCGAGCTCCTCTTCGACGAGGACCTGCTCAAACAAGCTCAAGCCACCACCGCCATAGGCAGCGGGCATGTTCGGAGCGAAGAGGCCACTTGCGAGCGCCTGGCGCCGCGCCTTTTTTTCCTCCTCGAGCGTGAGTCCGTCGTTCTCGTCGCAGTTGAGCTCGAGCGGCACGAGCACCTCATCGACGAAGGCGCGCGCCCGCGCTTGCAGCTCTTTCATCCGCGGTGTGAGGGCGTAGTCCATTGGCGCCTCCGGAATCACGACGTGAGGATCACCCGGGCGTCGAGAACGGCGACGCCGTCCTCTCCGACACGCACCGGGTTCAAGTCCACGGCCGAAGCGAGCGTCGAGCCCGCGAGGGCGCGCGAAAGTCCCACCATCAGATCATATAGAGGTTGAAGCGGTGGGGGAGCGATGCCTCGCGGGTTTCGAAGGAGCCGGCCAGAGAGCGTCTCTTCCACCATCTCGGCGGCGTCGGTTTGAGAAACCGGAGCGGGGCGCACGGCGACATCGTCGAGCGCTTCGATGCCAGTCCCGCCGGCCGCGAAGAGGAGGAAGTGTCCGCCAAGGTCAGACCTCGCGACACCGACCGCCACATCGACGCCGGGCCCGGCCATGGGGACGACGAGAGCGCCTCGGAAGTCGGCGCCCCGCTGTTCGGCCGTCTTCTGAAGCGCTTCGAACGCACTTCTTACCGCCGCGGCGTCGTCGAGACCGAGGCGCACTCCACCGACGTCGCTCTTGTGCAGGATCGCGGACGAGACCAGCTTCAGTGCGACCGCTGTGGTCGAGGCCGTCGCGAAGGCAATAGCCTCCTCGGCGGTTTTTGCCCAGGAGTGGGGTGGGACGGAGAGACCGAGATCTCGGAGCCAGGCCCAGGCCTCGGGCTCGAGGAGAACCGCTCGGCCTTCGTCGCGGGCGCGACGGGCGTAGGGAGCGAGAACGCCGTCGCGGCACTCGGTTTTCTCGAGCTCGGCGAGAGGACGGCGCGATCGATTCTTCCCATGTTCTACGAGGGCCCGAAAGGCGCGGGCCGCAATTTCCAGCGAGGAGAAGAGCGGGACGCCCGCGTCGCGGAGAGCCTCGAACGCTTCCCGTCGCTGCCGCGCGTAGATCGAGTGAAGGAGCACCGGCTTTCTCGCCTCGCTCTGGAGCTCTCCGAGGGCGAGCGCGACGTCGCGATAGTTGTTGGCCGCTGTTTCCATCTCGGTTCGGTACCCCCCGAAGTGGCCGAAGAGAATGACTCCGCCTATCCCGGGATCGCCGAGAAGAACCCGGGCCGCATCTCGGTAGACCCAGAAGCTCCGGTCGGAGGCCCCGGTCCAGTCGATCGGATTTTTGACCGAAGCGATCGGCGGGAAGATCGAACGAAGCGCGGCCTGGGTCTCGGGGGCTGGAGGCGGGAGGGGAATTCCCTCGGCCTCGAGAGCGTCGCTCCCGACGGTCGCATGTCCCCCGCCGCCACCACAGAGCGCTGCCGTCGCCACCGCCGGCGGAGGTGACTTGATGAGGGCATCAGCGACGGCAAAGAGCTCGTCCAGACGAGACACCTCGATGACGCCCGCCTTCCGCAAAAGCCCGCGGAGCTCGCGCACGTCCGAGAGAAGAGACGCCGTGTGCGAAGCCGAGGCGCGCCGGCCGGTGCTGGTGCGCCCTCCGAGGAGGGCGACCACGGGCTTCGCCGCGGTGAGCCGAAGCACAGCTTCGAGAAAGATAGGCCCCCGATGGGGACGGATCGCCTCGATGTAAAGCGCGACCGCCTTCGTGCCCTCGTCCTCGGCGAGGGGCTCGAGAAAATCCTCGATGCCGAGATCGGCCTGGTTCCCGACGCTGGCAAAGAGCGAAAGCCCGAGACCGCTTTGCCGGCCATGCTCCACCAGATCGTAGACCAGGTTTCCGCTCTGGGACACGAATGCCAAACGTCCCGGCTTCAGATCGGGGATCCCGGTCAGGTTGAGCCGGCTCCGCGCCACCATGAGGCTCATGCAATTCGGGCCGAGAAGACGCATCCCACTCGCGCGCGACGCCGCCGCCATCCGCGCCTCGAGTGCTTCGCCCTCGGGTCCGACCTCCGCGAATCCCGCGGTGTAGACGACGGCGTTCTTGCAGCCGCGTTCGGCGAGCGCCTCGACCGCCTCGACCGAGAGCTCCCGGGCCAGGGTCACGAGGGCCACGTCCGGCGGGAATGGAATCTCCGAGACGGTGCGAAAGGCCTTCCGACCCTGCACCTCTCCTCCGCGCCCGTTGACCGCCACCACCTCGCCCGGGTAGCCCCCGTCGAGAAGTGTGCGCATCATCATGTATCCCCACTTCCCGGGTGTGTTGGACGCTCCAACCACCGCCACGGTCTTGGGGCAGAGGAGGCTCTCGGGGAAACGCATCAGCTCAAGAGAAACTGGTTCCACCACTCCTCGTACTTCGGATTCCACGTGAGCCTCGCGGCCGCTTGGTCGTCGATCACCAGCATATCCCTCACGTTGTCGGGGTGCGAGGCCATCCCGAGGCGCTGGTCCTCGGTGGTCTTCGCGAGCGCGGCCTTGTTAAGCGGGGCATAGACCCCGAGGGACAGAAGCCGGGTCTGCGCCTCCTCGCCGATCGCGTAGTCGATGATCTTCATGGCCAGCTCGCGATGGGGTGTCCCCCTCGGCACCACGAAGGCGTTCGCCCAGAGGATCCCCTCCTTGTAGGTCAGGCTCACGGGCGCCTTCTCCTTCATGAGATCCAGGACTCTTCCGCTCCAGGCCGAGGAGATCGCGAGCTCCCCGGTCGCGAGCAGTTGTGGCGGCTGGGCCCCGGAGGTCCACCACACCTTGACATGAGGCTTCAAATCGGTGAGGCGACCGAGCGCGAGCTTCACTTTCTCGTCGGTCACCGGATAGACCTCCGTGCGATCGACGCTCGCCGAGAGGAGCGCGGCCTCGTAGGTATAGTAGAGGGACTTGTAGAGACCCCGGGAGCCCTTGAACTTCTTCACGTCCCAGAAGTCCTTCCAGGACCGAGGCGCCTCTCCCTCGGGGAAGCTCCGGGTGTTGTACGCGATCACGGTGGCGCCGGCGCTCGAGTACACGCCGTGGCTGGTGAGCCAGCGCGGGTCGAGCTTCGAGCGGTCGACGATCGCGTAGTCGATAGGCTCGAGGAGCTCCTGTTCGCGCCCGTGGAAGATGAAGCGCCCGCCCACCGTCGCCAGGTCCCACTCCACTTTCCCCGCCTGGACCATGGCTTTGATCTTCGCGTAACTCGTGGGCGAGGTGCTCACGATCTCGACGCCGAGCTTCTTCGACGCCGGATCCATGAAGGCCGCCTTCTCCATCGGCGAGAGCGCCCCACCCCAGGAGCAAAACACCAGCGGCCGAGAAGAGCGCGCGCCAAGCCCGAGTCCCGCGGCAAGCTCGAGAAACCGGCGTCTCGAGATCATGACTCGGGTAAGATGCGCAGGTGAGCAGGATCCCAGCCGACCCCAACCGCTTCGTCTCGGGGGGCGCCCTCGTGGCTGAACCTCCGGCACCAGAGCGTCCGGTCAGAGGAAAGTGCGAGCCGGATGGCGACCTGGTCTCCGAGATAAACCACCTCTTCCACCTTCCCCGCGACACCCGTTCCGAAGGCTCCGTCGAGCCGTACGTGCTCGGGTCGCACCAGGGCGTAAGCCGGATCCCCCGGCCGCAGCCCCGCCGCGGCGACGCCTTCGATCGGGGCCGGGAACCCCGGCACATCGAGCTCCGCCCGACCGGAGTCGAGCTTCCGCACCGTCCCCGGGAGCAAGTTGGAATGACCGAGAAAGCCCGCGACGAAGGCGTTCGCGGGTGCATCGTAGAGCTCTCGGGCCGTCCCCACCTGCACCAGCCTCCCGGCACAGAGGATGCCGATCCGGTCCGACATCACCAGCGCCTCCTCTTGATCGTGGGTCACGTAGAGCGTCGTGCGGCCCGACTGCTGGTGCATCCGCCGTAGCTCGAGCTGAACCTCCTTTCGGAGCTTTCGATCGAGCGCCCCGAGGGGCTCATCCATCAGAAGCACCGCCGGTTCGATGACGAGAGCGCGCGCGAGCGCCACGCGCTGCTGCTGCCCTCCAGAGATTTCCGCGATCCGCCGCCCTCCGAGCCCCGAGAGCTGCACGAAGGCGAGCGCCTCCTCGGTCCGCTTAAGCACCAGGGAGTCGGAAAGACGCCGGGCGCGCAGGCCGTAAGCCACGTTCTCGAACACGCTCAGATGCGGAAAGAGCGCGTAGTTTTGGAACACCATGCCCATGTTCCGCTTGCGAGGCGGGAGAAACGTCGAATCGCGCTCCCCCACAAACAGGCGCCCCTGACTCGGCATCACGTATCCCGCGGCGATGTTGAGGAGCGTGGTCTTTCCCGAGCCGCTCGGTCCCAGCAGGGTGAAGAATTCTCCCGCCGCGACCGAAAGATCGATCGGGCGAATGGCCTCGGTCGAGCCGAAGTGTTTGGCGACGCTCTCGAAGCGGATCGAGCTTCCGCGCTCTGCTTCCACAATCATATCCACTCCCCCGTCCCGCGCCGGCTGATTCCGCGGGCGACGGCGAAG
>CAZKNR010000520.1:0-27899 GCA_964553925.1 uncultured Acidobacteriota bacterium
TATGCGTGCCACCGCCCACCCAACGACCGACCACATAGTCGCCCTCGGCGATGAGATCCGCGGCGCCCGCGAAACTTAGGTCGGGGAACGCCTCGCGGAACCCGGTCATGAACGCCTTTACGTCCTCACGACCGCGGCGCGACGCATGCAGCGAATACTGCAAGAGGATGTCGGGTGCGGCGAGCTCGTCGACGATTTTTGGATTCCAGGGATTGCCCCAGAATTCCGTGAACCATCGACCTACGATCGCCTTGTTGTCCTGTTCTTTCGACATATGAATCCCTTCGTTTGCTGCTGTTGCTGGGACGACCTGCGGATGGCAGCACGTCCGCCGGACCCGAAACACTGAGCACGCCGCGAAGATACCGCCCTGGAACTTTGGCGTCACTCCGTTTCTTGCTCTCAAAGCAAAGTCGCGACGATTACTGCAGGACAGGTCGCAAGTGTCACTCGTTCACGAACGGCTAGTACGGTTTGCAAGGATGCGTAGCCCGCAAAGGACCGGCACAAATGCCATCGACCTCGCAGATTCCCCCACGGGCAGCCTCCATTGGTTGACGTAGTTACATGGTATTAGTATAGTAACTAGAGTAACCGTCAAAAAAGAGAGGTTTGTATGGAGCTGTCTGAACGCCGCCCACGTCCGGTGCTGATCGTCGATGACGAACCCAAAATCCTGAAGCAGGCTCGGAACGTGCTCGAGAAGGCAGGATTCGAGGTCGCCGTAGCACGAAGTGGCGAGGCTGCCTTGAAGATAATTGCGAGCGACAATCCGCAGCTGGTGCTTACGAAAATCTCGCTGCCAGACGCAGGGGGCGTAGAGATCCTCAGGATGGTCCACGAGAATTATCCAGATACGCCTGTCATTCTGATCGCAGAGAAGGCCGAGCTCGACACGGCTCGCATTGCTGTGCGGCAGGGCGCGTTTGACTTCATTCAGAAGCCTTTTGAGGCTTCTGACCTCGTAGCGATTTGCCGGCGTGCCGCTGAAGCGCCGCAACCAAGAGTCGAAAACAAGATGATGAAGCCGGCGATGGTTCGCGAGCTACCCGGCGCTTCTCCCGGGTTACGCTCCTCGTCGCGTCCCGAGCGTGCGGCAATGGAACGTGCGGCGCTGGCCCGCCTCACCCACTTCATGGGCGAGGCGATCTCGAAGACGTCGACTCGAGTGCTCGAGCAGGTACTTGGAGAGCCTTCGCCTGGTGTCGCGGTTACGGCGGTTCTGACGGAAGTGCTTCTCGAAGATGCCGCTTCAGGCCAATGGGCGGCAGCACTACTCCGTGGCGCTCAGGTTCAACGCGACCTGCTTATGGAGGCCGGCGGCGCGCTCTCTGCGAACGACGTCGGCCACCTTCTTGGGATCGGCCGTGCCGCTGTTGACAAGCGCCGCCGCCATGGAGCGCTCCTTGGGATCAAGCTGTCGAACGGCGACGTCGTCTACCCCGCTGCGCAGTTCAGGAAAGGGGATGTCCTACCGGGCTTGACGGAGGTGCTTGGCGTATTTCGCTTCCATGACCCATGGATGCAGCTTGATGTGCTGCTCGCGCGCGACCAGGCTCTGGGTGGACGGACCGCGTTCGAGGCGCTGACCGACAGGGATGTGCAGTTGGTGAAGACGGTTGTTTCGAGCGTGGGCGAACAGGGGCTTTGACGTCATGGATGCTCCCGGCCGCTCTTCCCATCGAACGGTTAGCGGCAGGGACGGTGATTGCCCGGATCCACGGGTTGACGACTATCGAGCCGTTCTTTGGACCGAAGCCAGGAACCCCTCCCAGTCACCGGTTCCATGACCCCCAAGGCGAGTTCCAAGTGTGTTTCCTGGGAGAGAACTCTTCAGCGAGCTTCGCGGAAACGTTCCTCCGAAATCCGCCAGTTCGAATGGTGACACGCGCCGAGCTCGCAAAACGGAGTCTCACAACGTTCCGAGTCGTTCGCGAATTGCGTCTGGTGAAACTTCACGATGAGGGTCTCGCTAAAATTGGATCCACAGCCGCGTTGACCAGCAGTGCACCCCCGTATGACGAGCCACAGCGGTTCTCACGGGAGCTGTGGGCGCACCGCGGAAAGCCCGATGGCATACAGTACCGCTGCCGGCACGACAACGGTCTTCTCGCCATCGCCGTCTACGATCGGACCGCTGATGCGCTAAGTGTTCTTGACTCCGAAAACTTGGTTGACGATCGCGCAAGATTGCTAATTTGGCGGGCTCGCTACGGATTCGAGATCGCTTAACTTGGTCAGCCCGTGGAGGACTCCTATCAATCTCTATCCTCTCAACGTCGCCCCGGAGCTGAGCCACCGCGCGAGACGCTCCAGGCGTTTTCCGGCCAGAGTCGGCGCTCGCGGGCTCGCCTACAGGCTGATGACTTTCTTCCAAAGTTAGCGTAACCGTTTCGCTCGGAACTCGGCTTGCAGCTCCCAGGTTTTCCCATCCGGGTTCAGTGATTCCCCCAGCCAGTTGAATGAGTCTTCTGAGATTTCGGTGAAGCTCCAACGGATGAGAGTGCCATCGGCGCTCGTCCCCACTTGAACGATGTCCTTGCCGCTCCATCGGCCGATGAGCTCGTCACGGCTGCCCGTAACCGGATTCACCCACGTGACGCGCCACGCCTGAATCGAAGGGTCCCAGACACGGAGGGTCGTGCCGTAGGTGTTGCGGGCTTTCTCCGCGATGGAGTTACGCTCGGAACGCCGGGGCATGATCCAGACGTCCTGTATTGCGCGACCTTCGAGTACCCAGCCAAAGTGGACCTCGCCACTCGTACGGCGGATCGAACCATCCACCAGGGTATCGCGCACGTCCAGCTCCCAGCTTCCGACAAGCCATCCATACACGTCTCCCGATGCGGGAATTTCAGGCGAGCGGCCAAAAGCCGCCAACACGAGGTGCAAATCCGATTTTTCTGCCGCGTTCGTAGTCATAACGGTCGATACTCCCAGAATCATCCAAATGAAGATTCGTGAACCCACCCGATTGCGGAACGAGATCATCGAAGTTCTCCTCCTGTGCTATAGATTCTTGTACCGCGCTCTGGGGGACGAACTCTTGGCGAAAATTGCGGCTGAATTAGATCGGGCTCTGGCGTGGCGCGCCATGAATGGCGCTCCGGGCCAGGCCACCGCGCGCATGATGGCCCAGGGTGACCGCTGGACGGTCGAAGACGTGGTCTGCACTTCGGGGCCTCGAGACCGCCCATTCGAAGAGCGCCATTCGTATGTGGCCATCGCCATCGTCGCGGCGGGCAGCTTTCAGTATCGCTCGTCGCTCGGCCGCGAGCTGATGACACCGGGCTCTCTCGTACTTGGCAGCGCCGACCAAGGTTTCGAGTGCGGGCATGAGCACGACGCGGGAGACCGCTGCATTTCGTTTCGCTACGCCCCGGATTATTTCGAGGCTCTCGCGGCCGCTGCGGGTGTCCGCAACGCCAAGCCGCGTTTTGGTGTGCTTCGCCTCCCCCCTCTGCGGAATTTCTCCGCGCTGGTGGCAAGGGCTTGTGCTGGCTTGGCTGGAGCCACGGACGTCCCATGGGAGGAGCTCAGCGTTCGAGTCGCCGCGGAGACGATTCAGCTCGCAGACGGCTTGGCCCGTGACGCGAGGAGTGTCCCGCCGAGGGCCGTGGCGCGAGTGACCAGGGCCGTGCGGATGATCGAGCGCCATCCCGACGCCGGGCTCTCGCTCGGAAGCCTGGCAAGAGAGGCGGGCCTGAGTCCCTACCATTTCCTGCGAACGTTCGAGCGCCTTACCGGCGTGACACCGCATCGGTACGTTCGCCGTCTGCGCCTGCGGGAAGCGGCGATGCGGCTTTCGATGGAGCCGGCACGGGTTATCGACATCGCGCTCGATTGCGGCTTCGGCGATGTCTCGAACTTCAATCACGCTTTTCGCGCCGAGTTCGGCGTCAGCCCGCGGGTGTTTCGTCGGCGAGCCGAGATCCCGCTCAGGATGGCCATCTTGTCATAGCACAATATTGTCGTAGTGCAATATCGTATTGACACGGATTCAATGGCCTTGAGGTCGGGTTGATCTCAGGCCGTCGGAAGAAAGGCCAAGGGCTCAATGACGAAACCGACCTTGCCCATTGCGAGTCTTCACCCACGCGACCGCGCGAAAACGTTTTGCGCCGGGTACCGCCTCGAGGCGCCGATTCTCCTTGCGCCGATGGCGGGCGCATGCCCGGCGAGCCTCTCCATCGCCGTAGCCAACGCCGGGGGGATGGGGGCGATGGGAGCTCTCATGACCCCTCCGGCCGGAATTCACGCCTGGGTGAAGGAGTTTCGGGGAGGCAGTCACGGCGCTTTCCAGCTCAACACCTGGATTCCGGAACAAGCACCGTATAGAGACGGGGAAGCGGAAGCTCGGGTGCGAGCTTTTCTTGCTGCATGGGGCCCGGAAGTGCCGGAAACAGCGGGCGACGCGGTTCCACCCGACTTCAGTGAGCAATGCGAGGCTTTTCTCGAGCTCGAACCAGAAGCCGTGTCGTCCATCATGGGGCTCCTCCCGGCTGCGATCGTGAGGCGACTCAAGGAGAAAGGCATCGCGTGGTTTGCCACGGCCACCACGCTGGCCGAGGCTCTCCGCGCCCAGGCCGCCGGCGCCGACGCGGTCATCGCCCAGGGGTTCGAAGCCGGAGGGCATCGCGGTTCTTTCGATCCAGCGGACGCCGAGCGGCAATCGGTCGGCCTTTTCGCGCTCATTCCGCGTCTGGCCGACCACGTCGACGTCCCGATCATCGCGGCGGGTGGAATCGGTGACGGCCGGGGCATTGCCGCGGCGCTGACCCTGGGCGCGAGCGCGGTCATCGTCGGGACGGCCTTTCTACGCTGTCCCGAAGCGGGAACCCACCACGCGTGGGCCGACGCGCTTTCGAATCTCGAGCCTGAGGGCACCATGATGACCCGGGCGTTTACCGGCCGGCTCGCCCGCGCGATCGCCACCGATTACGTCAAGGGAGCAGCATCGCCGACAGCGCCTCGCCCGGCGCCGTATCCAGTGCAGCGAGGTCTCACCGCCCGGATGAAGGAAGCGGGGACAGCCGCGGGCGACCACCATCGAATGCAGCTCTGGGCCGGTCAATCGGCGGCAATGGCGAAGCCGCTACCGGCGGGCGAGCTCATCCATCAGATGTGGGAAGAGGCGCAGTTGTTGCTGGAGGGAGCGCCAGGGCCTCCGTTCACGGTGAACCGATGAAGCGTTAAGCCGCCGAGGCGCCGAGCATGCGAAACCTAGAGAGGGTGCCCACGGACGAACTCTTGGCGCGCGCCGTCGAAGCCGCTGAGCGCGATCCCACCTTTGAAGGCGATGACCGGTGGGCCTTGGTTCGCGAGCTTCATCACCGCGGCAACTCGCAAGGAGCGGGTCTGAGACCATCGCCTGCAGAAAAAAGGAGCTTACTTGTCTTCGTCGCGGCTGAAGAAATGCCCGATGTCCAGGTCGAGCTCGTCGGTCCTCGGCCGGCTCGGAAGCGACGATGCCACGGACGTCTCCGCGTACTGGAAGGGGTCGTCGTTCGCAAAGGGAGTCGTGGGCGGCGCCACGACGTCGGCGGCCCGAAACGGGTCGTTCATCGCGAAGAACTCGAGTCCGCTCGAACTGTCCGGGGCAGCGATGCTGGGCCTTGTAGTCACGAGCGCGGGAGGAAGGAGCTCCGGGTCTTCCTCGACCGTGGCCTCGATGACCGTGGCCTCGATGAGCGGCATTTCCTCTTCGGGCGCTGCCGGCGGCGCAAGCTCCGAGAAGCTCGAGAAAGAAGATTCGCTCTTTGCTTCCGGAGGCATGGGAAGCTCCGCGGGAGAAACGGCCGTGTAGTCGAGTGATAACGAAGCGAATCCTGGCGAGTTGTGGAAGAAATCCTCCTCCGGAGGCTCTGGAGGCATGGGTGGCCCGGAGGCCTTGGGTGGAGCTTTAGGCGCGAGAGCGCTCGCCGTCGTGAAGAATTGGGTAGCGCTGTCGGAGGGCGCGTCAGGAATCTCGGGAGTCTCGGGCTCGCCGAGTTCGTACCCCGCACTCGGTCCGGCGCCGCTGCCGTCGAGGATCGCTTCCATCATCTCGCCCGTGGATGGCGCGGATGGCGCGGTCTCGGTCTCTGCGGCTTTCGCATCGAGGTAAAGCTGGGTGTGGTGGAGCGCATCGGGAACCGGCTTCGGGGCCGGCGCGATCTTCGGTCGGGTCGTCGCCGGACTCGGGGGCGGTCGGTCCACCGCCACCTTCGTGTGGATAAGATCCGCGGGTATGGGACGCGGCGGCGGGGGTTGAGGTGCTCGCGAGACCTTCGGGACCTGAACGGCTGCGATCTGCGTTTCCACGAACCGCTGCGGGATCGGAGGCGCTGGCTCCAGGTTCATGACCGTCGTCGCGAGATCCGGAGCCGGAGTGGGGACCGAGACTTGAGGGACCGGAGCCATCGGGACCGGAGCGGCCATCTCGGCCATCTCCGCTATTTCAGCCATCTCAGCGATCTCAGCCCTCTCAGAATTCTCCGCGAGCTCAGCGAGATCCGCTGCGGCAGCCACCGGGGTCACTGCGGGCTCAATCCATTCGAGCGACTTGAAAGCCCAGAGGTAGCGGCAGGCGTCGAAGTCGTCGATCATCGCTTCGGCGCAGACGTCGGCGATACGCATGGGCTCGTTCAACAGCGCCAGGAGCTCGGTAGGTCCCGACTCCAGCTTGAGGCGTGACCACTCGACCTCGGTGGCGCTCGAGACCTGGTATTTCGAGTCAAGATCCCCGACACCCTTCGAGACCCGCCGCCAGCTATCGACCAGCTGGACGCCGTCGAGAACGAGCTGGGCGACAGGCATGTCGAGGATTATCGACTCCTTGCGCGAAAGCTCCCCTTCCTTGAACCCGTACCAGGATTCCGTGCGCCGAAACAGTCCCAGGATGACGGCTCGCACCTGACCCACGACCGCGGGAACGAGGTCTTTCGGCTCGAGCACCCCTTCGGCGACGAGAAGCGCGCCCAAACGCTTTCCCGGCGAGACCAGCTTCGAGACGCGCCTGTGGTCATTGAGGGAGATCTGTCCGTTGCGCAGCAGGTATGGACCCAGTCCGTCGTCGTCGGACGAAGACTCGGCGAAGACGATCTTTCCGTCTTTCACGTAGATCGTCTTGTCCGCCTCGGGATTCGAGAACGAGAGACGCCCGGTCTTGCCCGAGCGGCTAATCGACAAGAGGAGATCGGGAAGATCGTACGGGTCGTTCCAGCAGTTCAATACCCCTTCGAGGGGGATTCTGCTCCTCGCGGGCATCAGGTCGTCCTCATCTGCTCTTCTCGGTCGCCGTGCCCGCACAGGGCACCGCCCTGCGCGAAAACGAGCGATTGAATTGGGGTTTTCCTGATTATATCAGGAAACGCCCAGGATTTCGTCCAGGTTGGTGGGTATCCGTACGGTGAAAGTCGTGCCCTTCCCGGGCTCGCTCTCGACGTCGATCCGGCCGCGATGGTCCTTGATGATCTGATAGCAGATGGAGAGGCCGAGGCCAGTGCCGATCCCGACACCCTTGGTGGTGAAGCCGGGGTCGAAGACCCGGGCAACGTTTTCCTTTGGAATCCCGATGCCGTCATCGGTAATCGCGATGTTGGCCGTCTTGTCCTCGACCCAGGTCCTTATGGTGATCGTGCCCTGGTCCCCGATGGCCTGACGAGCGTTATTGATGAGGTTCAGGAACACCTGGTTCAGCCGGCTGGGGAAGACCGACATCAAGGGGAGCTCTCCGTAATCGCGCACGATCTGGATATTGTGCTTGATCTCGTGGTGCACCAGGGTGAGCGTGTCCTCGAGCCCTTCGTGGACGTCCACCTTCTTCACCTCGGCCTCGTCGAGCCGCGCGAAGCTTCGCAGTCGCCTGACGATCTCCGCCACCCGCGAGGCGCCCGATCGGATGACCTGGTTCGACTCGTCGATCATCGCGAAGAGCGACTTCAGTCTCTCATCGCTTTCGAAAGCCTCGGGGCTCGTTTCCTTCAGGCGCTCCTTCAGCTTCGCGATCGCCCGCACGAGGGTGTCGTGCATGCTGGTCATGGCGCCGACCGGGGTATTGATCTCGTGGGCGATGCCCGCGACGAGCCCGCCCAGAGAAGCCATCTTCGCCGACTGGACCAGCTGGGTCTGCGTCTGCCTCAGCTCGCGATTGGTGTCGACGAGATCGGTCAAGGCTCTCTTGATCGCGGTAATGTCGCGGCCCATGCTCACGTAGAGGTCGAGCTTTCCCTCCTCGTCGTGGATGGGGAAGATGCTCACCAGGACCGGAATCCGCTCGCCGTCCTTGGACATGCCCTCGAGCTCGCCCGTGAAGCCTCCTTCCTTCTCCATCGCCTCGCGCACCTCGAAAGCCTTCTCGGAAGTGAGGAAGTCGTAGACCGTTTTGTCCTTCAAGTCCTCGTCGGTGAAGCCGGTGCGCCTCTGGTGCGCCGGATTCCGCTCCAGAATGTGGCCCTCCTTGTCGATCACCAGGATGACGTCGACGGAGTGCTTGAATACCTCTTGATAGAGGTGAAGCCGGTCCGCGAGGTCTTTTCGGCGGGTGATGTCGAGAAGGCCCCCGAGGACGACTTTCTCTCCCGCCATCTCGGAGGTCGCGAGAGAGAACACCGTCCACATCGGCGAGCCGTCCGCGCGCTTCACCCTCACTTCCATGTCGGTGACGAATCCGTCCCGCTCCAGCCGCTCCAGAACCTCCGTCCGCTTCTCCGGGTCGTAGTAGAAGTCCACGGTGTTGTGGTTCTTGATCTCGTCGGGGGTGAGGCCCACGAGATCCGCCAGGTGCTTGTTGGCGTAGAGGATTTTGCCGTCACGGACGCGGGCGATGATGTAGGGGACGGGAACCGCCTCCACCAGCCGGAGGATCTGCTCCTCGGCCTCGCGCTGCCAGCGCTGGAGCCGGGCGAACTCGATCGCCTGATGGATACTGATCTCCATCTCGTCCAGGCTCACGGGCTTGATGAGGAATCGCTGGGCGCCTTCGACGATCGCCGAAACCGCGATCGGAATCGACGGGTGGGCGGTCAGGAGGATGAAAGGAACGTCTGGATTTCGGCTTTGGACTCTCCCGAGGACTTCGAGGCCATCCATCCCCGGCATGTTGAGATCGCAGAGGACGACGCTGGTGTCGCCGGAGAGGAGGCTCAGGCCCTCATCGCCCGAAGCGGCTTCGGCCACGCCGAACCCTCGCTCTCTGAGGCTTGCCGCGAGTGAGCTCCGCTGCGCGGGGTCGTCCTCTATATAGAGGATCTTGATGTCCGGCATCTCAGCGGCACGGCGCCGCTACAGGCCTCGGTCGGCCATTCGGTGAATGAGATCGATGACCCGGCAAGAGAAGGCCCACTCGTTGTCGTACCAGGAGAGGACCTTCACCGCGTCCCCGTCCACCACCTTGGTGAACGGAGCGTCGACGATGGAGGAGTGGGGATTGCCGCGGAAATCGCAGGAGACCAGCTCCTCATGCGAGACGGCGAGGATTCCCTTGAGATTCCCGTTCGCGGCGTTCTCGAAAGCCCCGTTCACGTCCGCCGCCGTGACTTTTCTGTCGAGCCAGGCGGTCAAGTCGGTCAAGGAGACGTTCGGGGTCGGGACCCGCACCGAGATTCCGTCGAGTCGTCCCTCGAGCTCGGGGAGCACCTTGGTGACGGCGAGGGCGGCTCCGGTGGTCGTGGGGATCATCGAGAGCCCCGCCGCCCTCGCCCGCCTCAGGTCCGAGTGGGGCAGGTCCAGGAGCTTCTGGTCGTTGGTGTAGGAATGCACCGTGGTCATGATGCCCTTCTTCAACCCGAACTCCTGGTGCAGGACCTTGACGATCGGCGCGAGGCAGTTCGTGGTGCAGGACGCGTTCGAGAGGACGTGGTGCTTCGCCGGGTCGTACTGGTCGTCGTTGACACCCATGACGATCGTGATGTCCTCGCCCTTGGCGGGAGCGGAGATGATGACCTTCTTGGCGCCGGCGGTGATGTGCTTGGCGGCATCGTCTCTTTTGGTGAAAAGACCGGTGGACTCGATGACGATATCGACGCCGAGGGATTTCCAGGGAAGGTTCGCGGGGTCCCTCTCTTTCAGGACCTTGAAGCTCTCCTTGCCGGCGAAGATGGTGTCTCCCTCGGCGCGCACCTCCTCCGTGAGGTTCCCCAGCACCGAGTCGTACTTGAGAAGGTGTGCCAGCGTCTTCGCATCGGTCACGTCGTTCGCGGCGACGATATCGATCTCCTCGTCATGGATCGACGCGCGAAACACGTTTCGTCCAATGCGCCCGAATCCGTTGATCCCAACCTTGATTCCCATCGAGGACTCCCTTTCGAGGAAAGCGAAACACGCGAGCGCGGGCCGGCGACCGAGTATAGGCCCCCGTCGTCGGGAGCGTCAAGGCAGCCCAAACTATAGTATTTTGCACGAGCTCGGCTCATGTACTTCCTCTACAGCCTCCTTTATGGGTGCGTCCTCGTCCTTTCGGCGCCGTACTTCCTCTACCGGAGTTTGCGAGAACCGGGGTTCGGAGCGAGTCTTCGAGAGCGCGGCCTCGGAGCCAAGGTCAACCCTGGGGGGGAGCGCTCGATCTGGATCCACGCGGTCTCCGTCGGGGAGGTGATCGCGGCCGCCATCCTCGTTCCGCGCCTGCGAGAGGCATTTCCCGGCACCAGGATCGCTCTCTCGGTCACGACTCCCACCGGGCGCGGGGTCGCTGAGGAGAGGCTTTCGGGGATTGACGACCTCTTCTACTGCCCCTTCGACCTGTCGTTCGTTCTACGAAAGATGGTGGCTCGGGTTCGGCCGAGAGCGCTCGTCGTCATCGAGACCGAGATCTGGCCGAACCTGCTCCGGGAAGCGCGTCGCGCCGGCGCCGTCACCCTCCTCGTGAACGGGAGAATCTCCGACCGGTCGTTTCCCCGCTACCTCCGAATCCGGTTCTTCTTGAAACGCGCCCTGAAGGAGATCGATCGCTTCCTCATGCAGAGCGAGACCTACGCCCGGAGGATCGAAGAGATGGGAGCCGCTCCTTCGTCGATCCGCGTCGTCGGGAGCCTGAAGTTCGATGCCGCCCGGGACGGAGCCGCGCCGCCTTCGGCGCGCGTAACCCCGAAGACCCGCCGCATCCTGGTCGCGGGAAGCACGCTCGACCCCGAGGAACGAATCGTCTTGTCGGTCTTCGAGCGCCTCCGGATCTCGGCGCCCGACCTCTTCCTCGTCGTAGCCCCGCGGCACGTGCCCCGGTTCGACGCGGTTTGGGATCTCGCGTCTTCACGCGGTCTAAGGGTCGCGAGGCGCTCCCGCGGGGAAAGTGTCGGGGACGCCGACGTGCTGCTTCTCGATACGCTCGGAGAGCTCGCCTCGGTCTACTCGGAGGCGGACTACGCCTTCGTCGGCGGAAGCCTCGCGAGCTGGGGCGGGCACAACGTCATCGAGCCCGCTTCCTGGGGAAAGCCGGTCCTCTTCGGCCCAAACATGCAGAACTTCGCGGACGTCGCGCGGATCTTTCTCGATGCCGGGGCCGCCATCCAGGTGAGGGACGAGGCGGAGCTCGAGAGCGCGCTTCGCGATCTTCTCGCGCGTCCGGAACGATGCGACGAGCTCTCGCGAAAAGCCCGCGCCGTCGTGGTCGAGAATCGCGGGGCTCTGAATCGGACGGTCTCGGCTTTGAAGGAGCTCCTTTCGTGAGCGTTCTGGCCGCTCCACTCTCGTGGCTCTATGGAGTCGGAGTTTCGCTTCGGAACCGGCACTATGACCGTAACCCCGGAGCCTCGACAAGGCTTCCCGGGAAGGTCGTGAGCGTAGGGAACCTTACCGTCGGGGGAAGCGGGAAGACTCCCGTCGTCGCGGCTCTCGCGCGAGAGCTCCTCGGCCGCGGCGAGCGCGTCGCGGTCTTGTCCCGCGGCTACGGCCGGCGGTCGAAATCCGCCTTCGTTCTGGTCTCCGATGGAAATCGCATTCTCGCGTCGGCCGAGGACTCCGGTGACGAGCCTCTCGAGCTGGCGCGGGGAACCCCAGGCCTCGCCGTCGCCGTCGGGCCGGACCGCGCCGCCGTCGGTCGAGACCTCCTTGACCGGCTCGGCCCGCACGTTCTCCTGCTCGACGATGGATTTCAGCACAGGCGGCTCCGCCGGGACCTCGACCTCGTGTGCTTCGATGCGCGCGAGCCGATTCTCAGTATGAGGCTCCTTCCTCGCGGGAGGCTTCGCGAGCCGCTCGAGAGTCTCTCTCGCGCCCACGCCGTCGTCTGGACCCGATGGAGCGACCACGCTCAAAGCGAGGAGCTGCGCCGCCTCGTCAGCCGGGCCGCGCCGCAGCTTCCCTCGATCCGCACGCGACACCGGCTCGCGGGTTTTGCTCCCCTGGACGGCTCGGAGTCGCTCGGAGCCGAAAGCTTTCGCGGCCGAAAGGTGGGTGTGCTCCTGGGTGTCGCGCGTCCGGAGAGGGTCCTGGAATCGATCCCGGCGGACGTCGTCTTCACCGCCACGCGCCGCGATCACCACTGGTGGGACCCGTCGGAAATGAAAGTTCTCGCGGAAGAGGCGAAGCGGAAGGGGGCCGTAGCCCTCCTTACCTCGGGGAAGGATGCGACGAAAATGGCCTTTGCACCAGCCTCGGTTCCCCTGTACGTGATTCGAATCGAGACGGAAATCCTCGACAGTTCGGTTCTGGCAGCCCTTCTCGACCGCCTTCGGCCGTGACGCAAGCTTTTTCCTCGCTCCGACTTCGGTGCTATTCTTCCCCTCTTGGCCTGCTTGGCATTCTTGGCAGCATGCTTGGGCCGAGCCCTGCGCCGATGAAACACCTCGCCGAGTACGTCCTCACGCGCGCCGTCGCCGCCACGGCGATGTGTCTTCCCCACGCCGCCCGGCTCGCGATCGGCCGCTCTTTAGGAAGCCTCGCCTACGCGCTCGACGCCCGCCACCGGAATATCACGCTCGCGAACGTGGACATGGCGTTCGGCGACGAAAAGAGCGCCGCGGAGAAGAACGCGATCGCCGAGGGCGCGTTCCGGCACTTCGGGGCCATGCTCTTCGAGATGGTAACCCTCGGCCGTCCCACGTGGGAGGATCTCGAGCATCGGTTCGAGTTCGAGGGGGTCGAACGACTGGAAGAGGCGCGGCGCCGGGGCAAGGGCGTCATCCTGGTTACCGCCCACTTCGGAAACTGGGAGCTCCACGGCGTGGCCCATGGGTATCGTCTGGGGAAACTCCACGTCGTGGCGCGGGAGCAGGACAATCCCTACCTCAACCGGTGGCTCGAGGAGATCCGGAGCGTCTCCGGCAACAAGGTCGTCTACAAGAATCGCGCCCTGGGCCAGATCCGGGAGCTGATGCGGGACGGCGGTACCGTCGCCATCGTCACCGACCAGAACGTCCATCTCGAGGACGCGGTCTTCGTCGACTTCTTCGGACAGAAAGCGGCCACGACCCCGATCGCGAGCTGGTTCGCGCTCAGGACTGGGGCGGCGCTTCTTCCCGCGTTCTGCTATCCACTTCCCGGAGGACGCTATCGCGCGGTCTACGAGAGCCCCATCGACCTCGAGCCCTATCGAGATCTGGACCGTGACGCCGCCATCGCCGCCGTGACCCAGAAGCTCGCGAGCATCCAGGAGAGCCACATCCGGAAGGCGCCCGACTGCTGGCTCTGGATGCATCGAAGGTGGCGCACGAGACCGGCCAAGTCAGAAAAGTCAGCCAAGTCAAAAAGCCCAGACGAAAGCGTCGAGGCGGCTCTCACGTGAGCCGCGAATCGATTCTGGTCTTCGCTCCGAGCTGGATCGGCGATGCCGTGATGTCTCTCGGCGCGGTTCGGGTGTTGAAACGGGAGCGCCCCGAGGCGTCAATCGTCGCCCTCACCCGGCCGTCGCTCGCTGAGCTCTACGACGGGGTCGACGAAGTCGACGCCACTCTGGGCTACGATCCTCGCGGGTCCGACCGCGGACTCTCGGGCCTTCGAGCCGCCGCGCGGCGGATCCGCGCCGAGGGCTTCGACGTCTGCCTTCTTCTACCGAACGCCTTCCGCGCCGCCGCTCTCGCGCGTCTCGCGGGAATCCCCGAACGCTTTGGGTATGCTACGGAGAGCCGGGGGTTTCTTCTCACGCGAAAAGTGCCGCCGGCGCCCCGCCCCTTCGGCCGGCATCAGGCGTACTACTACCTCGAGCTCATGAGCGGCCTGGGCTTTCACGCCTCGACCCCGGACGTGAGTCTGAAAGCGACTGGCGGCGAGAGGGAGCGCGCGCGAGCGCTCCTCGAGCGCGAGGGATGGGACGGACGAGCGAGCCTTATCGGCGTCCACCCCGGCGCCACGAACAGCCGGGCGAAGATCTGGAGCCCAACCCGCTTCGGCGAGGTGATGGAAAAGCTCGCGGCCTCGATGGGCGCGCGCGTCGTCATCCTCGGAGGCGCGTCCGAGAGCGCTCTTGCGAGCGAGGTGGGATCCGCCCTCGACAGGCCTCCTCTCATGCTCCAGGGGAAGACCTCGCTCTCTCAGCTCATCGGCGTCCTCTCCGAGCTTTCACTCTTCCTCTCGAACGACTCCGGGCCGATGCACCTCGCGGCCGCCCTCGGGGTTCCGACGCTCGCGGTCTTCGGGCCGACCGACCCTCGTGAGACCGGACCCATGGGACCGAGGGCGAAGTTCGTGCGCCAGCCGGTCGACTGCAGCCCGTGCCTCTATCGCGATTGCCCCATCGATCATCGGTGCATGGAAAGAGTCGGCGTTTCGCGGGTCTACGAAGAGGCGATGGGTCTCGCCTTCGCGGAGGCACGAATCTCTTGATCGGAAAGCCCACGATATTCCTCGATCGCGACGGCACCCTCAATGAAGCCGTCGGCTATTTGAACCACCCGAGTCGGTTTCGGCTCTTTCCCTGGACGGTCGAGGCGATCCGCGCGATCCGGGACGAAGGTTACCTCGCGGTCATGATCACGAACCAATCGGGAATCGGTCGAGGGTACTTCTCGGAAGAGATGATGCAGGAGGTTCATGCGGGGTTTCGGCGGCTTCTCGAAGAAGCGGGAACCACACTCGACGGGATCTACCACTGCCCGCACCGGCCCGAAGACGGCTGCGAGTGCCGGAAGCCGAAGCCCGGCATGCTGCTTCGCGCCGAGAAGGATCTCGGCTGCGATCTGTCCCGGTCGTGGATGGTGGGCGACAACCGGAGCGACCTCGAGACCGCCTGGAGCGTCGGCGCGCGAGCGGCGCTGATTCGGACGGGGGATGGAGAGGGGAACCTGAGCTACCAGGCACCGAACTGGGCGCGACAACCGGACCTCGTCGCCGCGAACGTCCATCGGGCGGTGTGCGACATTCTCTGGGGCGCCCTGAGCGGCACTGTATGAAGAACGCTCCGTTGATGGCCGAGCCGGACCGAAAGCGCCTGCTCGCCCTCATCGAGTCCTTCTCCCGGGTAAAGGTCCTCGCGGTCGTCGACCTCGTCGCCGACGAGTACATCGTCGGGCAGATCTCCCGAGTGAGCCGTGAGGCTCCGGTCCTGATCCTCGACTACGACGAAAGCCGGATCGTCCCCGGAGGAGGGGCGAACGCCGTGAACAACATCGCCGCTCTCGGCGGGCGCGTCTCTGCCGTCGGGATCGTGGGGGAGGACTCCGCGGGAAGGGACCTTCTTTCGCAGCTCGGGAAGGCCAAGGTCGACCTCTCCGGCGTCCAGTCGGTTGCCGGCTTCACCACCCCGACGAAGACTCGGATTCTCGCGGGAGGACCGCACTCGGCGAAGCAGCAAGTGGTTCGCATCGACCGAAAGACTCGCGTTCCCGCGGAACCGGAGCTCAAGCTTCGTCTGAACGCGGCCGTCAAGGATCTTTTGCCGGAAGCGGATGCGGTCATGGTCTCGGACTACGACTACGGCCTCGTCACCAAGGAGCTCGGAAATTCTCTCGCGCGGCGCGCGGCCTCGCTTCGGAAGATTGCCGTCCTCGACTCGCGGCGATCCGTCTGCGACTTCAGCGGCTTCACCTCGGCGACGCCGAACGAGGCCGAGGTCGAGGCGGCTCTCGGCGTTCGCATCGGACACGATGTGGCGGCGCTCGAGAAGTCGGGACGGAAGCTCCTCCAGAAGCTCCGGCTGCACTCGCTTCTCGTGACCCGTGGAAGCGACGGCATGGCGCTCTTCGAGCCCCGCCGGCCCACGCGCCTTCTTCCCATCTACGGAAGCGACCAGGTCACGGACGTGACCGGAGCGGGGGACACGGTCATCAGCGCCTACACTCTCGCGCTCGGCGCGGGAGCGTCGTTCTACGAAGCGGCGCTTCTCGCGAACTACGCCGGTGGGATCGTAGTGATGAAGCGGGCAACGGCGACGGTCTCGAGAGAAGAGCTCCGGCGGGCGGTCGAGTTGGACCAGAGGCGCTGAGGCCGGCGATGGGGGAGACGGTCTCGCTCGAACGAGGGGAGACCCTGGTCCGAAGGGCGCGAGAGGAGGACAAGCGCGTCGTCCTCGCGAACGGCCACTTCGACCTTCTTCATGCCGGGCACGTGCGGTACCTCGGGGGAGCGCGGGCGGAGGGGGACTTCCTCGTGGTGGGAGTGAACGGCGACGCCTCGACCTCGCGAAGAAAGGGAGTGGGCCGGCCGATCCTTCCCGCGCACGAGCGTGCCGAGATCGTGGCCGCGCTCGAAGGGGTCGACCTGGTCGTCGTCTTCGAGAGCGACGACGTGACCGAGCTCCTCGAGCGGCTTCGGCCCCGCGTCCACTGCAAGGGGACCGACTATACGCGGGAGAACGTTCCCGAGCGCGAGGTCTCGGAGCGGCTCGGCGTCGACACCCGGATCGTGGGCGATCCCAAAGACCACTCGACGCGCGATTTGATCGCCGCGATCCTGGAGCGGTTCGGAAAAAAAAGAAAGGGCTACCCGGAAAGGTAGCCCCTGATCTCTCATTCCAGCGTCAGGCGATCTTGATCTCGATCTGGCGCGGCTTCGCCTCCTCCGCCTTGGGGAGACGGAGCGTCAGGATCCCGTCCTTGTAGTCGGCCGCGATCTTTCCGACCTCGACCGTGGTCGGGAGGCTGAACGAACGGCTGAACGAGCCGTAGGTTCGCTCGGCCCGGAAGTAGCCCTCTTCCTTGACCTCTTCCTTGCGCTCCTTCTTGCCGCGGATGGTGAGAACGTTGTTCTCGACGCGGACGTCGATGTCCTCTTTCTTCATCCCGGGAAGCTCGGCGTAGATGACCACTTCGCCGCCCTTGTCGAAGATGTCGACGGCGGGGCGGGAGCTTCCGAGGGAGTCGTTGTTATCCTCGCGCGGAGTGTCCATGAGTCGGTTGCGGCGATTGGAGAAGATGCTGAACTCTTTCCAGGAAGGTTCTCGGACCATGAGATTCATTACGTTTTCCTCCTTGTGTGGGCTCGCGGATTGTCCCGCGTGTCCCTGTTCTCGGAGACAGTATAGAACGTAATTACATGTTAGTCAATTTATATGTTTTTATTAGGCTAATATAATATTAGCTTATAACAAGCATATATCTACAAATGACTCTCGTGATAGACTTCTGCCGGACGATGACTTCCGAAACGATTGCCCAGTGGCGAGTGCCGGTGGGCTGGCTCCTCGGGCTTCTCGCTCTCTGGCTTGCCGAGCCTGTAGGCGCCTATCTCCTTGCTGGAGTGTTGGTTGCGGCGATGGGGGAAGCCCTGCGCCTATGGGCCTCGGGATATCTCGAAAAGGACCGACGGCTCGCCACGGCCGGTCCCTATGCGTGGACTCGAAACCCGCTCTACCTGGGAAGTTTCTTCGTGGGCGTGGGATTTACGCTCGCTACAGGTAAGGTCGTCCTCCTGTTTCTGCTGGTCGCCCTTTTTGCGGCCATCTATGTCCCGGTCATGAAACGCGAGGCGACGAGGCTCGAGGCCTCTTTCCCCAGCGATTATTCTCTCTATGCGGCGCGAGTCCCGCTCTTGATACCGCGAGCTCCTCGGGAGGAGAGTGCCCCGGGCGCGCGTTTTTCCTGGAGTCAGGTATGGGTCAACCGCGAGCCCGCCACCCTTCTCGGGCTCGTGCTCGTGGTCGTGATTCTGTGGGCGAAGTTGCGGCTTCTCGGCTCGTGACTCACGCGGAGGGCGCAAAGGTTGCGGGAATGACTTTGCGTCTCTTGCCCATCTCCTCGTCGTAGTACCGCCGGTACAGGATATCCCACTCCTCGCTGCCTTCGGGAATGTCCCGCCTCTGGCTTTCGATCTTGTACCGGACCGCCGTGTCGATGACCTCGTCGTCCTTGAGCTCGTCCTGAATGACCCGGGAGATCTCGAGCCGGATGTCGCCGTCTTCCTGGAAGAACTCGACCCCCTGCTCGTTCCGCAAGTAGTCCATGACCAGGTTCGCCAGGTGATTGATCTTCGGGTTCGAAAGCCTCATGGGAAGGTACTACAGTATAATCTTCCGCTCACGAGCGAGCTTCTTCTTGATCATCTTGAACATCTCGCGATACTCGACGTTGGTGCGGCGCATCTCTTCCGAGTGCGTGGTCAGAATCTCGCGAACCTCGTCGTTCAGCCGGTCTTCGACCGAAAGCTCCCCGATGACGATGGATACGAGCGCCTGGACCATTCGCCGGGGTTCGTCGATTTCGACAAATCCTTTGTCTTGTAGCTCCTTGGTGATCCGGTAAGAGATGAATTCGATCTGGTTTCTCGTCAGGCGCATATTTGAACAGAAAATCCTACCACACGGCTTGACGAAACCTCAAGGAGAACTGGAGGTTTTTATGCGATCGGCCCTGATACTCCTCGCTTTGGCGGTCTCGGCCCCCCCCGCCTCCCCCCAGTCGGGGGTCGAGGGTCCTCTCGCCGGTCTCGTTTACGAGGACCGGAACCAGGATGGAAGCCGGGATCCCGGAGAGCCCGGAATCCCGGGGGTGGTCGTCTGCACCCGGTCCGACTGCGCGCTCTCGGACGGCGAGGGCCTCTACGAGGTGGCGGTCCAGCCCGGCTACCAGGTCGTCTGGGTCAGTCAGCCGGACGGGTACCGGGCGAAACGGGGGTTCTTTCGCCGCATTCCCGAGGATCCCTTCGAGTGGCTCGTGAATTTCCCCCTGGAGCGAGGGGAACCCGTCGCGAGCTTCAGTTTCCTCCATGCTTCGGACACCCACGTCGATGCCGAAAGCCTCCCGCGGATGCAGCGGCTTCGGGAGCTCGCGACCGCCCGGGGAGTGGATTTCGTCCTCATCACCGGGGACCTGATAAGAGACGCGCTCCGCGTGCCGGAGGAAACCGCGCGCGAGCGCTTCGAGCTCTTCCGGAAGGAGAAGGAGGCGTTCCCCGTTCCCGTCTGGGTGGTTCCGGGGAACCACGAGAACTTCGGAATCGAGCGCCACAAGTCCGGCGTCGCCGAAGACCACCCCCTTTACGGGAAGGCGATGTACGAGCGCTACCTCGGTCCGACGTATTACTCGTTCAACTACGGGGGCGTTCATTTCACCGGGCTCGACACCGTGGACGTGGACGACCGCTGGTACTACGGCCACGTCGACGAGACCCAGCTCTCCTGGCTCGAGAAGGACCTCGCCCCCGTTTCCGCGGAAACGCCGGTCGTCACCTTCAACCACATTCCGCTCTTCTCCGCGCTCGTGAGCTCCATGGGCTACGAGCCCGAGTCCCCCGAGTCTCCCGCCCCGGGAAGCGTCATCGTCGTCGGGGGAGAGCCGCAGTACCGCCACGTGGTCTCGAACTTCTCCGACGTCCTGAAGAAACTCGAGGGCAAGAACTATCCGCTCGCTCTCGGCGGCCATCTCCACGGGCGGGAGGAAATCGAGCTCGGCGACCCGAAGCTTCCGACCCGCTTCTGTCAGACCGGGGCGGTAGTGGGTCCGGGAGGGGATGGCTACGGCTTGAATCTCGTCTCCGGGGTCACGCTCTACCGCGTGAAGGACCGGGTCATCGACGGCGGCGAGTTCATCGCCATTGACATTGACAAGCCGAATTAGGCGTCGCTATACTCGACTGCCTATACACGCCCTCGCGGGGTCGTAGTTCAGTTGGTTAGAACGCCGGCCTGTCACGCCGGAGGTCGCGAGTTCGAGTCTCGTCGGCCCCGCCAATCAAGTCTCTCTCCAGTTCTCGAGCTTCAGGCCCCCCACTCGTTTGAACTTGCCCAGGTTGTCGCTGACGAGAACGAGCCCCAGCGAAAGCGCGTGCGCTGCGATCAGCATGTCGTTCGGCCCGATAGGCTGCCCCTTCTTTTCCAGGGTCGCTCGCACCTTCCCATAAATTGATGCCGCCGCGGAGTCGAAGTCGCGACCCGGTATTTCGTTGGTCAGTACGTCCAATAGCTCGTGATTGCGACGCGGTTTCCCACTCTTGTCGGCGCCGTAGCGAAGCTCGGCGATGACGATGGAGCTCAGGCACAGATCCTCCGGCGCCGAACGTTGGATTCGGCGACTGACCTGTGGAAATCGACCGTTCAGATAGTCCACGCAGACGTTCGTGTCGAGGAGGTATTTCATCGGTCGAAGCCGGGGACCGGCTCCACTTCCGGAGGCTCGGGCGGATACGGGAAGTCCGATACCAGGCCCGCTATCTCGAGAAACTCCCGACTCCACTCACGTCGTTTCGGCTCGAGGATTACCTTATGTCCGTTTCGATAGATCAGAACCTCATCCTGACCTTCGAAGCGATATCCCTTCGGCAGCCGCACCGCCTGGCTGCCACCGCTCTTGAATAGTTTTGCGCGCGCGGGCATAGAGGCCTCCCTGTAATAAATGTATCTACTGAAAGTATATACGCCAGGTTCTCCAGGGTGCAAGCCGTCGGCCCCTCCACTTACCTTATATATCCGAGGCTTCGTAGTCTCTCGAGCTGCTGCTGGCTCAGGCCGTCCATCGTCTCCGAATCGGGGGTGAGGCGGAGGGCGTTCGCCATCTTGTACCAGGCGTCGAGGATTTCGGCGAGACGCTTCACCTGGTCCGGATGCTGCGAGGCGAGGTCGGTCCGGTCGAGAGGGTCCTTCACCGCGTCGAACAGCTCGAACTCGGGCGTGCCCTCTTTCCTCGTTCGGTTATGGATGAGCTTGAACCCGGAGTCGACGATGGAATAGGACTCGGTGTCGGCGGGCCAGGGCGCCCCTTCGCCGCTCTTGGTCACCGCCTTCTCGGAAATCGCGGGACGATCCCGGAATCCGCTTCCGTCCCCCGTCAGGAGCGGCGCGAGGCTCTGTCCCTGTATCGCCTCCGGGAGCGGGATTCCACTGAGCGTCAGCAGGGTCGGCATGACGTCGATGGTCTCGGTCACCCGGTCGACCCTGACGCCCTGCACGATGCCTCCCGGCCATCGGAAGATGAGGGGAACGCGGGTCAGCTCTCCGTAAACCGACTGGCCGTGGAACATGCTGCCGTGCTCGAGGAACTCCTCTCCGTGGTCGCCCACGAAGACGATGAGCGTATCTTCGTCGAGGCCCAGCTCGCGCAAGCGCTCGAAGATCCGCCCGATCTCGGCGTCCATCCCGCGGATCGAGCCGTCGTACCAGTCACGGTCGTAGCTTACGAAGGCCTCGGGGTCGAGGCCCGCCTTCAATAGCTCTTCGCGCGACGGCATCCCGAAGAGCTTTGCCAAGGGCTCCTGGATCACTCCTCGCACCTTCTCCAGCTCCTTCTCGTGCTCTTCTTTCTTCCCGGCATCGGCCCAAAGCCCGTTGTAAGGCGGCCGCGGCTCGAAGGGGTCGTGCGGGTCGTAGACATGGATGAAGGCGAAAAACGGCACGTCGCGATGCCGCTCGAGCCAGCGCGCGAACCGGTCCACGTACTCGCGCGAGGTCTTGCTCGATCCGACCTCGGGAAGCGAGCCGTCCTCGTGGAGCTCTTCGAAGCCCTGATGGAGGTTCGTGAACTGACCGGTGAAGAGGTTCGAGGCGAAAGAAACCGTGGCGTAGCCCTCGCCCCGGTACACCTCCGCGAGCGTCGTCGCCGAGGAAGGAAGGAAGTCGGAGAAGTTCTTCACCCCGTGGGTCGAGGGATAGAGCGACGTCAGAACGGACGGACTCGAGACTTTGGTCCAGGTGGCCTGGGAGAAGTTGTTCTCGAACAGGACTCCCTCGGAAGCGATGCGCTTCAGGAAGGGAGCGGTCTCGCGCCCGTAGCCGTAGGCATCGAGGTGATCTCGACGGAGCGTGTCCGCCCACAGGAGGATGACCCCACGCGGCGCGCCCGCGGCGCGAGCCGGGTCGCGCTGCCGCACCACGGGGCTCCCCCAGACTCCGATAGCGCCCGGGTGCTCCGACACGAGCGAGAGCGAGAGCGAGGCGTTGCGGCCGAGAGCGGAGAGATCGATGTCCCGTTCTTCCCAACGGTAGGGAGTGGAGAGCGTCTGCTCGGCGAGGATTCGCTCCCCGGCAGCCACACGGAACGTCACGGGAGTGTCGTCCACGATTCCGAACGCGAGTTGGAGCATTGGCCGAGAGGGAAGCGAAAGCGGAAGCTCTATCGTCTCGGGCGCCCGCGAGACGATGGATTCCCGGTAGATCTCCGACATGCCCTGGAACCCGATCCCGCTCGGAATGCTCGCGAGGTGCTCCTTGCGAAAAACGATGCGGACCGACTCGATGTCGAACGTGGCGCCCGCGGCGTCCGTCGGCCGGAGATAAAGACGCCGGATCTGGGAGGCGCGCACCGGGCGCGGGTACTTCAGGGTGTAAGTTCGCATCTCCTCCCCGGCGATGAGAGGAGTGGTCATGGCCCAATCGAAAGGCTGAAGTCCCTCGAACGGTCGTTTCGGGTCGAACTTCTCCGCGCCCGAGACCTCGGCCCGGAGGTTCGCTCCCTCGGACACGCGAATTCTTATCTCGACCGCATGGAGCTGGTCGCGGCCGTCGATGACGGTGGTTCGCTCGACGTGAAGAGTGGGCCGATCGGTCGTCGCGCGACCTCGAAGAAGCCCATCCCGCGCCACGAGCCCCTCGACCCCCTCGATGGCGATGAAGTCGCTTCCGGTTTCATCGAAACGCCACTCGGTGCGGACAGGCATCGTCGGTGGCGGCGCTCCGCCTTCGACCATCGTCTCCTCGAAGACGTCGACCAGGCGAACCACCGAAACATCCGGCGACGAGGAACAACCAGAGAAACAGAGAACCCAAAAGAGACTAAAGCGTCGAATCATGGGACGTCACCCCTCGGCATCTGAAGAAAATCGACCACGGTACGCACGAACTTCTCCGTCTCCTCCACCGGCGCAAAGTGGGCGCTCTCCTCGAAGACGAGGAACTCGGCGCCGTCGATGCCGTCCGCCACCTCCCGCACTCTCTCGGGCGGGAGCATGTCGTGACGGCCGGCGATGACCAGACTTCGCGCGCGGATCCGGGGGAGCCGATCGCGGAGGTCGAGCGACGCCCACTGTTTATTGGTGTACTCGGCGTGGGCCCAGCTGAACTCGGCATCGCGAAACACCTCGGAGAGCTTCTTTCGTCCGGCTTCGCGATCGGCGAAGAGGTACGGGAACCACACGTCGGTATCGAACGCCTTGACCCGCGCGTTTCGTTCCTCGACCGAGGTGCCGGACTCGGCCATTTCCTTGCTGAACTCGCCGAAAGCCCGGATAAGATCCGGGTACCGCTCGACGACCCCCTGCTCGTCCTCCGGGAGGGAGCTCGCGTTTCCATGGAGAAACACCGCGGCCTCGATCGCCTCGGGTGTCTCCGCCGCGAGAGCGATGAGGTTTGTCGCGCCATTGGACCAGCCGATCGCTTTCACTGTCTCGAGACCGAGGTGCTCCCGAAGGGCGTCGAAGTCCTCACGGACGGCGTCCGGTCCGAGGTCCGAGTCTTCCCGGACCGGACCCGACCCGCCCATGCCGCGGGGATTGAAGTAGACCATCGTGAAGTGCGACTCGAGAGGCCGGTACATCGCCCGCAGCCCCTCGAGCGTGAGCCCCCAGGAGTTGGGGACGGTCATCAGCACTTGTCCGCTCCCATGGACCTGGTAGTCGAGACTACGCTCACCGAGCTCGGCGGTGAACGCGCCGTTCTCGAGGCCTGGGGCGAAGTCCTTCTCCGAGGAGCAGGCGCAGAGGCTCAGAGCGGCTCCGAAAAGGAGCAGAAGTCGTCTCATCGTGACCTCCGGAACCGCCCGACATTAGCAGGGTTTCGACGGAGCGCGCCAGCGGGTATTGAGCGGGAACAATCGGCAGGGAACGAGCGTAAACTCGAGGCATGCAAGCCATTCTCTTCGACCTGCGCTACGCCCTTCGGACGCTTTTCAAAAAGCCGGGCTTCACCCTGGTCGCGGTCCTCTCTCTCGCTCTCGGCATCGGCCTCAACACCACGATCTTCAGCGTGGTGAACGCCGTCCTTCTAAAGAGGATGCCGGTGGCGGACCCCGAGCGTCTGGTCGAGGTGTACTCGAGCCCGAGCGAAGAGATGCCCTACCTCACGAGCTCGTATCTGGACTACCGCGCCCTCTCGGACGGCGTCGACGCCTTCGAAGGCCTTGCCGCCCATGCCCTCGTTCGCGGCATCTTCTCCCGCGACGGCAAGTCCGAGCTCATGATGGGAGAGGTCGTCACCGGGAACTATTTCGACGTCCTCGGGATCGAGCCGAAGTTGGGCCGCTCCTTCCTCCCCGAGGAGGACGAGACCCAGGGCTCCCACCCGGTCGTCGTGGTGAGCCACGGTCTCTGGCAGCGCCGTCTGGGAGGGGATCCATCGGCGGTCGGAAAGACCCTTCGCCTCAGCGGCGTCGAGTACGACGTGATCGGTGTCGCCCCCGAGGCTTTCTCAGGCACCATCCCCGGCCTCGCACCCGAGTTCTGGGCGCCGACCGCGATGGTTTCGAAGCTGCGCTTTTCGGGAATCCAGTCGGATACGCCGTCGCCCACGGGAACGACCCGCCTCGAGAAGCGCGGCTCGAGGTGGCTCTTCGTGAATGGACGGCTCGCACCGGGCCGGACGCTCGAGCAAGCACAGGCCCAGGTCGCGACGGTGTTCGCGCGGCTCGAAAAAGAGTACCCCGTAACGAACGAAAAGCTGAAAGGCGCGGTTCTTCCCGGCTCCGACGTCCGGTTCCATCCCATGGTCGATTCCTTCTTGAACCAGGCGGGGGCGGTGCTCCTGGTTGCCGTGGGGCTTGTGCTCCTCATCGCCTGCGCCAACGTCGCCAACATGCTTCTCGCGCGTGCCAGTAACCGGCGCCGGGAGATCGCCGTCCGTCTGGCGGTGGGTGCGAGCCGCGCCGATCTGATGCGCCAGCTCATGTGCGAAAGCCTCGTTCTCGCGGGTCTCGGCACTCTCGCCGGTCTCGCGGTCGCGGCCGCGGCCGGGCAGATCCTCTCGGCGCTGCAGCCTCCGCTTCCGATTCCCGTGACCTTCGCCATCGGCATCGATCTCACGGTCATCGCCTACGCCATCGCGCTCTCCATCGCGACCGCGATCTTTTTCGGTCTCGCGCCCGCGTGGCGCGCTTCGAGGCCCGATCTGGTTCCCGCGCTCAAGGGCGACAGCGCCGCGACAGAGGGCGGTCCGCGGCGGGGGTCGTTTCTTTCGAAGGCGCTGGTTTCAGGACAGCTCGCGGTATCGCTGGTTCTCCTGGTCGCGGGGGCGCTCCTCACCCGCGCGCTCTTCGAGGCGCAGAACGCCGACCTCGGGTTCGATCCATCGGGCATCGCCTCCCTTTCTTTCGACCTCGGCATGAACAACTACTCCGTCGAGGAGGTCGAGGCGTTTCAACCGCAGATGGTGGAGAGGCTCGAGGGGCTTGCCGGTGTCGAGGCGGTTTCGCTTGCCGTAAGGATGCCTCTCGCACCCGACATCAGCATGGAAGGGGTCCGGATCCCCGGACACCACCGGCCGGACGACGACCCCACCACCATCGACTCCACGTACGTCGACAGAAGCTACTTCCGCGTGGTGGGAGTCCCCATCGTCGAGGGGCGCGGCTTCGATGCGAACGATCGCAAGGGAAGCCCGGGCGTCGTCATCGTGAACCAGGCCATGGCCGAGCGCTACTGGCCGAACGAGAGCGCTCTTGGAAAACTCATCTACACCGAGGGCTTCGACAACCCCCCGTTCGAGATCGTGGGAGTGGCTCGCGACCACAAGGTGAGGACGGTGGGAGAAGAGCCGAGACCCTATATTCACTTCGCCTGGGCCCAGTCACCCTCGGTCCTCACCACGGTGATGGTCCGGGTGAGCGGGCGCGCGGACGCCGCCCTTCCCGTGCTGGAGCGCGAGATCCTCGCGATGAACCCTGAAATCGTTTTCACTGAGAGGTCAACGGCGCAGGAAGTCGTCGACGTCACTCTCCTTCCGACCCGCGCGGGCGCCGGTCTTCTGGGCGCCTTCGGGGCGCTCGCCCTGGTTCTCGCCGCCGTCGGCCTCTACGGCGTCGTCGCCTATTCGGTCACCCGGCGCACTCGGGAAGTCGGCCTTCGGATGGCGCTCGGCGCGCGAGGCTCCGACGTGGTTCGCATGGTCCTCTCCTCGGGGATGCGCCTGACCCTGGTGGGTGTCGGCATCGGCGCCGTGGCTTCCGCCTTTCTCGCGAAGGTGCTCGAGGCGTACCTCTACGGCGTGAGCGCCGTCGACCCCATCTCGTATCTTGCGGCCGCGCTCGTGCTGCTCGCGGTGGCGGGAGCCGCGAACCTGGTGCCCGCGCTCAGAGCGTCGCGGGTGAGCCCGATGACGGCGCTCCGCTACGAATAGGCGGCGTTTTCCTCCTTCGCAGGGTGTAGAATCTCCGCCCGATGCGAATCCGACTGATTCTCTTTCTCCTTCTCGTTTCCGCCTGCGGAACCGGACCCAAAGCCGACTGGGTGCTCCGAAACGGCGCCGTCTACACTCTCGACTCGATGGAGAGCCGGGCGCAGTCCCTCGCCGTCGGAGGCGGCACCATCCTCTACGTCGGCGACGCCGCCGGAGTCGAGGCCTTCGTGGGGCCAGAAACCAAAGTCATCGAGCTCGGAGGGAAGATGGTCCTCCCGGGCTTCGTCGACAGCCACTCCCATCCGTCGGGAGCCCTCATCATGACGGCCGCCGTCAATCTACACGACGTGAGCTCTCTCGAGCAGTACCTCGAAACCGTCCGGCGCTTCGCCGAAGAGAATCCCGACAAGGAAGCCATCCGCGGGAGCGGGTGGTCGAACGCGCTTTTCCCCTTCACCGGACCGAAGAAGGAGGATCTCGACGCTGTCGTCTCCGAGCGGCCGGTGCAGCTCGGCTCGGGCGACGGGCATTCCTCCTGGGTGAACTCGAAGGCGCTCGAGCTCGCCGGGATCACCAAGGACACGCCGGACCCGGAGGGCGGCGTCATCGAGCGCGACCCGGCGACGGGTGAGCCGTCGGGAACCCTTCGGGAGAGCGCGGCCGGGCTCGTTGCGGCCGTCCTTCCCGCTTTCACCGTGGAAGAACTGATGGCCGGGCTCGAGACCTATCAGGAAATGGCGGCGAAGCAAGGCGTCACTACCACCCGCATCGCCGCGATCGGGCTCTCCGCCGCGGGAGACTACGACCCTTCGGAGATGGTCGCCTACGAGCGGCTCGAGAGCGAGGGGAAGCTCCGCGTCCGCTTCCGAGGCTCGCTTCTCCTTCCCCCCGACGCTCCCGTCGAGCGCATTCAGGAGCTCGTCGCCGAGCGGGAGAAGCAGAGGGGCGGCCTCTTCGAGATCGATGCGGTCAAGATCTTCATCGATGGAGTCGTCGAGGGTGAGACCGCCTATCTCCTCGAGCCCTACGCCCACCGCCCCGACTATCGAGGCGAGCTCCTGTGGGATCCCGATCATTTGAAGGAGATGGTGGCGGCGGCGGATCGCGAGGGGTTCATCGTCCACATTCACGCAATCGGCGATGCCGCGACCGCGCTCGCCCTCGACGCCTTCCAGTTCGCGCGGGAGACGAACGGTCCAAGGGACGCGCGGCATCAAGTGACCCACCTCCAGCTCGTGACACCTTCGGACGTGAAACGCTTCGCCTCGCTGTCGATCATCGCCGTGCCTCAGCCGTTCTG
>CAZKNR010000521.1:0-38139 GCA_964553925.1 uncultured Acidobacteriota bacterium
CGTCGACGGCCTCGGGTTTCTGAGCTTCACTGCGCCCTCACCCCTCGACAACCTCGAGCTCGAGACGGGTAACGACGACGTCGTTTCCGATCTCGATGAGGCGACGATCGTCCTCGGACCCGCGGCCATCCCCACTCTTTCCTCCGTGCTCGACCAGAATTTCCTCGTGGGTGGCCCACCCACGTCAGCGAGCTTGATGTTCGTCACCGATGGAGCCACACCCTCGATCAACCCCGCGAACGACATCCGCATCCGCATCCCCTCGGGATTCAACATGAGGTGGGATGTCGCAGTCGGGAGCGCCCTCGTCGGCGGCCCGGGGGCGGGGAAGGTCGCGTCTTTTGTCCTGTACGAGGATTTCGGCCGGACGGTGGTGCTGAGCGTTCTCCAGAGCTTCGCGCCTTCCGAGTTCGTCTCGATCGAAGGCCTCGTCTTCAAGGACTTCACCGCGCCCTCTCCTCCCGCAAGTCTGGAGCTCGAGGTAGGAAACGACAATCTCGTGACCGATTGGGACGACAAGTACGTGACGATCGTGCCGGTTTGGGACCTCCAGGTGCTGACGGCGAGGGCGACGGATGTCGAAGTCAAGCTCGAGTGGGTGAATCCTCCAGTGGGCGCGTGCGATTCGATTCTGATCCTTGCCCGAACCGACGTGTACCCCATGAGCCCGTTCGACGGCCTGGCGCGTCCCGTGGGCAACCCGAGTTGTGTAGCACCGAACTTCCTCACCGACTCGGTTCCGAACGACGTGACACAGTTCTACGCCGCCTGGGTGTACGACGGGGTATCCGGGTACAGCTTCGGAAAGCGAGTGAAAGCTCGCGCCTTCGATTCGGTTCCCGGTCCCGTGAAATGGGCGTACAGCACGGGAGCGAGCTCCATGGCGCCCCCGGGATTGCGGTTCCAGGGTGCTCTGAGCTACGTCTACGCCGTATCGAACGACAGCATCCTTCATTCTCTGAACGGCGGCGCTTCCGGAGGCGACTGGCCTTTGACCTGGACACCTTTCCAACTCGGCGCCCCTGCCCAGGCGCGGCCTCCGGTGGTCTCGTTCCCCGTGGGAGTCGCTGCTGGCGCCGCGTTCCTCGGCTCTCAAGACGGCGCCGTGTACGCCGTCGACGCCCAATCGGGTGCTCCGGAATGGAGCCGCACCATCGCCACCATGGTCCAGGCCGCCCCCGCGGGGAATTTCCTGGCCTTCGACGCGACGGCCGCGAATCTCATCCTCGTGGGAACGCGAAACTCCTCGCTTCCGAACTCCCTCGAAGCTCTCGACGTCGACAGCGGCATTCCCGTCTGGAGCTTCACCAATAGCGTGGCTCAAGGGGGCAACGGCAAAGCCATCGGCATCATCAGTGGGAGCGCGGCCGTCCACTACGCCACCAAGCGGGTCTATTTCGCCTCGAGAGTGCGAACCTCGGGAACGAGCGACACCTTGTGGTGCGTTGATTTCAGCTCGGGCTCGCCGATGCGGGTTTGGTCACGCCCGCTCGGAAACATCGACGGAAGTCCCGTCCTGCACGGCGGTGTCGTCTACGTCGGAACGAACGCCGGTGGGGTCCACGCCGTCGATGCCAGCGGAGTCCCGCTCTGGTCGCTGGCTCTGGGCGACGGTCCGATCAAGGGCTTCGTCTTTCCTCAGTTCGGATCGAGCAACGTGTTCGTTTCCACCAACGGCAAAGTCTGGTCCCTCGCCGCCGGCGCGCCGAATCCGGGCTGGCCGGTGAACATCCTCTCCCCGTCGATCCCTCTCTACGTTCCCGGGACGATGAAAGTCCTGGTGGGCTCGAGCGACGGTCGGCTCTATCAGATGGACGCCGCGACGCCCACTCCGACCGATAGCGTCCTTCTCGGCGATGGAACCGCCGCGGTTGGGGCGCCCACCATGGACGTCAGGAACTCCCTGGTCTACGTGGGAACCGATGGAGGGATCATCTACGCGGTGGAGTTCCCGTTGCCCTGAGCTCTCGGGTATCCTTACTCTTCGACCGTGGCCGCGTCAATTTTGGCGCAGGTCAGAATTCCGACGTCGAGCGTTCGCGACCCAATCACCACGGACAGAGGCAAGGTGGCTATCCGTCCCCTCTACGTGAGCTTTGGCGAGCTCTCCTGTTGTGCTGATGGGACCCTCAAAGTTTATCCCCGTCGCCGAACGTGGAACTTGAAACCCACGGAACTCAGCAGCATTATTCATGCCGGGAACAGGAGGCACGCCATGCGGATCAGCGGACTCGAAGTGCTTGGGATGGTGGCGATCTTGGGCACTTGCAAGACGAAGGAGCCCGATCTGAAGTCTTCGTCCGGGACGGTCCAAGTCGAACCTGTACCGGCCACGAGCAGGTTGGTCACCATCGTGACGAACACGCAGGCGACGATCGACGACGTCAAGATCGGCGCAGGCAACTTCCGCGAGTCCGACTCTGTCGATGATGCTGGCAAGAAAGAACGAGTGACCACGGCGGGCCTCTGGATCAGCGTCCGAGGTGACCCTTCCCAGGATCGGACGATCAGGGCGTACGGTGGGCTCACGTTCGATGCGGGAAGCCTCCGTTTCTCGGTGCGTGCCGTCAACGCGCAGGATGTAGAGCTCGTAGCTGAGCCGCGACGTTGAGAGACCACCATTAGGCCGGTTAGAACCAGTTCAAGCTTCACCTCGCGTTAACTTACGTAGCACGTTCTCGAACTTCGCGGCCCAATCACCGCAAAGGGTTGTTGCAACCCCGCGGACTCTCGTAGAAACTCCAATGGACCTCAGGAGGTTCGGATGAAGTACCCCGTTGCCCTCGTGTTCTGGAGCGTCTCGAGCATTTTGGCCGCGCAGCCGAAAGTTCACGTCCTCGAACCGGGACCGAAGACCGTCCACATCAGCTTCTTCGACGCCTCGCTCCCGCCGGTCGTCGAGGTCGACTCCGGCGACATCGTGCGCGTCAAGACGGCGAGCGGGAACCCTCGCTACTACGAGGCCCTCGGTGTTCCCAAGGAGCAAATCCCCTCGGAGCTCTACGCCGTCTATGAAGGCGTCGAGGGGTCGGGTCGAAGCGATCACACGCTCTCCGGTCCCATCTACGTGAGGGGGGCGGAGCCCGGCGACACGCTCGAAGTGCGCTTTCGCGAGATCGATCTCTGGCTTCCGATTGCCGGCCAGAGTTTCGTTCCCGCTCGAGGGGTCCTTCCCGAGGAGTTCCCCTATGCGTGGGACAAAGTCCACTTCCTGGATCTAGAAGAGAAGACCCTCGCCTTTGCGCCCGGAGTCGTGATTCCGCTGGCGCCGTTTTGGGGCGTTATCGGAGTCGCGCCTCCGCGCTCGATGGGACGGGTTTCGAGCGGACCGCCGAACGTCTTCGGCGGGAACATGGACAACCGCGATCTGCGTCCGGGGACGAGCTTGTTCCTCCCGGTGCACGTCGAGGGCGCTCTTCTCTCCCTCGGCGACGGGCACGCGGCCCAGGGCTACGGGGAAGTCTGTCTCTCCGCCGTCGAGACTTCACTGCAGGGCGAGATCCAGGTCGTGGTCCATAAAGGCAAGCGACTGCGATGGCCGAGGGCGGAGACAGAGACGCATTACATGGCAATGGGACTTCATACGGATCTCGACGAAGCGGTGAAGCTCGCGACTCGCGAAATGCTGGACTTCGTCGTCGAAACGAAAGGCCTCTCGCGAGAGGACGCGTACCTTCTCCTGAGCGCGGCCATGGACCTGGTCGTCACCCAGGCGGTCGACGGCACCAAGGGAATCCACGCGCTTCTTCCGAAGGCGATCTTCAAGGAGCGATGAGCCCCTGCGGGTCGATCACATGATGGCCTGAGGCATCGCCGGCTCGTCCGGACTCCCGGCCTTGTCGAGAGGCACGCCGATGAGGGTATAGGCGATCACCGCGAGCACTACGAGACCGACGTAGTACGAGGGGCTTGCGAAGATCGCGGGAATCGGCTGTTTGAAAAAAGCGAAGGTCGCGATGACGAGCCCGACGAGGGCCTCTCCCGCGATGAGGCCGGAGGCGGTCAGGATCCCGATGCTCTCGACCCGCGATTTCTGGGCGGCGTTGTGCCCGCTCCTCTCGCTGAGGGTGTCGCTCACCCATCGAAGCAAGCCGCCTACGAAGATCGCGGAGGTGGTGGCGAAGGGAAGATACATGCCGACGGCGAAGAGCATCGGGCTTTTCACCTGCACCATGATCAGCACGAAACCCATGACGACGCCTACGGCGACGAGCGGCCAAGCCATGTCGCCTCCCACGATTCCCTGAGCCAGCGCGGCCATGAGCCCCGCCTGGGGCGCAGGGAGGTCCTTGTCGCCGAAACCGATGCCGCCCATGTTGATGTTCCCCTGGTGCAGCACCAGGAGAGGGAAGTACATGATGAGGCTCGCGACGGTGACGGCGATGAGCTCCACGATCTGGATCGTCCGCGGCGTGCCGCCGAGCATGTAGCCGACCTTGAAGTCCTGCAGGAGCTCGCCGGCGACGGCGGAGGAGACGCAGACCACGGCCGCGACTCCGAGGACCGCGAGAACTCCGCTCGATCCGGAGACTCCCAGCGACACCATCAGGACCGCGGCGATGATGAGGGTCGAGAGCGTGAGACCGGAGATGGGGTTGTTCGACGAGCCGATGACCCCCACCAGGTACCCGGACACCGTCGCGAAGAAGAACCCGACGAGGAGCATGATCACGGCGGCAACGATCCCTCCAACGACGCTTCCCGAAAGGTAGATGTAGAGCGCCGTCATCAGGAGCCAGACCACGCCGATGAGCGAGAAAACGACCTTCGAGCTCATGTAGCGATCGAGCCTCCCCACTTTGCTCGGGGCGGCCGCACCCTTGATCTCGTCGAGGGCGCGCTTGAGCCCGCCGGTGAGGTTCTTCCTCATGCGAAAGAGCGTGTACGCCGCTCCTACGAGCATGCCCCCGACGGCGATCGGCCGCACGATGTAGCGCCAGACGGAGGTCGCGAGCTCCTGCCAGGACTCGGTGTTGGCATCGGGAAGGTAAGTCTGTAGCTGCGGTCCGAGGAAGAACATGAAGAGCGGCACCAGGACGCCCCAGGCGAGAACTCCTCCGGAGAAGTTCAGCGCCGCGAGACGCGGCCCAATGATGTAGCCGACGCCAACGTAGGCGGGACTGATGCTCGGGGCGGCGAACACCGTCACCCCTCCCGTCCCGACACTTTGGGTCGCGTTCGGACCTCCGAAGCGCACCACGCTCCGCCCGAGATCTCCCATGCGGACGAAGAAGTCCCGGTCCAGGGCGAAGAGACGAAACGCTCCGAGAAGATAGATTCCGGCGCCGAGCGCCATGTTGTAGAAGAGATACTTGGCGGCTTTCGCCCCGCGCTGGCCCGCCTTGTGGATTTCCGAAGCGGCGACCGACTCGGGGTAGGGAAGCTCCTTGTCCTCTACCATCACCCGCCGCACGAGCGAGATGAAGAGGACACCAAGGAATGACCCCAGCACCATGAGCGACGTCGACTTCCAGTAGGCGTCGGCGGGAGAGAACGAGGGCCAGGCGCCCGCGATGACGAACGCGGGAATGGTGAAGACCGCCCCGGCCGCGACGGACTCCCCGATGGAGCCCGCGGTCCGCGCCAGGTTCTCTTCGAGCACCGACCCCTTGAGGAGTCTCAGCACCGCCATGCTGATGACCGCCGCAGGGTACGTGGCGGCGATGGTGACGCCGGCCCGGAGGCCAAGGTAGGCGTTGGCGGCGCCCAGGATTACGGTCATGACGAGACCGAGGAGAACGGCCCGATAGGTGAACTCGGTCATCTCCATGCTCTCGGGCACGAAGGGCTTGTGAGCGCTTTCCGCCGGCTCGTTTTTCGACGTCATTTATTTCTTCTCCACCCGCTTTGACTCCCAGATCCAGAACACGGGGATTCCCAGAAAAATGATGGCGAGCCCGACCATGGACTCGCGGGGCGAGACCCAGAGCGTGTTCAGGATGATCCCGGTGGCCGCGGTAACGAACAGGAGCTGCGAGTACGGGTAGCCCCAGCTCCTGTAAGGCCGGTCGAGGTCCGGGCGCGTGCGCCTCAGGCGAATGAGCGCGAGCGCCGAGAGCGAATAGAACACCCACGAGGCGAACACCACGTAGGTCGTCAGTTCCCGAAACACGCCGAATACGATCAACACCGCCGCCCAGAGCGCCTGACCCACGAGCGCGACCGCGGGAGTGAAGTAGCGGGGGTGCACCGACGCGAACTTATGGAAGAAGAGCCCGTCGTCGGCCATGGCGTAGAAAATTCGCGCCCCGGTCAGAATGGAGCCATTCAGCGCCCCGAACATCGATAGAAGGATCGCGAGATTGATGAATCTCGCGCCGGAGTCGCCGAAAACCGCGCGCGCGACATCCGCTGCCACCCCCGTCTGGGACCCGGCCTGGCTCGACGCCGGGAGCACGTAGAGATAGGCCAGGTTCGCGAGAATGTAGACCACCATCACCACGGAAATGCTCGCGAGCATCGCGATCGGGATGGTGCGCCTCGGATCCCGGACCTCGCCCGCGGCGAGGTTGACGTCGTTCCATCCGTCGTAGGCCCAGAGCGCGTCGACGAGCGCGAGACCGAAAAGCCCGATGAAGCCGAGCTCGAGCCCCGAGCCGAAGAACGGCGAGAAGTTCGCGGCGGTCCCCGCATCGGAAGTGAATGCGAGAACGATGAGCGCTACCAGCGCGCCGATCTTGAGGATGGTGAAGACCACCTGGACATTCCCGCCCGAGCGGACGCCGGTGACATTGATGCCGGTCAAGAGCGCGACGGCGGCCAGGGCCGCGATTTTCCCTCCCCATTCATCGAGAGGCAGGAAGTTTCCGAGGTAGATGGCGAAGCCCGCGGCGAGCGCGGCGATCGAGCCAGAGCGCGCGACCAGGAGCTGCGTCCAGCCGAAGAGAAACCCCGCGCGCCGGCCGAAGGCCTCGCGGATGTAGACGTAGTCGCCCCCCGCCTGGGGCATGGCGGCGCCGAGCTCCGCGTAGGTCAGCGCTCCGAGCATCGCCAGGACGCTCGCCACCACCCACACGGCGAGGATCCATCCCGCGGTCTCGACGGAGGCCGCGATCGTTTTCGGTACGAGGAAGATGCCGGTTCCGATGATCGTGCCGGCGTTGATGGCGAGAGCGTGCGCGAGATTCAGATCGCGCACCAGTGTCGGACGGCTCATGACCGGCGGGCATCATACGCGACGCCCCGCAAACGTACAAGACGAACCCACGGAAGCCTTGACTGCGGGACGGCCCGGTCTTACGCTGCCCGAACGATGACGACCAAAGCCGCGCTTCTCCTCGCTCTCGCCGTTCTGACCTCGACGTACGCCGTCTACTGGATCTTTATCGCGCGCCAGGGGAGGAAGAGCCGCGGCGCCTCCGGGAACGCGAGCCGGCCGTCCTTCCTTCTCGCGGCCATCGGGTTCGTCACGAACTTCTTCGACACCCTCGGCATCGGCTCGTTCGCTCCGTCGACCTCGATCTTCAAGCTCAGGAAACTGGTGCCCGACGAGCTGATTCCCGGGACCCTCAACGTGGGCCACGCGCTTCCCACCATCACCCAGGCGTTCATCTACATCACCATCGTCGAAGTGGACATGACGACGCTGGTTCTCATGATCGCGGCCTCGGTCGTCGGCTCGTTCCTCGGCGCGGGAATGGTGGCCGCTTGGCCTCGCCGAAAAGTCCAGATCGGGATGGGGCTCGCTCTCCTGGCGGCGGCGATCTTCTTCATGATGACCAACCTCGATGTCTTCCCTCCAGGCGGAGACACGCTAGGCCTGACCGGGGTGAAACTCGGGCTCGGCGTCGCCGGGAATTTCCTCCTCGGCGCGCTCATGACCCTGGGGATCGGACTCTACGCCCCCTGTATGATCCTCGTGGCCCTGCTGGGCATGAATCCACGGGCCGCCTTTCCCATCATGATGGGCTCCTGCGCCTTTCTCATGCCCGTCGGGGGAATGCGCTTCATCGCAAAGGGGAGCTACAGCTTCGGACCCGCGCTGGGGCTCGCTCTCGGCGGCATTCCCGGGACGCTGATCGCGGCGTTCATCGTCAAATCGCTCCCGATGATCGCCGTTCGCTGGCTCGTCGTCGTCGTCGTCATCTACGCCTCGGCCGCGATGCTCCGATCGGCGCTGTCAGGCAAGCGTGAGGCGGCTCCCGAGGCCGCGCTCAACGCATGAGCCGGATCTAAAGAGCCCGCCGTTTGTTATAGTGATCGGAAGCGCTTTTCCGATAACTCAAAACTCCGCCCCGATTCACTCAGGAAACCGATGCAGCAAGAATCCTGGCACACCCAGACTGTCGAAACCGTCCTCTCTCTATTGACCTCGTCCCCGGCGGGCTTATCGGGCGTGGAAGCCGCGCGCCGGCACCTCACGTACGGGCCGAACGAGATCGGAATCGCCAAAGGCGCCTCTCCCTGGGCCCTTCTCTTCGCCCAGTTCCAGAACGTCCTCATCGTCATCCTCCTGGTCGCGACCGCCCTCTCGGCATTTCTCGGACACTGGGTCGAGGCCGTCGCCATCGCGGTCATCGTGGTCTTTGCCGTCGTTCTCGGCTTCATTCAGGAGTACCGAGCTGAACGGGCCATCGAGGCGCTGCGGGAGATGGCGGCTCCCACCGCGACGGTCCTGAGGGACGGCGAGGAGAACGAGACTCCCGCGCGGGAGCTCGTGCCTGGCGACGTCGTTCTTCTCGCCGCGGGCGACAAGGTTCCCGCCGACCTGAGGCTCCTCGAGGCGATCAATCTCAAGATCGAGGAGGCCGCGCTGACGGGGGAGTCGGTGGCGGTGGAGAAACATACCGAGCCCCTCGCCGAGCCCGATCTCCCGGTGGGCGACAGGAAGAACCTGGCCTACGCCGGTACCGCCGCCACCTACGGCCGCGGCCGTGGAGTGGTCGTCGCCACCGGCGGCGCCACCGAGTTCGGGAAGATCGCCCAGATGATCGAGACGATAGAGACGGGCAAGACGCCGCTCCAGGAGAACCTGGACCGCGTCGGGCATGGTCTCGCGCGGGCGACGTTCGCGGTGGTCGCGATCATCGTGGGCTTTGGGATTCTTCGAGGTCAGCCGTTCATCGAGATGCTGGTCTTCGGCATCGCTCTCGCGGTGGCGGTGGTGCCGGAAGCGCTTCCCGCAGTCGTCACCATCTCTCTCGCCATCGGGGTGCGGCGCATGGTCAAGCGCAACGCCCTGATGCGGCGTCTTCCCGCCGTCGAGACCCTGGGCAGCACCTCCGTCATCTGCTCGGACAAGACCGGCACCCTCACCAAGGACGAGATGACCGCGCGCAAGATCCTCTGCGCCGGACAGCTTCTTTCGATCTCGGGAGCGGGCTACGACCCTCACGGCGAGTTCTCCTCGAACGGGTCGGTCGTCGATCTGCCGGAGCCGGCGAAGCGCCTCCTGCGCGCCGCGGTCCTCGCCGCGGACGCGCACATCGTCTACAACGAGAGCGAGCGGAGGTGGCATGTGAAGGGTGACCCGACGGAGGGCGCCCTGATCGTGGCCGCGGCGAAGGCGGGCTTGAAGAAGGCGGATCTCGAGGGCCAGTACCCGCGGGTGCACGAGATTCCCTTCACTTCGGAAACGAAGCGGATGACGACCCTTCATGAGGGACCCGAAGGGTCGGTGGCCTATTCCAAGGGCGCCCCCGAGATCCTCCTCGAGACCTGCAATCGTCATCTGACGGCGGACGGAGAGAGGCCTCTCGACGAGGTGTCACGCGAGGCGATCCGGCAGGCGGCGCAGCAGATGGCCGCGGACGCCCTGCGGATTCTGGGGATCGCGGAGAAAGCCGGGGCCCAGCCCTCGGACGCCGAACGGGATATGATCTTTCTCGGGCTCGTGGGGATGATCGATCCCCCTCGACCGGAAGCGAAGCCCGCGATCGAGACCTGCAAGCTCGCGGGAATCCGGACGGTGATGATTACCGGGGACCACCCGCTCACGGCGCGCGCCGTCGCGACAGAGCTCGGCATACTCCGGGGGGGGAAGGTCGTCACCGGTCCCGAGCTCTCTTCGATGTCGGACGAGGAGTTCGAGCGCGAAGTGGAGACCGTCGAGGTCTACGCCCGGGTCTCGCCAGCGCACAAGCTCAAGGTCGTGACCGCCCTTCAGAAGCGGGGCCATGTGGTGGCGATGACCGGCGACGGGGTGAACGACGCCCCGGCGCTCAAGAAGGCGGACATTGGAATCGCCATGGGGATCACCGGGACCGACGTGAGCAAGGAAGCGGCGGCGATGACTCTCACCGACGACAACTTCGCCTCGATCGTAGCCGCGGTCGAGGAGGGGCGTGCGATCTTCGGAAACATCAAGAAGTACCTGATGTACCTGCTCTCTTCGAATATCGGTGAGATCTGCCTGATGGCCGGGGCGACGCTTCTGGGGCTTCCGCTCCCTCTGAGCGCGGTTCAGATCCTCTACGTCAATCTCGCGACGGACGGGCTTCCCGCGCTCGCGCTCGCCGTCGATCCTCCGGAATCGGATCTCATGCGCCGGCCGCCACGGAACCGGAGAACGGGAATCTTTACCCGGCCCGTGGTCTCGTTGATGGTCATCGGGGGACTTTGGTCGGCCCTCGTGAACCTGGGGATCTTCACCTGGGCCCTTCGTTCCGGCCGCAGTCAGGAAGAAGCGATGACCATCACCTTCGTCACCCTGGTGACGATTGAATTCTTCAAGGCCTACAACTTCCGCTCCGATCGCCATTCGGCCTTCCGCAAGCCCTTCGCGAATAAATGGCTGAACCTGGCGATCGTCTGGGAGCTGTCTCTCCTCGGGCTCATCCTCTACGTGCCTTTCCTCGCGAAGCCTTTCGCCAACTTCCGCTTGTCCGCTGCTGACTGGATGGCCATCATCGGCGTCGCCCTGACGATCACCCCGGTCCTCGAGATCGCCAAGTGGTTCGTCCGGCAAGAAAAGTTCGGGAAGCTGGATTAATTTGCGTTAACCCACATCCTACAGATATAGTCGGCGGCCGTGGCCGTGTCGACCCTCGCAGGAAACGACCGGCCTCTCTTTTTGTCGGGTTGTCTTCTGACGGGAGTCCACGGTTCTCCCCTAACTCCAGGCGGACCCCTTGTGGCGGTCCGCCGCATTCTCGAGGGTATCGATTCGCATGAGTGAAGCCACCATTACTCTGCCGCCGTTCGGGACCTCCGATTGGACGGTCCTTTGGATTGTTTTCATTTCCGGATGGGTGGCGATCGCCTACGGCGTGTATCTCGTCCGGCGCGTTCTCGCGGAGAGCCCCGGGACGCCGGCCATGGTCAAGGTCGCGAAGGCCATCGAGGCGGGCTCGATGGCGTACCTGTTCCGGCAGATCAAGACGATGGCGCCGTTCGTCGCGGTCTTGGCACTCGGCTTGTTCCTCATCTACCGGCAGATCTACGCGGACGCTACTGGCGCCCTCACGTACATCCCTATCGGCGTCGCGCTCGCGTTCCTGCTGGGTGTAGCCGCTTCCTACGGCGCTGGGTTCGTCGGGATGTGGCTCGCGGTCAAAGGAAACGTGCGGAGCGCGAACGCGGCTCTCACCAGCTTCAAGAAGTCGATGGAGCTTGCGTTCAAGGCCGGCGCGGTCTCGGGGATGTTCACCGTCGCCTTCGGCCTTCTCGGAGCGACCATCATCTTCATCGTGTTTCGCGAGAACGCTACCAAGGTTCTCGTGGGCTTCGGATTCGGCGGGAGCCTCGCGGCGCTCTTCCTCCGGGTCGGCGGCGGCATCTTCACCAAGGCGGCCGACGTCGGCGGAGATCTCGTAGGCAAGATCGAGGCGGGAATCCCCGAGGACGATCCCAGAAACCCCGCGACTATCGCGGACAACGTGGGCGACAACGTCGGGGATTGCGCCGGAATGGCGGCCGATGTCTTCGAGTCCTACGAGGTCACCCTCGTTGCCGGAATTATTCTCGCCGCCGCAATCGCGCTCGATCCGGCGTTCGCGGCGGCCTACGGCGCAGGGGCGGCCGCGTTCGGAATGAAGCTCATCCTCTTCCCGCTCCTCCTCCGGGCGGTCGGCGTCTTCTCCTCGATCCTCGGGATCATGGCGGTGCGCGTGCCCGAGGGATCGGAGATGCGCGACCCGATGCGTCCCATCAACGTTGGTTATTGGGTCTCCTCCGCGACGAGCGTCGTTGGCTTCTTCGCCGTCAACGCCGTGTATCTCATCGATCCCGCGACCGGACGCGCCGACTATCGGTTCGCCATCGCCGCCACCGCGGGCATCGCCCTTTCGCTCGTGACGTTCTGGCTCACCAACTATTTCACTCATCCCGACAAGCGGCCGGTGACCGAAACCGCCGCTGCCGCCCGCACCGGGCCGGCGACGGTGATCCTGTCGGGGATGGCGGAGGGGATGGAATCGACCGTCTGGGCCATCGTGACCATTGGCGCGACCATCCTCGGCACGAGTTACCTCTTCCCCGAAAGCACGCTCTTCGGCGCTTACGGCGTCGCGCTCGCCGGGCTCGGGCTCCTCACCACCACCGGTTTCCTTCTGGCGATGGACACCTACGGGCCCATCACCGACAACGCGCACGGCATCTTCGAAATGAGCCGGGTGGACAACGAGAAAGCAAGCACGACGCTCGCCTGGATGGACGCGATCGGCAACACCACCAAAGCTCTCACCAAGGGTCTCGCCATCGCGACCGCGGTGCTGGCGGCGGTGAGCCTCTATCGCTCGTTCATCGAGGAGGCCCATCTCTTCGAAAAGGGAATTCAGCTGAACCTTCCGACGGTGCTCGTAGGGCTCGCCCTAGGCGGCGCCGTCCCGTTTCTGTTCTCGGCTTTCGCCATCAAGGCCGTGGGCCGGGCCGCCTTCGGGGTGGTCGAGGAGGTGCGGCGGCAGTTCCGCGAGAAGCCGGGAATCCTCACCTTCAAGGAAGAGCCCGACTACGCGCGGTGTGTCGACATCGTGACCGCCATGGCGCAGAAGGAGCTTATGGGGCCCGCCATCCTCGCGATCTTTTCCCCGCTCCTCGTGGGGTTCGCGCTCGGGGCTGAGGCGCTCGGCGGGTTTCTGGGCGGAGCCATCCTGAGCGGCCAGCTTCTCGCGGTCTTCATGTCCAATGCCGGCGCGAACTGGGACAACGCGAAGAAGAAGGTCGAGGACGGCTACCTCGGCGGGAAGGGGACCGACGCCCACAAGGCGGTGGTCATCGGCGACACCGTCGGCGACCCCTTCAAAGACACCGCCGGACCCGGGCTCAACCCTCTCATCAAGGTCATGAACCTGGTGGCGATCCTGATCGCGCCCTTCGTCATCCGGGATCTATCGACCGGACTTCGCGCGACCATCGTGCTCGGCTCGCTCCTGGCACTGGCGGCGGCGGTGACCTATTCCAAGCGCGGCTCGATCGTCGATTCCCCCAGTCCGGCCGCCGTCGGGGGCGCGGCTGCGCACCGCACTTGATCTCGCGAACCGCACTAATCCAAGCAGGAGGTCTTTTATGAGTCAGCTGTTCCAGACCAAGTCCATCACCGACCTTCAAAAGGAGGCGTCGGACTCGGAGCACGGACTGAAGCGCGCCTTGACGGCGACGAACCTGGTAACGCTGGGTATCGGCGCCATCATCGGTGCGGGCATCTTCGTGCTGACCGGGCAAGCGGCCGCGAACTACTCGGGTCCGGCCATCGTACTGTCGTTCCTGCTTGCGGGCTTCGCCTGCGCCCTCGCCGGCCTCTGCTACGCGGAGATGGCCGCGATGATCCCGATCGCCGGAAGTGCGTACACCTATGCGTATTCGACTCTGGGCGAGTTCGTCGCGTGGATCATCGGCTGGGACCTGATTCTGGAGTACAGCTTCGCGGCCTCGACCGTGGCCGTCGGATGGAGCGGATACTTCGTGAGCCTCCTGAATCAGATGGGCATCGTCGTGCCGCCGGAGTTCCGCGCGGGGCCGGGAACGACGCTTCTGCAGCTCGCCACGGGGGAATGGGTGGCGACGACCCCTCAGCTGCTTTTGGAGCTCGGCCGTCAGGGGATCGAGGTCGCCTCGCTCCCCACGGTCTCGGGGATCCTCAATTTCCCCGCCGTTCTCATCGTCGCGATAATCACCACTATCCTTGTCATCGGGATCAAAGAATCGGCGAACGTCAATAACGTCATCGTGATCATCAAGCTTGCCGTCGTACTGCTGTTCGTGGCCATCGGAGTCTTCTACGTCAATCCGGCGAACTGGCGGCCGTTCATCCCGGAGAACACCGGCACCTACGGACAGTTCGGGCTTTCGGGAATTCTCCGAGGCGCCGGAGTGATCTTCTTCGCTTACATCGGATTCGACGCCGTCTCGACCGCGGCCCAGGAGGCGAAGAACCCGCAGAAGGACATGCCCTTGGGGATTCTCGGTTCGCTCGCGGTCTGCACGGTGCTCTACATCGCGGTTGCTCTGGTGATGAACGGCATCGTTCCCTACTACGAGTTGAACGTGCCCGACCCGATCGCGGTGGCGGTGGATCGCATCGGAATCGGCTGGCTCCAGGTCGTGGTGAAGCTCGGCGCGATCTTCGGCCTGTCCTCGGTGATCCTGGTGATGCTCCTCGGACAGCCGCGAATCTTCTACACCATGGCCAAGGACGGGCTTCTTCCGCCCTGGGCGGCGAAGATCCATCCGCGCTTCCGGACCCCTCACATCACTACGATTGTGACCGGTTTCTTCGTCGCGATCATGGCGGGGCTTCTCCCCATCGGGATTCTGGGAGAGCTCGTTGCCATCGGAACCCTTCTCGCCTTCGTCATCGTGTGCGGCGGCGTCTGGGTGCTGCGCCGAACGCGCCCGGACATGCCGCGGCCCTTCAAGACTCCTTTCGTGCCCTGGGTCCCGCTTGCGGGAATGCTGGCCTGTTTCTTCCTGATGACTGGCTTGCCCCACGATACCTGGTATCGGCTCATGATTTGGCTCGCGATTGGGCTTGCGATTTATTTCCTGTACGGAAAGAAACACAGCAAGCTTCGGCTGCAGCAGGGGGGCGCCGGCAAGTAGAGCTCCAACCGGGGTGCGGCCTTTTCGATGCCGCACCCCGGTTCTAACCCGCTGTGCTGCGCTCCTCCCTCGTCGCCCTCACCCACCGCAACTTCCGGCTCCTCTGGCTCGGGACTTTCGTCTCGATGGCGGGCTCGTTCATGCGCACCGCTGCGATTCTCTGGCACGTATCGCTTCTGGCGCCGCCCTCGCAGAAGGCGCTCGCTCTCGGGATCGTCGGTCTGGTGCGCGTCGTGCCCCTCATCCTGTTCTCGTTCATGAGCGGCGTCGTCGCCGACGCGAGCGACCGGCGCAAGCTCATGATGCTGACGAGTGTCTCGATGATGGCGATCTCGGGCGCTCTCGCCCTCGCGACCTTCACCGGCCGGGACGCGCTCCCGGTGGTGTACCTTCTCGCGGGGGCCAGCGCCGCCATGGGCTCCTTCGACAACCCGGCGCGCCAGTCGCTCTTTCCCTCGCTCGTGCCCCGGGAGCATCTGCAGAACGCCATCAGCCTGAACGGCACCATGGTCCAGGCGGCCTCGGTGCTGGGCCCGATGGTGGGAGGCCTCATCATCGCCTTCGCGAGCGTCGCCTGGGTCTACGCCGTCGACGCCGCGAGCTTCGTGGTGCTGATAGCGATGCTCCTCGCGATGAAAGACGTTCCCGTTCGTCCGGAGGCGGAGAGGAGCGAGCTCAGTCTCCGTGCGGGCGTCGAGGGCGTGCGGTGGGTCTTCCGGCAGCCGCTCATCCGCTCGACGATGCTTCTCGACTTCTTCGCGACCTTCTTCGCCTCGGCCCAGGCTCTGCTTCCAATCTTCGCCCAGGACGTGCTGCGGGTGGGGCCTCGGGGGTATGGCCTTCTGGTGGGAGCGCCGGCGATGGGCGCGATGCTGACGAGTGTTCTCATGGTTCCGCTGGTCGCGCGAATCGAGCGGCGGGGACGGGTGCTGATGGGAAGCGTCGTGGCCTATGCTCTCGCGACCGTCGCCTTCGGAGTTTCGACCACCTTCTGGCTCACCTTCGGCTGTCTGTTCCTGGTGGGCGCGGCCGATATGGTGAGCACCGTTCTGCGCAACATCATCCGGCAGATGCACACTCCTGACTCGATGAGAGGCCGCATGACGAGCGTGAACATGATGTTCTTCATGGGCGGGCCTCAGCTCGGCGAGCTCGAGGCGGGCCTCGTGGCTCAGGCGGTCGGTCCGGCGGTGTCGGTAGTGAGCGGCGGCGTCGCCTGTCTGCTCGCGGTCCTTTGGATCGGCTGGAAGACCCCGACTCTGGTCGCTTACGGCAGAGACGTTCAGGAACGACCCTGAAGGACGAGCCTGTCATGGCTCGGGGATTTCGCGGCCGGGCCAGACGTCCCGTGCGAGGTCCGCGCCGAACCGGAGGCGAAAGAGGGCTATCCGCACGCCCTCCTCGTCGTACTCCGGATGACGCTCGCGGATGCCCGCGGCCGCGTTCTTCCGCGCCATCTCGGTAAGCCGAAACATCACCGCTGTGCGGCCGACGCCGCCCATTCGACGGTACGCCAGTACTTGGACGTCATACGCTTCGGGATCGGTGTCTTTGGGGATGAAGCTTCGCGGCTCGACCATGACCGATCTTAGTCGCAAGCCTGCGCCTATGCTAGGCTCACGCTCTCGTGATCTCGTCTCCGTTCTCCTTCCTCCGCACCGCCACTCCTACGCAGCGTCGAAGTCTTCTCGCCGCCTCTCTCGGCTGGATGCTCGACAGCATGGACGTCCAGATCTACGCGCTCGTCCTTCTCGATGTGATGCGCGACTTCGGGATCGATTCCGGGACCGGCGGGTTGCTGGCCTCGATCACACTCGTCGCCTCGGCGGCGGGGGGGCTCCTCTTCGGAGTCCTCGCCGACCGCATGGGCCGGACGCGGGCGCTCTCCGCGAGCATCCTGTTGTACTCGGTCGCTACCGCGGCCTGCGGACTCTCGCAGACGGTGACCCAGCTCGCTGTCTTTCGCTTCTTCCTGGGGCTCGGTTTTGGAGGGGAATGGGCCACGGGCGCGGCTCTCGTCGCCGAGACCTGGCCCGCGGAGCACCGGGGAAAAGCCCTCGGGATCATGCAGAGCGCCTGGGCCGTGGGCTACGGCCTGGCCGCGGCGCTCACGGCGATTCTCCTCCCGATTTTCGGATGGAGGGGTGTGTTCTTCGCGGGAATCCTGCCGGCTTTGATCACCCTCTGGATCCGCAAGCGGATTCCCGAGCCCGAGATCTGGGTCCAGACCCGGACGGAGCAGCCGAAGAGCGCAGGCCTCGGGCTTTCCGAGATCTTTTCACCCTCGTACCGCCGCCATGCGGTAGTCGCGACCCTGATGAACACGGGCACGATGTTCGCGTGGTGGGGTCTTTTCACCTGGGTCCCGAGTTACTTGAAGCTTTCGCCCGGAGAGGGAGGCGCGGGCCTGACGCTTGTGAACTCCTCGCTCTGGATCATCGCGATCACCGTTGGCCAGTTTCTCGGCTACGTCTCTTTCGGATTCATCGCCGACCGTTTGGGCAGGCGGCGAGCCTACCTGGTGTACCTGCTCGTCGCCGCCGCCGTGGTCCCGGTCTACGGCATGGCCAGGGCGCCGTGGGCGCTCCTCCTCCTCGGACCCATCGTGGGGTTCTTCGGAACCGGTTATTTCTCCGGCTTTGCCGCCATCACCGCCGAGCTCTTCCCCACGCGCATTCGGGCGACGGCGCAGGGCTTCACGTACAGCGTGGGGCGGATAGGGAGCGCCGCGGCGCCGTTCATCGTGGGGCATCTCGCGAAGACCTCCGGATTCCAGATGGCGTTTCTAGTAATCTCCGCGGCGTTTCTTTGCTCTGCCGCGCTGTCCTCATTGCTTCCCGAGACGAAGGGCAAGATACTCGACTAGCCATGCGACCAGCACTCTTCCTCGCCCTCCTCGCGATCCCGACGGCGCCGGCCGACCCGCAGCGAGACTACCTGGTCTGGGTCGTCTCCGAGTCCTCGGACACGATCTCGCTGGTGCGTTTCGGTCCTTCCGGAGCGCGAGTGGAGCGCGAGATCGAGACCGGCCTGATGCCCGTCGAGCTCGACGGACCTCACGGGATCGACGTTTCTCCCGACGGCGAGTTCTTCTACGTCTCCCTCGGGCACGGACGGCCCAACGGAAACTTGCTGAAGTACCGCGTAGCCGACGGGAAAGTCGTCGGGCAGGTCCCTCTGGGGAGCTTCCCGGCGTCTTTGGACGTGAGCCCCGACGGAAGCTTCGCCTACATCGTCAACTTCAACCTTCACGGAGACATGGTCCCCTCGTCGGTCTCGGTGGTAGCCACGGGAGACATGGTCGAGGTAGCGCGCATCAAGACCTGCACCATGCCTCACGGGTCGAGGCTCGATCCCACGGGGGCTCGGCACTACTCCGCGTGCATGATGGACGACGCGCTGGTAGAGATCGACACAAGGGCGTTCAAAGTCGCGCGGCACTTCGTTCTGAGCAAGGGCAAAGAGCACGGCATGGACGGGGCACCCTCGGGACACGCGATGCAAATGAGCGATCTCTCGTGCTCCCCGACCTGGGCTCAGCCCTCCGCGGATGGGAAGAGAGTCTTCGTCGCCTGCAACAAGTCGGACGAGATCGTCGAGATCGACGTTTCGAGCTGGACGCTCGTCCGTCGCATTCCGGCGGGCTCAGGAGTCTACAACCTCGGGGTGAGCGGCGACGGAAAGCTCGTCGCCAGCAACAAGCGCGGGCAGTCGGTTTCGGTTTTCGACGTTGCCTCGGGGAAGGAGCTGGCGAGAATTCCGGCGAAGGCGAAGTTGGTCCACGGCGTTGCCGTCTCCTCCGACTCCCGGTTCGCGTTCGTCTCCGAAGAAGCGGTCGGAAAGACGCCCGGGGTCGTCGAGATCATCGATCTGACCGAGCTCGAGAGTGCCGCGAGCGTCGAGGTCGGTCTCCAGGCCGCGGGCCTCGACTTCTGGAAGATCGAGCCCGCCCGGGCTCAGTAGCCCGCGACGCTGTGGAGCCTGTGACAGACGTCGCGGCGGAAAACGCCGTCGCTCCCCCCCAAAGCGCGGCTTCGTTCGCGGGATCCCGCAGGGCGCTTCGCCTCCTGGCGCTTCTCGCGATCTACATTCTCATCGCCCACGTTCTCCCGCGGCCTTCCTCGATCGAGCCCGCGGGCTGGCGGGTCACGGCGATCTTCGCCGCGACCATGGTGGGGATGATGCTGCGGCCCCTTCCGGGCGCGGCTCTGGTCCTCATGGGACTCTCCGCCATGGTCGCGGTAGCGGATGTGCCCATGGTCCGGGCTCTCTCGGGCTTCGCCGCTCCGCCGGTTTGGCTGGTGCTTCTCGCGATGCTCCTCTCCCGGGTACTTCAAGACACCGGCGCCGCGCGGCGAGTGGCTCTGGTGTTCGTGCGCCTCTTCGGGCGGAGCTCGCTCGGGCTCTCCTATTCGCTGGTCGCGACGGACGTCGCGCTCGCCGTTGGAATCCCGACGATCAGCGCGCGCTCGGCGGGGGTCATCCTTCCCGTCGCGCGAAGCATCGCGGAGCTCTACGGGTCGACCCCGGGCCCGACCGCTCCGCTCCTGGGGAGGTTCCTGATGGCGGCGCTCTACCAGGGGAGTGTCGTCGCCTGCGCGATGTATCTCACCGGCCAGGCGTCGAACGTCCTCGCCGCGAAGCTCGCCGCGGACGTCGCCGGCATCACCGTGACCTGGTCGAGCTGGTTTCTCGCGGGGGTGGTTCCCGGGCTTCTCTCCTGTCTCGTCGTGCCCTACGTCGTCTATCGAATGCTGACGCCGGAGGTCCGCGAGACGCCCGCGGCCGCGGACTACGCCCGGGCCGAGCTCGAGAAGATGGGTCCTCTTCGGGGCCGGGAGGCGCTGTCGCTCGCGATGTTCGCCGCGATCGCGGGCGTGTGGGTGACGTCGGGGTGGCACGGCATCGACGTGACCCTGGCGGCGTTCATCGCCATTTCACTCTTTCTCCTGACGCGGCTCTTGAGCTGGGAGCGGGCGCTGGGGGAGTCCGCGGCCTGGGACCTCCTCGTCTGGTACGGAGGGCTCTTCACCATGGGAGAAGTGCTGAACGAGACCGGCGCCACCACGGCCTTCGCCGAGGCGGTTCGTTCCTCGACGGCGGGAATTTCCTGGTACTTCGTGCTCCCGATTACCCTGGTCATCTACTTCTACGCGCACTATGGGTTCGCAAGCATCACCACGCATCTTCTCGCGATGTTCCCGCCGTTTCTGGCGATGCTCATTGCCGCGGGTGCGCCCCCGGGGCTCGCGGTCTACAGCCTCGCCTGCCTCGCGAACCTGACCGCCGGGCTGACGCACTACGGAACGACGACCGCGCCCATCGTGTTCGCCCAGGGATACGTCGAGGTGGGGGAGTGGTGGCGCGTCGGGTTTCTCGTCTCCCTCGTGAACCTCGCGATCTGGACCACCGTCGGGTTCGCCTGGTGGAAGCTCATCGGCTTCTGGTGAGCGGGAATATCAGGGCCCGGAGAAGACCAGCTCGTCCACGTCGCAAGTGCGCCCGCCCTGTTTCAACGTTCCCATGGGGTCTTGGGGAGGCGGGTCGGCCGGCAGCCAGTTCGTGACCTTGACTTCGACCGCGCCGCTCTCGACGAGGCACGCCGGGTCGTAGAGGAGATAGATCGGCTCCTCAGGAGCGGGGTTGACGACCTTCAGAATTCCGTAGGCCCAGAGCACAACGATGAGCTTCATGGTGACGCCTGCCGCGAATTGTTGGGTGGGACTAAATCCAGGATAGCATGGCGGGCGGCGGTTGCAACTCGGAGAACGGACGCGATTTTCATGAGCGAGAACGGCCCGGCGCGAACTGGATGGTGGCAGTGGTGGGGATGGGTGCGCGAAGTCAGCCGCTACCAGTGGCTGGTGCTCTTCGTCGCCTGGCTTGGCTGGGTCTTCGACGCCATGGACGCCACCATCTATGCGATGGTGCAAAAGCCGGTGATTACCGAGCTCCTCGGTCCGGGCGCGAGCGGGGCCGACATCGGCCTGTACAGCAGCGCCGTCTTTTCGGTGATGCTCCTCGGCTGGGCGTTCGGGGGGATCGTCTTCGGGATCCTCGCCGACTACATCGGCCGGACCAAGGCCCTCACCATCACCATCCTGATCTACTCGCTCTTCACCGGACTCTCGGCCCTTGCTGAGACCTGGTGGCAGCTCGCGATCTATCGCTTCATCACCGGGCTCGGGCTCGGCGGCGAGTGGGCCGCGGGCGCTGCGCTCGTGGCCGAGGTCTGGCCCGATCGGCTTCGGGCTCGCGCCGGATCGATGCTCCAGTCAGCCGCGGCTGTCGGATTTTTCTTTGCGGCGCTGGCCACCCGCCTGGTAGGAGTCCACTCCTGGCGCTACGTGTTCCTGGTCGGCGCTCTCCCGGCGCTTCTCGTGCTTCTGATTCGCCTGGTCGTGAAGGAGCCGGAAGGCTGGGTCGAGGCGCAAAGGGAGCGGCGCCGATCGAAAACGAGTGCGTTCACCCTTACGCGGCTCTTCCAGCCGGAGCTCCGCCGGGACACCCTGGTGGCTTCGGCGCTCGCGTTCGTGGTGCTCCTCGGCCTTTGGGGCGCAACGATGTGGATCCCCACTGCGATCCGCGAGATCGCGGCGGCCTCGCCCGAAGCGGCGGGCCTGACCGGGCCGGAAGCCGAGCGGTATTTGACCGAGAAGGCAAGCGACGGCGTGATGCTCTTGAACGCCGTCTCTCTCGTAGGCTATCTCCTCTTCGGACCGCTCGCGGACGGGATCGGCCGGAGGGCCACGTTCTTCCTCTACTTCCTGGGGGCCGTCGTCACGTTCCCGATCGCGTTTCTTACGACCTCGAACGTGGATACGCTCTTCCTTCTGATCCCGCTCGTAGGCATCTTTACGCTCGGGGTCACGAGCGGCTTTCCCATCTATCTCCCCGAGCTCTTTCCCACGGCGGTGCGGGCCACGGGGGTCGGCTTTTGCTACAACCTCGGCCGTTTCGCGACCGCGGGTGGTGTTTTCATCACCGGCTATCTCGTCGAAGTCATGGGCTCCTACGCCAAGGCGGCGACCGCGGTGAGCCTGGTCTACCTCTTGGGAATGGTGGTGCTCCTGTTCGCGCGCGAGACCCGCGGACAGAAGCTGACCTGAGCGCGGCGTTCGGGCTTCTAGGAGGCAGGGGCCGCGGCGGGATTTTCCGGAAACGCGCCCTCGGACCGCGCGATGACCACGGTCGCGAGACAGTTCCCGAGGACGTTCACCGACGTGCGCGCCATGTCCATCAGCTCGTCGATCCCCAGGATGGCGAGGATGGGCCATTCGGGAAAGTTGAATGAGGCGGCCGTGCCCAAGAGGATGACCAGCGAAGCCCGCGGCACGCCGGCAACTCCCTTGCTGGTCAGCATCAGTGTGAAGACGATCAAGAGCTGCTCGGAGAGAGACAAATGGATGCCCGCCGCCTGGGCGACGAAGATCGAGGCAAGTGACAGATAGAGGGTCGTGCCGTCGAGGTTGAAGCTGTAGCCCGTGGGCATCACGAAGGCGACGATCTGCCGCGGGACTCCGAGCTGCTCCAGCCTCTCCATCGCGAGCGGGAGGGCGGCTTCGGAGCTCGTCGTGGCGAAGGCGATGGACACCGGCTCGGCGATGGCCGCGAGGAAGCGGCGAAGGGGAACGCGCGCCGCGAGCGCGATGGGAAGGAGGACGAAGAGCAGGAAGAAAATGAGCGCCAGGTAGAGCGTCGCGAGCAGCTTGAAAAGACTCACCAGGATCCCGAGACCCATGTGACCCACGGTGTAAGCGATGGCCGCCCCGACGCCGATGGGGGCGAAGTACATCACCATGTTCGTGAACTTGAACATCGTATCGGCGAGGCTCGCGGCGAAGTCGAGCATCGGGCGGCGCTTTGGCTCCGGGAGGAGCGCCAGCGCGATCCCGAAGAGCACGCTGAAGACGACGATTTGGAGGACCTGCCCTTCGGCGACCGACTTCGCGATGTTCTCGGGGAATACGTGGAGGATGACGTCCGACGGGGTCTGCTTGACGGCGGCTATCCCCGTAGACTCCAGCGCCTCAGGCTGAACCACGCCGACTCCGGCGCGGGTGATGTTGATGGCCGCGAGCCCGATGAAGAGAGCGAGAGTGGTTACGACCTCGAAATAGATGAGCGCCTTGATGCCGAGACGCCCTACCTGGCGAAGGTTCGTGTGCCCGGCGATTCCGACCACCAGGGTTCCGAAGAGAAGGGGAGCGATGATGGTCTTGATGAGCTTGAGGAAAATTTGAGATAGAACGCGGGCGCTCTGACCCACCGCCGGCCAGTCGTGCCCGACCTCGGCGCCGATGGCCATGGAGACGAGGATCCAGGCGGTGAGGGACCGGCGCTTCAGCCCGTACGCGATGAGACCGGCGATCGCCACCCATCGCCCGACGAAGGCGACGGATGGGTTCTCGAGGAAGAATCCGGCCGAGGCCACGAGGGCGCCTCCGGCAAAAAGAACGAGAGCGACGAGGCCGAGAGGTAGACGCTTTGCTGAAATCGCTTCCGCCATGGCGGCGGAGTATAGCCGAAAACCGGTTCATGTCGTCTCCACCATCGCCTCCGCCTTCCGCTGCATCCGGCGCTTCAGAACTTTTGTTATAGACTGCTGAACGAGATCCTGTTCGTGCCGGAGAAGCCATGAAACTCGCGAAGCGAATCCTGCCCGCTCTGCTTTCGTTCGTCTCCATGACGTTCGCCGCCGAGGACCCTCCGAAGTGGGACGTGGCCGAGCCCTTCGGCCCGACGACTCGCATCGACTTCGAGACGGACGAGGGAACCTGGATCAACCTGGACGTGAGCCCCGACGGAACGAGAATCGTTTTCGACCTTCTCGGCGACCTCTACCTCATGCCCGTCGAAGGCACGGGGGGCGGCCTGGCGGAGCGGATCACGAGCGGGGCGGCGTTCGACATGCAGCCTCGCTTCAGCCCCGACGGCTCGCTCGTCGCCTTTGCGAGCGATCGCGACGGTGCCACGAACCTATGGGTCGTTCGTCCGGACGGGACGGGGCTCCGGCAAGTATCGAAAGAGAAGCGCTGGTTCGTGAACAGTCCCGTGTGGTCGCCCGACAGCCAGTATCTCTTCGCCCGGCACCATTTCGTGAAGGAGCGCTCGCTCGGGGCGGGCGAGATCTGGATGTATCACCTCGGGGGCGAGAGCGGCCTTCAGGTCACGGAAAAGGCGAGCTTTCAGAAGGACGCGGGCGAGCCCACGATCTCGCCCGACGGCCGCTACCTCTACTACAGCAAAGACGTCTCCACCGGCGACAACTTCGAGTACAACAAGGATCCTAACGGAGCGATCTACGCCATCCTGCGCCGGGATCTTTTGACCGGGGAGGAGCGACGCGAAGTCTCGGTACAGGGAGGAGCCGTCACTCCCAAGCTCTCTCCCGACGGAAAGACCCTCGCCTACATCCGGCGCGTTCGTCTCGGAAGCCTTCTCTACCTCCAGGACCTCGCGACCGGCGAGAGCCGGCCCGTGTTCGACAAGCTCGACAAGGACCTGCAGGAAGCCTGGGCGATCCACGGCCTCTATCCGAGCTACGCGTTCGGCCCCGACGGGCGGAACATCTTCATCTGGGGTCTCGGCAAGATCTGGAAGGTGGACGTCGATAAGAGTGGGGGAGTCGAGGTTCCCTTCAAGGCTCGCGTGGACGCTTCGATCCACGATGCCCTTCGGTTTCCGCAGAAGGTTTATGAAGAACGATTCCCCGTGCGCATGCTCCGGCAAGTTGCCACCTCTCCCGACGGGAGTGCTCTGGTGTATAGCGCTCTCGGACGGCTCTACCAGAAGACGCTTCCCGACGGCGAGACGCGACGGCTCACGAGCGACGAAGTCATCGAGTTTGCTCCTTCATTCTCAAGGGACGGCGCCTCCCTCGTCTATGCCACCTGGAGCGACGAGCGACGAGGGCGCATCCGGATCGCGCGCGCCGACGGCAGCGCCGGGAGAGACCTCGTCGTTGTCCCCGGCCATTACACCGAGCCGTCTTTTTCTCCCGATGGCAAACACGTCGTCTATCGGAGGACTCGCGGCGACTCCGTCCGCGGCCAGGCCTTCGGGACCGATCCCGGAATCTACGTCGTGGGAGTCGAGGGATCGAGCCCGCGACTCGTGCGCGAAGCGGGCGAGAACCCGCGGTTCACGGCCGGCGGGGAGCGCATCTCCTACGTAGAGCGCCGTGGAGACAAGACGGTTCTCGCCAGTGTCGAGCTCGATGGCGGAAGGGAAGTCGTGCACCTCGACTCCGAGAACGCCGTCGAACTGGTGCCGTCCCCCGACGACCGGTGGGTCGCGTTCGTCGAGCGCTACAAGGTCCTGGTGGCCCCATTCCCACGGACGGGCCGCGCGGTGAGCCTCGGCCCCGGCAACACCTCGGTCCCGGTGGCGGAGCTTTCGTCCGAAGCCGGATTCGGGCTTCACTGGTCGGGGAATTCGAAGAGGGTCCTCTGGACCCTCGGGCCCGAGCTCCTGTCGGTCTCGCTCGACCAGGTATTCGACTTCGAGGCGGAGAAAGCCACCAAGCCCGCTCAGCCGACGAGGACCGCGATTGGATTTTCCGTCGCGAGCGACGCCCCCCACGGCGCGATCGCGCTCGTAGGCGCGCGCATCGTGACTGTGTCCGAAAGCGGTGGGGATGCCTTCATCGAGAATGGGACCGTCGTCGTCGAGCGCAATCGCATCACCGCGGTCGGGCCGTCGCGCTCCGTGAGAGTTCCCGACGGAGCCCGGCGCATCGACGTTTCCGGCAAGACGGTGATCCCCGGACTCGTCGACGTCCACGCGCACCTGGGGAGCGAGAGCGAGGGAATCCTTGCCGAGCAGAGCTGGCCCTTCGTGGCGAACCTCGCCTACGGAGTGACCACCTCGCACGATCCGTCGAACAACACCGAGATGGTCTTCACCAACGCGGAGATGATTCGGGCTGGCATGAAGCTCGGACCGCGCCTCTACTCGACGGGGACCATCCTCTACGGAGCGGAGACGCCCTTCAAAGCGGCGATCGAGAAGTACGAGGACGCTCTCGCGCACCTGAGGCGCCTCAAGGCGGTGGGCGCGTTCTCGGTGAAGAGCTACAACCAGCAGCGGCGGGACGTGCGGCAGATGATAATCAAAGCCGCCCGCGAGCTCGAGATGATGGTCGTCCCTGAGGGTGGGTCGCTTCTCTACATGGACGAGACGTTCGTCCTCGACGGCCACACCGGTCTCGAGCACTCGCTTCCGGTCCCGAACCTGTACCGGGACGTGGTCCAGCTCTTCGGCCGGAGCGGCACCGGCTACACGCCGACTCTCATCGTGGGATACGGCGGGCTCTCGGGCGAGTACTACTGGTACCAGCACGAGAACGTATGGGAGAAGGAGCACCTTCTTCAGTTCACTCCGAGGGAGATCGTGGACGCCCGCTCTCGCCGCCGGACGATGGCGGAAGAGGAGGATTTCAATCACGTTCTGATCTCCCAAGGGGCGAAGAAGATCGTCGATGCCGGCGGGCGCGTCCAGCTCGGAGCCCACGGTCAGCTCCAGGGGCTCGGAGCGCACTGGGAGCTCTGGATGCTGCAACAAGGAGGCATGACTCCACTCGAGGCTCTTCGTGCCGCGACCCTCGACGGCGCCCGTTATCTCGGCCTCGACCGAGAGCTCGGCTCGATCGAGGTCGGAAAGCTCGCGGACCTTGTGGTACTGAACGCCAATCCGCTCGACGACATCCGCGGGACGGAGAGGGTTTCCCAAGTGATGTTGAACGGGCGGCTGTACGAAGCGGCGACGATGAACGAAGTCGGCAGCTCGAAGAAGCGGGCGCCGTTCCATTGGCAAAGACAATGAAGCGATTCTGGATTCTGGCCATCGCCACCGCCGCCTGCCATGCCGGCGGCAAACAGGCCCCGTCGAAGCCCCGCGTCGCGCTGATCATGAAATCCCTCGCGAACGAGTTCTTCTCCACCATGGCTTCAGGCGCGGAGGCGCACCAGGCGGCGCATGCGGAGGAGTACGATCTCGTCGTGAACGGCATCAAGGACGAGCGAGACCTCGCGCGGCAGGTGTCCCTCGTCGAGGAGATGGTGGCCCAGGAGGTCGACGCCATCGTCATCGCGCCCGCCGACTCGAAAGCGCTGGTCGCGGTTCTGAAGCGCGCCGCCGATGCGGGCATCGCCGTCGTGAACATCGATAACCGTCTCGATCCAGACGTCCTGGCAAGCGCGGGCCTGAAGGTGCCGTTCGTCGGGCCCGACAACCGCAAAGGAGCTCGCGCCGTCGGCGACGTGCTCGCGGCGGCGCTTCAGCCGAAAGACCAGGTCGCAATCCTGGAAGGGGTTCGCACCGCCGATAACGCGGAGAAGCGACGCCTCGGGTTCGAAGAGGCGATGAGGGCGGCAGGGATGGAAATCGTGGACTCCCAGAGTGCCGAGTGGGAGATGGACATGGCGAACCGGGTCGCCTCGGCGATGCTGAGCGAGCATCCGGAGCTGAAAGCGATCCTTTGCAGCAACGACAGCATGGCCCTCGGCGCCCTCGCCGCAGTGAAGGCGGCGGGTCGCGAGGGCGGCGTACGGATCGTCGGCTTCGACAACATCTCCGCGATTCAGGAAGCCGTCAAGAGCGGCGCGGTCCTGGCGACCGCGGATCAACATGCCGGCCAGCTCGCGGTCTTCGGCATCGAGTACGCCCTTCAGATCCTTCGCGACGGAGTCGATCCCGAGGATCGCGAGACCCCCGTCGATCTCGTCACCGCCGGAAGCGTACAGTAGGCGCGTGCTCGTCCTGCGCGCGATCCGGAAGTCGTTCGCCGCGCCCGTCCTCGACGCAGTCGATCTGGATCTCAGACCGGGCGAAGTCCACGCGCTTCTCGGAGCGAACGGGGCGGGAAAGACGACGCTCGCTCGCATCGTCGCCGGACTCGTAGCGGCCGATTCCGGCGCCATGGAGCTCGACGGCGTCCCGTACGCGCCTCGCACGAAGGCAGAGGCGGAGGGCCTCGGGGTTCAGATCGTCCCGCAGGAGCTGAACCTGATCTCGAACCTCTCGATTGGCGAGAACCTCTTCTTGTCCTCCCTGCCGCGGCGGAGGGGCTTCATCGACCGGGCTGAGCTGGCCTCGCGGGCGCGCGCGGCGCTTTCCCGGGTCGGCCTTCCGGCCCTCGACCCCGCTCGTCCGGTCGACGGCCTTGGCATCGGAGTCCAGCAGCAGGTGGAGATCGCCAAAGCGCTCGCGAAGAGCGCACGGGTTCTCGTCTTCGACGAGCCCACGGCCGCTCTGACCGACCCGCAGGTCGAGACGCTCTTTCAGAACATCCGGCGATTGGTCGAAGCGGGAGTCCTCGTCCTCTACGTCAGTCATCGGCTCGAGGAGATGCGGCGGATCGCGGACCGCGCGACCGTGTTGCGGGATGGAAAGGTCGTGGTCTCCGATGTCTTCTCGCGGCTGAGCCCCGATGCCCTCGTGAAGGCGATGGTGGGAAGGGAGCTCGAACCGGAGTCGTTACGTCCGAGACGTCCTCTGGGAAAACCCGCCTTGCGGGTCGACGGCTTGACCTTGGGCCGCCGCGTCGAGAACGTCGGATTCGAAGTTCGCCGGGGCGAGATTTTCGGGCTCTCGGGTCTCATCGGTTCGGGGAGGACGAGCCTTCTCCGGGCAATCTTCGGGGCGGAGCGGGCGGACGCGGGCGGAGTGGCTCTCGGAGAAGAGGGTGTCTCTCGGAGGTTCCGAGCTCCGAGAGAGGCGGTGCGCGCCGGGCTCGCGATGATTCCCGAGGATCGCAAGCGCCATGGACTCCTTCTCGCGAGGTCCGTCCTCCTCAACACCATCCTGGGGATTCTCCGAACCGTTCGGAGAAAGGCGTGGCGGCCCACCGGTGTCGCGGCGCTCGACCGCCTGCAGGTTCAGCGAGGAAGTCCGGAGCAGCCGATCCGGGAGCTCAGCGGCGGGAACCAGCAGAAGGTGATGATCGCCCGCTGGCTCCTGCGCGATGCGACCGTCCTTCTGTTCGACGAGCCGACTCGAGGGATCGACGTCGCGGCGCGGGCCGGGGTCTATCGCCTCCTGAACGAGCTCGCGGGAAAAGGAAAGGCGATCGTCGTGGCGTCGAGCGATCTGGACGAGCTCCTCGTGATTTGCGACCGCATCGGAGTCCTCTCCGCGGGACGATTGGTCGAGGTTTTCGAGAGGGAGAGCTGGTCTTGCGAGGGGATCACCTCCGCCGCTTTCCGAGGCTACCTTTTGTGAAGGCCGTGGCTCGTATCCTGCGAAGCGACTACCTCGGTCTGCTCGTGGTCCTCGTATTGCTCTTCCTCGTCTTCGGGACGCTGAGCGATCGCTTCTTCACGCTTCGCACATTCACCACCGTCGCCAACCAGATTCCGGACCTCGCTGTCGTCGCCGTCGGCATGACGTTCATCCTCATCGTGGGCGGCATCGACCTCTCCGTGGGGTCCGTCCTCGCGCTCGCGGGAGCCTTCCTGGGAGTTGGGCTTTCGGAGTGGAGCGTCTCTCTCCCGTCCGCGGCAGCGATGGCGCTTCTCGCGGGGCTCCTCTGCGGACTTCTGAACGGCGTCGTCTCCGTGTCCTTGTCGGTTCCGTCGTTCATCGTGACCCTGGGGACGCTCGAGATCGCGCGCGGCGCCGCCTATCTCGTGACCGGCTCGCGCACCGCCTATATCGGCCCGGTCATCGAGCCGGTGGGAGCGCCGCTTCCCGTTATCGGTCTTTCGCCGGCGTTTCTCGCCGCCATCGTCCTGGTGATCGCGGGCCAGGTCGCGCTCTCACGCACGGTCTTCGGACGCTATGCCGTCGCCATCGGAACGAACGAGGAAGCGGTGCGGCTCTCGGGCATCGATCCGCGGCCGACGAGGATCGCGGTCTTCGCGCTCGGGGGGCTATTGAGCGGGCTCGGCGGGATATTCCACGCGGCGCGTCTCGCGGCCGCCGATCCGAACGCCGCCGTCGGACTCGAGCTGTCCGCAATCGCCGCGGTCGTCCTCGGCGGCACGAGCCTCCTGGGAGGGCGAGGCTCCGTGGTGCGAAGCTTCTTCGGCGTCCTGGTGATCGCGGTCCTCCAGTCGGGGCTCGCGCAGGTCGGAGCTTCGGAGCCGGCGAAGCGGGTCGTCACCGGGGCGGTCATCGTGGCGGCGGTCATCGCTGACAGCTATCGCAGCTCGCGCCTCCACGGAAATGACTAGCTCGGCGGTCCGTGGTACACAGTTCATCTGTACGGCGCACAACCGAACGGTGGCCCAGGCGGTTCCTCAAGATGCGAACCTCGTTCTCTTGCGGCGCAAGGGCGACCACGTCGAGATCCACAACCACGCGGCGGAGCTTCTGGAGGGCGTTCGGTAGAAGGCAACTACGCCGTGGCGCCGCGTTTCGCGATTCGCCCCGAGCCGGCCGGTGCCTGAACCGCGCCTTCGCGGAACACGATGTCTCCCCGGCGAATCGTGATCCGCGGCCATCCCGTTACGCGGAATCCCTCGAAGAGAGAGAATCCGGCCCTCGACAGAAGAGAGTCCCTTTCGATCTCGCGGGTCTCCGCCGGATCCCAGAGAACGAGGTCGGCGTCCGAGCCCGGGGCAATGGTTCCCTTCGTGGGATAGAGGCCAAAAATGCGGGCTGCGTTCGTCGACGTGAGAGCCACGAACCGCTCGAGCGAGAGACCACGCCGCGACCCCTCCGAGAACAGGACTGGAAGCATGCATTGCAGGTTCGCGACACCGGGACGAAGCTTCTCGATGTCGAGCGAGGGATCGAGCTTCTGCTCCCGCGTCCAGGGCGCGTGGTCCGAGGCGACGGTGTCGACTGCGCCTTCGCCGAGCGCCTTCCAAAGAGCCTCTACGTCGTCGGGCTTCCGAAGCGGCGGTTGCCCGACAAAAAGCGGCCCGTCGGGGCCGGCGAACCGTTCGTCGGTGAAATGGAGGTAGAGCGGCCGGGTCTCGACGCCGACTCGAAGGCCGCGTCGACGCGCGCCCGCCGCCACGTCGAGGGCGGCCTTCGAGGACAGATGCACGATGTAAATGGGCGCTCCCGTAGTCTCGGCGATTCCGACGGCGCGCTCGACCGCTCGTGTCTCCGCCTCGACGGGACGGCTCTCGGGGAAGTGCCGGAGCGACGTCTTCCCCTCGCTCTTCAGGCGACGAGCGGCCTCGGCGAGAATCCCCGCGTCCTCGCAATGGAGGACCGCCCGCATTCCAAGGATACCGGCATGACGAATCAGCTCCACGTAGGCGGCTTCGTTCTCGTCGAACCGCGAGCTCACCATGAAAATCTTGAAGCTGGTCCGGCCGGATTCGGCGAGGCGGGTGAGCTCGCTTCTTGTCTTCTCGCTCGGAACGCCGACGACAGGGTGTAGAAAGACGTCGGCGATGGCTTCCTTCGCCGCGCGGCTCTCCTCGCGCTCGATCGCCTCCAGGAGGCTTTCGTTCTCTTTGGGCGACGTCATGCATCCGAGTGTGGTGATACCGCCGGCGAGTGCAGCTTTGGATCCGCTTTCGAAGTCGTCGGCCCAGGGCGGGGAGAGGTGCGTGTGGGGGTCGATTCCGCCGGGGAGCACCAGGAGCCCCTTCGCCTCGATGACGACCTCGCCCGCGAGCTCGAGCCCCGGTCCAACCTCGACGACCTTCCCATACTGAACACGCACGTCGGCGTCGCGCTGTCCTTCGGTTGTGACCACGCGTCCGCCGCGGACGAGAAGGGAGGGGCCTTGACGGCGATAGGCGGCGGCGAAGCCGAGAGCGGCCACGGAGTAGAGGGCCCGGCGTCGATCCATAACGCGCATGATAGTTTATGTCATGCGTTCGTGGTTTGCCCTGGCGCTCGTTTTCCTCGCGGGCTGCGGCCGTAAGGAGCCGGAGCTCCGCGACCTCGCTCGGAAGGCGCTTTCCCAAATCGACGGCGAGATCTTCCTCGAGGGGCTCTCGAGCGAAGTCGAGGTCCTTCGCGACCGCTGGGGCATCCCGCACATCTACGCGAAAAGCGACGAGGATCTCTTCTTTGCTCAGGGCTTCGTCGTGGCGCAGGACCGACTGTGGCAGATGGAGGTCTGGCGGCGCTGGAGCGAGGGCCGGATGGCGGAGCTCATCGGAGAGAAGGGCTTCCCTCACGATCGATTGGTGCGGATGCTCCAGTTCCAAGGGCCGTTCGACGAGACGGAGCTCACGAGCTATCACCCCGACGGCGATCGCATCGTTTCCGCGTTCGTGCTAGGGGTCAACGCGTATCAATCTCATTCCGCTTCGAACCTCCCGATCGAGTTTCAGCTCACCGGAATCACTCCCGAGCCGTGGGAGAAGGAAACCGTGCTCCTGCGCGCGAGGGTCGGGATGGTCGTGGACGACGCCCTCGCCGAGCTCCGTCTTGCCCGCGCCGTCGCCGAGTTCGGCGCCGAAGAGGCGAATCGGCGGGAGAAGCCGGATCCCTACCGCGCGCTCGTGGTGCCGAAGGGGCTCGATCCAGCTCTCCTGAGCGAGGCTGCCGAAGCCGCGCTCGAGGGTGACCTCTACGGAGAGTTCCCGCGCCCCGAGCTTCTCCCGGAGTTTCGAAGCCCGCGCTCGGAGAACACGGGCTCGCGCGAGACCTCGCCCGGAAGCAACAACTGGGCGGTTCGGCCCGAGCTCACCGGCACGGGGAAGGGCTTCATGGTCGACGACCCGCACCGAGAGGTGAGCCTTCCGGCGCACCGCTACATGATCCATCTCGTAGCCCCGGGCTGGAACGTCATCGGAGCCACCGAGTCCACGATCCCCGGCGTCATTCGCGGACACAACGGGCGAATCGCCTGGGGCCGGACCGCGACAGCGAGCGACCAGGCGGACGTCTTCATCGAGACGTTGAACCCGGAGAATCCCGGCGAGGTCTTCTATCGGGGTCGGTGGGAGCCCCTGACGGTCCTGACCGAAGAGATCCGGGTCAAGGGTGAAGACCAGCCGCGGCGGGTCGAAGTTCGCGTAACCCGGCACGGTCCGGTGTTCTACGTCGATGAAGAGCGAGGGTTCGCCTACGCGCTCCGCTCCAAGCTCCAGGAGCCGGGGACCGCGGAGTACCTGGGAGGTCTCCGGCTCGACCAATCGAACAGCGTCGAGGAGTGTCTCGAGGAGTCGATGTACTTGAAGAGTCCACCGACGAACCTGGTGTGCGCCGACGCGGACGGAAGCGTCGGGTGGACCATCGCTGCGCTCTCACCACGACGCTCCGGGTGGTACGGAAGACTCCCCGTTCCGGGGGACGGTAGCTTCGAGTGGGATGGTTTTCGCGATGACCTCCCGAGAACCATGAACCCCCCGGAAGGTTTCATCGCTACCGCGAACAACAACACCCACCCTCCGGATTACGAGCCGCCGCTCTTCTTCTCGAGCGGCGCGCCGCGGTACCGGCGCTACGAGAGAATCCGGGAGCTTCTCGGCGGAGGCGTCAGCTTCACACGCGACGACATGCGGCGCATCCTCAACGATACCCTCAACACGGAAGCGGTCGAGCATCGTTTCCGGTTCGAAGGCTGGGTCGCGGGCTCCGAGCCCGTGGAGCGCGCCCGGCAGGCCGTTCTTTCCTGGGACGGAACCATGAAGAAGGACAGCGCTGCGGCGGCTATCTACTTCGAGTGGCGGAAGGCAGTCGACATCGACGCGCTTTCCACCGAAGCGGCCGAGCGAGGCCTGGTACGGGCGGTCGAAGCGCTCTCGTTATCCCAGGGCCCGGACGATAGCGTCTGGCGCTGGGGGAGAATCCATCGCAGCGATTTCCCTCACCCTCTGGTAAGCGATTTCGACGTGCCCTCCGTCGAGCGCGACGGAGGCGCGGGAACGGTGAACGCCACCGGCGCCGTCTATCGTCTCGTGACCGACTTCAGCGATCTCGATCGTTCTCTCGCGATCATCGCTCCCGGCCAGTCGGGTCAGCCGGAAAGCCCGTACTACGACAACCTCCTCGAGATGTGGGTGAAGGGCGAGATGTTCGAGCTCCCCTACACCCGCGCGGCCGTGGAAAAAGTCACGGCGCACCGGCTCGTGCTGAAGCCCCGTTAAATCGCCACCAGGATCTCTCGCACTACGATTGCGGCAAACAGCATCAGCACGAGAACCAGGAGTCCGGTGGTGATCCAGCCGTTTCGCGGGACGCGCTCGTCCCAAAGCGCCTTCCGATGGAGCCAGAGAAGCGTCGCCGCCAGAAACGGCAGGAACAGGCTTCCCACGATGGTGTACGTCACGATGATGAAGAGCGGTCTGCCGGCGAACGCGAAGGGAATGGGGGCGAGCGTGATGAAGGCGAGAGCGGCGCGGTAGGGAGTGCTCCGGACATCGGTGAGCGCCGACCTCTCCTCGGCCGGCGCTTTTTTCCAGATGGCGTAGAAGTCGGCGTAAAGATACGGGACGCTCTGCCACACTCCGAGGAGCGCGGCGAAGACCGCCGCCCAGAAACCGACAGAGTAGACGTAGAAACCCGCGGGCCCGATGGCACTTCCGAGCATCTGCGCGAGCCGGGGGACCGCCTGGGAGTCCGTGATCTCGATTCCCGCGGAATGGAACGCCCGGCTGGACATCGTCATGATCGAGACCCCGAAGATCGCGGTGAAGGCGTAGCCGATCGCCAGGTCCTTCTTCACGTAGCGCGTGTAGCGCGGGGTGGCCATGCCCTGTTCCCGAAGCCAGTAGTTGTACGAGAGAAGCGTCACCGATCCGCCGATCCCGCCGATGAGGGAGAGCAGGTATGCGCCGCCTCCGTCGGGGATGCGCGGAACGAGAAGGCCGCTCACGGTGGCGGCTCCGTCTTCGAGCGTGAGGATGGCGCAGCCGATGATCGCGAAGAACATGGCTCCGATCAGGAGCTTCATGATTTTCTCGAAGCCCGAGAAGCCGCCGAGGAGTACGAAGGCTGCACCGAGCAGAGAGTGCAGGACCGCACCCCACGATTGGGGGATCGCGCCGCCCGTCAGGTTCGAGATCCCGAGCCCGCAAGCGCTAGCGAGCGCCGCCGACACCCACACCGTCCACACGACGAGGTAGATTCCGAAACAGAGCCGGACCCAGAGGGGCAGATAGAGGGCCCAGCTCTCGAGAGCGGTCAGGCCCGTCGCGAGCTGAAAGCGGGCCACTCCCTCGCTGAGAACGTACTTGAAGAACGCCCCGAGGAGGATCCCCCAGAGGAGGATCACGCCGTAGCGCGCGCCTCCCACGGTGGCGGAGACGACGTCCCCGGCTCCGATGCCGGTCGCGGCCACGAGGAGGCCGGGGCCAACGAGCCTGGCGAAGCCGGCATCCGCTCTTTCAAGCTTCGGAGAGGTCTCGGCGCCGACGTTCGTTCCCATCCGGAGGGGATTCTATAGCGAACCGACGGTTCGCGGACTAGAATTCCCGGCGAGGTGTGAGATGAAAGAAATTTTCGAGTTGGTTGCCGGGGCGGTGGTCCTGGCTATGGTCGCTATGGTCAATGCCGCGAGCGCGGGGGCGCAGGAGAAACCCGAGGCGACGTCGCTTGACGGCAAACCCCTCTACCGCGATCCGCTGATTACTGCCGAGCAAAGACCCGAGCTCGAGGAGAACCTGAAGAAAGCCGAGGCGGACTACGCTCGCGATCCAAAGAGCGCCGAGAACATCATCTGGCTTGGACGAAGGCTCGGATACGTCCATCGCTATCACGACGCCATCGGCGCTTTTACCAAAGGGGTCGAGCTCTATCCCGAGGACGCGCGCTTCTACCGATTCCGGGGACACCGCTACATCAGCGTGCGCGACTTCGATAAGGCGATAACCGACCTGGCGAAAGGCGCCGAGCTCATTCGCGGAAAGGAAGATGAAGTAGAGCCGAGCGGTGTCGGAGGGCGGCCGAGCACGCTGCATTTCAACGTCTGGTACCACCTGGGGCTCGCGCACTACCTGAAAGGGGAGTTCGGAAAGGCGATCGATGCCTACCTCGAATGCATGAAGGCGTCAGCGGACGACGAGTCGAAGGTGGCGACGAGCGACTGGCTCTACATGGCCTATCGCCGCAACGGAAACGCCGACGAAGCCGCGAAGGTGCTCGAGCCCATCCGCGAGGGGATGCCGATCGAGGAGAACACCGCCTACTACCAGCGCCTACTCATGTACAAGGGGTTGGTGAAGCCCGAGACCGTCTTGAACCCGGAGAAAGCCGAGCCTCTGCAGGTCGCGACTCAGGGCTACGGAGTGGCGAACTGGTACCTGTACAGCGGAAATATGGACCGGGCGCGCAGCGTGCTCGAGCAGATCGTCGCCGTCGGCTATTGGCCGGCGTTCGGCCACATCGCCGCCGAAGTCGAGCTCCAGCGTCTCGCGAAGTAAGAACCTAACGCCTTCGACGCAGGCGGCTGAGCGCCAGGAGTCCGATTCCGAGAATACTGAAGATGGCAGGCTCGGGTACTCGGGTCTGGTTTATCGTGGCAAGGACGGCTACCATTCCAGCGAACCGGTGTAATGGCTACTCCATCAGCAGGTTCTGTCGCGCTTCTTCGTATCGAGCGCGCTCCTCGTCGCTCGCTTTCGGGTACTGAAGGTCGAGCGAGCGGATCGTCGACGTGAGGACGTGGGCGACGATCGCCCGCGACGCCCACTTCTCGTCCGAGGGCACCACGTACCACGGGGCCCATTCGGTGCTCGTGGCCTCGATCGCCTCCTCGTACGCCTTCATGTAGTCGCCCCAGAAGCTCCTCTCCGCCAGATCGCCGAGGGAGAATCGGTTTCCTCTGCGGTAGTACACGGGCTTTTCCGGGATATCGCCGGTCTCGACGATTGACCCGCCCTTCATCACCACGCTGAGCTTGCGGATGTTCGATATGTCCTGGAGCGGATCGGCATCGAGCACCAGAAGATCCGCTTGTTTTCCCTTTTCGAGCGTCCCGAAGTCTTGAAGCCCGCGGCATGCGATGGCGCCGTTTCGGGTGGCGGAGACGATCGCCTGGGACGGTGTCATGCCGAGCTCGACGAGGCCTTCGATCGCCACGATCGTCCCTTCTCCGAGGTCCTGATAGCCGGGCTTCGGTTTGCGCGCGAACTCCGGCGCCGCGGCGCGATAGTTGTCGGTACCGACCGTCACCCGGCAGCCTCCGGCGATGAGCTTCACCGCGTTTCGGCGCCGCGTCTCGAGAGATTCTCCCAGCTCCTCCGCTTGCCGGCGCCGCTCGGCCTCCGTGAGCCCGCGAGAATCCGGCTTTCCTTGATGTCCGGTAAGGGCTCCCGGGGACGCCTCGAGCTTCTTCTTCGCGGCCTCACGCTTCTCCAGATGCTCCTTCCAGGCAGGTCCGGTCATGGTGTTGACGAGCATCGAGCAGATGACGTCCCGCTCGCGGAAAAGCGCTGCCATCTCGTCCGTCATCTCCCGCGGCGCCACGATCTCGGGGTGCTGCACCAGGTCGACGCCCGCCTCGAGGGAAAGGCGCAGTCCTTCGAGGGTCGTCGAATGCGTTTCGGCGACGAGGCCGCGCCGGTGGGTTTCCTCGACCAGCACCTTCTGCGCCTCGGGAGAAAAACCGATGAGCGTCGGCATCGACGTATGGCCGGTGCCGCCGTACTTCACGAAGTTCACGCCCTTGTCGAGATAAGCGTTGATCGAAACCCGAAGCTCTGAGGGCGTCATGTCCATCAGATCTTCGCCCGCGCCCTGGGCGACGAGCTCGTTCATTCGCTCCTGGAACAGCGTGAGCCCATCCTCGCGGATCAAGCTGAAGGTGATGGAGAACGGCCCGCCCCAGCCGACGATGTTTCCCGCCGTCAGAATCCTCGCCCCCACCGCCTCCCCGCGCTCGATCCGGTCTCGCACTGCGAGGAGCGGCGGGAGGACGCCGTAGCTGTCGCGCACCGTCGTGACCCCGTGCTTCAGTTGAAGCTGGGCGGACTCGAGCACCACCTCCTCCTGGCGGTCGTGGTAGCGAACGAGCGTCTCGTAGCGCTCGCCCGTATGGCCGCCGTAGAGGGACAGGTGGACGTTGGTGTCGATGAAACCCGGAGTCACGAATTTTCCCGAGGCGTCGAGGGTGCGCGCCCCGGGCGGAACGGGGGTCGACGACGGACCGATCTCGGCGATGCGACCGTCCCGGATCACGACGACGGCGTTCGGAAGAGGCGGACCGCCGTTGCCGTCGATGACGGTGGCCCCCACGATGGCGAGCGTCCCTTCTTGCGAACCGGAGCTCGCGGCTCCGGCGGCGACGAAGGTGATGGCGAGGAA
>CAZKNR010000522.1:0-29540 GCA_964553925.1 uncultured Acidobacteriota bacterium
ACGCCGGTGATCCAGGTCCAGGCCGCTCCCCAACGGAACCAGTAGAGGGCCCGCGGCATGAGCTCGGGGACGACCGCTTTCTTGGCGGCTGCATCGAGCTTGGCCTGTGTCGGCCCGTTCACGAAGTTGAAGAAATAAAGATGACCGATCCATATGATGCCGGCGAAAACGTGCAGCCATCGGAATATTGCGTCAAGACCTTCCATTTACCCCTCCTAATTCGGCGCGAAGTCTATCACACGGGTGGACGGTTCCCCTCGCCGTAGCCGGTCATCTCGACGAATCCGCGACCGAGCGGCTTCCCATCCGAGGTCTCGACGGCGACCGCGCCCTCCCAGTAGTAGACGCCTCGCGGAAGTCGGCTTCGGTTTTCCTGGTCCGGGAGGGCGGCGCTTACCCTCAGGTCGAGTCCCACGACTCGGATCCTCCACTTCGAGGGATACCGCGCGGAAGTCGCCGGGCTCGTCCAACGATCGAGGACCTCGACCTCGAACGCCGACCGGTCGAGATAAGCCGCCTTGCCGTCCGCATCGATCAGAGTCCCATTCGCGTAGTCGACGGCGCCGTTCTCCGAGCGCATGAGATAGAGCATGAGGTCTCGTCCGTCGTCGAGCCGCAGGCTGAACCAGTCCCAGCCGACCTGGTTCTTCGCGAGCTGTGAGGAGCTGAACTCCTTGTCCATCCAGCTCTCGCCCGTGACGTCGAAGCGTTTCCCCAAAAGCTCGACCACGCCTTTCGTCTCGAGCCGCGTGAAACTGTAGTACTGGCTCGCAGCGCCTTCGCCCTCTCCCTTCCGACTGAATCCGCCCGGGCCTTGAAAGACGAGAGGCTTCTTCGGCCGGGTGCTGAGCCGAAATCCGAACCCCTCGTTCTCGTCCCTGGCTGCGATGTCGAACCCCTCCCCGTTCCAGTCCAGAGACCAGACGTCGTCCGTGCCCGCGGGAGCCCGCGACCAGCCGACGCGCGGCTCAGGAAAGGCGCTGTATCCCGAGAGGAGCGGGACTTCGCGATAGAGGACTTCACTGAAAAGGTGGCGCTTCGTCTCGAGGTCGGTGAGCGCCGCATGGCCCATGACGAGGCTCGTCGCCGTCCAGCTCGAGGACAAGTCCGGGCGTTCGCGCAAGACTCCGATGCGGAAGAACGTGAACTGGTACGTAAACCGCTCGCCGAGATGCCCGGTGAAGTACCACCATTCGGTCCGGTATCCTTCGTGTGCCCAGTGGTCCCGCGGGAACGACCATTCATAACCGGGGCGAGCCGCTTTCCACTCGTCCAAAGGGAGAGCGAGTGCCAAGACGAGGAATCCCGCTCTCACAAGTCCTCCCGACGGAGCTCCGTCGCCGGCGTTCCGCTCGCGACCCACGCGGGGTAGAGACTCGCGACCGCCGCGGCCAGAACGATGACCGCGTTTTGCTTCATGAGGAGCCCGAGCGGCCAGTACACGGCGATCGTCCAGCCGAAGAAAGCCCGATTCACGACGTAGATGAGGACGAGGGCGAAGGCGATGCCCGCAAGGGTTCCGAGCGCGATTCCACAGAGACCCATTCCCAGCCCCTTTCCCAGATAGACGCGAAAAATCTGACTTCTCTGGGCCCCAAGCGCTCGATAGAGGGCTAGCTCCGCCGCCCGCTCGCGGGCGAGAACGACCAGGCTCAGAGTCACTCCGGAGACCGCGATCACCAGACTCATGTGCCGGAGGAGGCTTGTGATGGCGAACGTCTGCTCGAAGATCGAAAGCGCTTCCTCCCGGAGGCGCCGGTTGCTGCGGATGGCGATGGGAATGCCGGCGAGATCGCGCTTCAGCTCGTCCACGACCGCTTCGGTGTCGGCGCCCGGCGAAAGGTAGAGGGCGACGCTATTGATGGGCCCCGGACCGAAATGCCTTTCCATCGTGCTAAGGTCCATGAACGCCGAGCCGAGCTCGCTCGAGTAGTCGTAGTAGATCCCGGCGATGGGGAAAGCGAGCGGCCCCTCCGGCCCGGCCAGGACGAGCTCGTCACCGACACGGAGTCCCGCCTTGCGAGCGAGCGGCTCCCCCACGAGGATCGCTCCTTCGCGAACGGCCGCGGAGTCACCCTCGAGGAGCGCGAAACGGTCGTCGATGGGAACGCTCATGTCGATTCCCGCGAGGGAGAAACGGCGTCCGCTCGAGTACGCGAAGAACTGCCTCAGGCGGTCCACGTGCTCGACGGCGGGGTGGTTCGTCAGGCGCTCCAGCACCTCGGTCTCAAGGATAGCCTCGCGCCGCGCCCGCCGAAACGAGGGTGTCGACACATAGATATCCGCGCGGATCGTCGAGCCGATCCAGACCGAGAGCGTCTCTCGGAAGCTCGATACCATCGTCGTTACCCCGACGACCATGCTCACGGCGACGGCGAGGGCGGCGATGGCGACGGGTGTCGTCTGAAGCTGCTTGCCCAGACCCTTCAAGCCGTAACGGAGCCCGAACGAGCGGACCGGAATCCGATCCGTCGCGAGCTGCACCAGGAGCGGGGTCAGGAGCGGAATCGAAGCGATGAGGAGAAAGGCTTCCACGAAACCCGCGGGCTGCCATCGGTCGCGCGTCAAAACGTAGAGACTCCCCGCGGCCGCGAGGAGCGCGAACCCGGCGAGGAAGAGCCAGGGCGCTGCCCTCCCCACCCGTTCGTGAAGGTTGAAGGCGGCGAGGAGCGCCCGCGTGTCCTTGCGTCCGAGCTCGAGCGCCGGGAGAAGGGCGCCAAGCGCCGCGCCTGCCAACCCCACGACCGCCGCAAGAAGGAAGAACCACGGCGGCACTTCGAGCCGATGGATTTCCTCCAGAAGATACAGGTTCGAGATCGTCGAGCTCACCTGGGAGACGTTGTTCCGCGCGATGAAATAGCCGAGGGGGAGTCCCACGGCGACGCCGAGAGCTCCGAGGATCAAGACGTCTCCCGCGAGCAGATAGAAGACTTGGCGATGCGTCGCGCCGAGAGAGCGAAGAAGCCCGAACTCCCTCCGTCTTCGGACCAGAGACGCCTGAGTGCTGCTATAAACCAGGAAGCCTCCGACGAAAAGGCTGATGAGAGACAGCGCCGTCAAGTTCAGGCGGAAAGCGCTCAGAAGGTCAGAGGCCTGTTGTTCCCGCTGCTCCGGCGTTTCGACAAGTGCGGATTCCCCGAGGCGCTCTCGAAGCCGTGAGACCGCGTCGTCGCGCGATACGCTCTCGCGAAGCTTCACGTCGATCTGGTGGAGCTCGCCCGAGCGCCCCAGGAGAGACTGCGCTTGTGCGATGTCCATCACCGCGAGGCGAGGGCTCGCGAACGGGCTCGCCTCGAGAAAGTTCGAGAGCGCCCCGACGAAGAGCTCCGCCCTCTTCGTGCCGAGACTCACGGTGAATCGATCTCCCACGCTCCAACCGCGCTCCCGCGCGAGCTCCGGAGTCACGGCGACCCAGCCGGGACGACTGAGGGCCTCTCCGAAGTCGACTTCAGGCCCTTCCCAGGGAACGTCGATGGGAGTGAAAAAGTCGACGCCGATGAGCTCCAGAAAAATGGACCCCTCGATCCCGTCCTCGAGGGCCACGTCGATGCGATAAAGAGGCCACGCGGCTTCGACACCCTCGGTCGCGAGGACCTCGGGATAAACGCTTTCCGAAAGAACGGGCAGAGTCCCGACGATGGTGAGATCGGCGTCACCGCTCACCGCCTCCATACTCCCGCGAAAGGCCCCGAGCGCGTTGAGATTGATGATCTGGATTCCGACGACGCTCGCAACCCCGAGAGCGACACCGAGAAGGCTCAGAAGGAAGAGACTCCGGCCGCTTCGGAGATGGGCGCGCGCAGCGCGCAGAAAGTACCGGATCACGCGGGCTCGAGCTTTCCCCCGTGAAGGCGGAGGCGCTCATCCGCCTGAGCCGCCTGCTCCTGGCTATGGGTGACGTAGAGGAGAGTTCCGTTCTCGTCGTCGACGAGGTTCATGAGAAGGTCCATGACCTTCCCCGAATTCTCGTCGTCGAGGTTCCCCGTGGGCTCGTCCGCGAGCAGAAGCTTGGGCTTTCGCAGGAGAGCGCGGCAGATGGCGACCCGCTGCATCTCCCCACCGGAGAGCTTGGAGGCTTCCTGCTCAGCCTGTCCCGCGAGACCCACACGCTCGAGAAGGTGTTTCGCCCTCTCCTCCGAGCCGGAGTCCGATGCGATCCAGGCCGGAAGCACCACGTTCTCCCGGACCGTAAGGTGCGGGAGGAGATAGAAGAACTGGAAGACGAGACCGATGGCGTCTCGTCGCAGGAGCGTGCGCTCGCGATCGGACAGAGGCGCTACGTCGCGACCGAGTAGCTCGACCTTCCCGGCGCTCGGGACGTCGATCGCCGCCGCTAGATGAAGGAGGGTCGACTTTCCGCTCCCGCTCCGCCCAGTGATGGCGAGCTTCTTTCCCGGCGCGATCGAGAACGAGACCTCGTCGAGGGCTTTCAGCACCTCACCGCTCGCGTGGCGGTAGTGTTTGGAGACGCCGTCGAACGCGAGGATGGGAGGCTCAATCTCCACCCCGGGAGTATAGTCGGATATACTTTTGAGAGAGTGAGCCCCTGGAAAACAAACCGCGCCGCCCTGCTAGACACTCTGGAGGACGAGGAGCAGCGGCAATGGTACGCCCTGACCCCCGCGGAACGCTTCACGGAGTCTCAGCGGCTCTGGGCCACGTTCCTCCTGCTCGGGGGCAGTTGTGAGCCTCAGCCCGATTCCCAAAGTCCTTTCTACGTTCCATCGGAAGCGGGTTCGCGCGCTCGTGATGGGCGGGCAAGCGTGCATCCTTTACGGAGCGACGGAGTTCACTCGAGACGTCGATTTCGCCGTCGCGGTCGCGCCCGGAAAACCTAAGGCACAGAGGGAAACCTGTGACTCAGAGGAACAACACTCTCGGACGGTGCACCACATGGGTCCCGGGTTAAGAACGGATAAGATCCAGAGCCTGGCCAGCCTTGCTGCCGAGCGCGCCCCTTGACCCTGGGGTGCGGGGGCCAGCATCGGCCACAGAAACCTGCACGGCGGCCGCGCCTCGAGTTCTACAGGGTCTCCAAGAAGGCTGATTCGTTTGCGTCAGGTTGATTCAACCGGGAGATCGACGCATTGGTCAGCTAGAAACGTAGGTAGTTTCAGAACCACCGCGACTTTGCAACAACAGGTCGCGTCCTTATCCGACGGAATAGGGAAGTACCGGCGTAAGTCCTGAATCGCGTGCCGTCGGGCCATCTCTAAGTCTGCTGCCGCCTGTAACACAGCAATCCGGTCTTCGAGTAAGGGTAGGCGCTGAGCGAGCCCCAGGAGACGCACTCTTGGGGCGGCGGTTCTGTTGATCGCGTCGAATGCACGTCGAATCGCCTTCTGACGATCGTTTCTGCACGTTTGTTTCCGAGGATCGTTGAAGTCATAGGCTGCGCAGGTATATTCCGCATCCGGATCTCCAGGTACGGGCACCAACTTGGTGCCGGAATATCGGAAATGCAAATGCCAGGCAGTGCTCGTCGGCTCGAGAAGGTGGTGACCGTCCGCGTCCACGTTCGGTCGCTGTCCGCGAGCCCGGTTGCAGAAGCGGCAGCTGTAAAGGCAATTTGTATAGGAATCTATAAGGTCTTCGCGGTCCTTCTGCAACCAGTGATGCTCGATACTAGTCTTGCCGGAACCCTGGACCCCATGCGCTTCGAAGTCGCCTTCGTGAAGCAGGCAGAAGGCGCAAGTGAAGCCGAACTCCCAACGCAGGCACGGCCGGTATGTCGTGTAGCCGCCTCGCTGAGGCCAGTGGACTCGATCAAGCTTAGTCCTCGGAGGTTCCGTCCTTGGAGGTAAAATTAACATCTTGTCGTTCCAGTAACTCGTCTGCGCGAGCGAGCGCGTTCTCGAGGAACTTCTGAGAAAGATGGCTTTGCTCTTCAAAGAAGGTCTGCATACGGCGAGCCTCTTCCTTTTGGAGCGAGCGAAGCCTTGCAAGCCGTTCTTGATAAATCTTTTCGTCACCCGCGTAGGCAAGCGCTGTCAGCTGCTGATACAAATTGTTAATCTCCTCTTCGGCGTGATTTTCACCTTTTTCCTTGTTGAACGGCGGTTGCAGTTGCTGGTACGCGCGAGGTGCGATCTCTTCCGGAACGCGATCGGACTTCGCAAGAAGTTCTATTGGAATCAGCGTCTCCATCGCTTTCCGGTCGTGGAGGAAAGCATCACGCAGCTTCGTGGCATGTTGTGCTAATGGCTTGGAGTCGGCGTCGCCAGCGACTTCCAGAGCAGAGATTCTTTCAAGCAACTGCAGGATTACGACATTGAGTGAGTCGGCGGGCGTTCTTTGCGTTTCAAGATGTTTGGCGACGGCGTTGAGATCGGCGATGCTCAGCGCGTACACGCGATAACCGTCCCGTGGGGATGCGTAGACCGACCGAAGGACACCAAGCAGGATGCTCAGCGTCTTGGCATACACGGCTCCCCTCTGCCAATTCGTGATCATGGCTAGAATTCGGCTCACAAGGTCGGCGGTAGGCGGAACTCCAGTCAGCAAAAGGAAGGGTGCTTGGTTTCCGACCAGCGCGTCGATAACCCAATGATTCTCGACCTCCAGTACCCTCAGATACAAAGGGTAGTTCTCGGAGTTCACACCTTGCTCGTGGAGGAAGCGCGCGTAAGCTACGGCTGCTTCCACGGCTTCCGGTGATCTGCACCCGAGTGCCGAACGGAGCAACTGAACTTCAGCGTTACGAAGCTCGTCGTCGAAACGACGGCCCTGTTCAGAGCACGTCTTGTCTTTCTTGTGCAAGGCCTCGCTCAACTGTGTTCCCGCCCTTCTTAGAACCTTCGCGATTGTCTATTATGTCGCATTTCGGCGAGTGTTTCGACCCGAGGTGAATCGCGGGCACTGACCTTCTGCATGCGCGCCCGACAGTTCGCGGGCGCTCGGTGCCTCGTGTCGCCACGCGAAGGCATTGTCGCGGGAGTTGCGCTGCAGTATGTCGTCATTCATCACCAGGTCTCGTCGGACCAGTCCGTCCCGGCGGAGTCCATCTCATCAGCGACTCGTAGTTGCTCGACGGCCACTCCCGGATCAGCGAAGGTCTCGTCGAGTCGGCGCGTCACCTCCACGTCGGATCGAGCTTTCATCGCTGCGCGCAGGGTACGGCTGATGAAGCCACTCCGGGATTCACCCCGTTCCCGTGCCGCGGAGTCGACGGCCTCGAGCACGTCCTTGGGAATGGTCACTACGATTCTCTCTGTCGCCACTCGTATACCAAATCTCCTCGCAAGTATCGTACCCCATGCGTTCCCACCCATTTTGCAACTTACAATCCTCACAAGGGCGCCTTACAATCGCTCCATGAGAGCCGCCCTTACTTCCAAGGGGCAGATTACCATCCCCGCCAAGATACGGAAAAAACTGGGGCTGAAGCCTGGACAAGTCTTGGATTTCGACGAGGATGCCCCCTATCTCAAGGCAATACCAGTTTTCGACGCGGATGTGATGCGTTCCGTGGTCGGCTGCGCGGAGGGTAGCCTCGGTTTCACCGCGGCGGAGTGGCTCGATGAGACTCGGGGGCCTTCGGGATCGTACGGATGAAGAAAGCACTTCCCGGCGCTCTCGCTCTTCACTCCTTGAACAGGGCCTGGACTTCCTTGAACTTCGGGTTCTTCGCGTCTCTTAGAAGCTCGAAGGCCGCCGCCTCGGACGTCGTGAGGATTGCGCCCGAGCGCTCCATTCTCTGTAGCGCGACGTCGCGGTCGATCGCTTTGCGGGACTCGACGGCGTCGACCGCGACCTGAACCGAAAAGCCGCCCTGCAGGAGATCGTGCACCGTCTGACTCACGCACACGTGGGTCTCGATACCGCAGACCAGCGCTTGTCTCCGTCCGAGCTCCCGAAGCCTGTTGGAGAACTCTTCGCTTCCGCAGGAGCTGAAGCAAGTCTTTGAAACAGCGCCGACCTCGCCCAGAACGTCCTGAAGCTCCTTCACCGTCTGACCCAGCCCCTTCGGATACTGTTCCGTCACCAGTATCGGAAGCTCGAGAAGGCGAAAGGCCCGAGTCAATCGCACCGCGCCCGCGAGCATACGCGCGAAGTCTTTTTGGACGGAGCGAAACCTCTCCTGGACGTCGATGACGACAAGGAAGGCTTCGTCCGGGGAGAGCACGTTCGGATGGGGGTTGGTCATGGCGTCGGAATTCTTTCACGGGCGCGAGACTCTCGCCATACCCGCTCCAGCCGATCGACTGCGTACAGAACGAAGCCGAAGGACAGTAGGAACACTTGCCAGCCCCGGTCCCCTCCTCCAGCGAAGAACAGGTAGAGAACGATTCCGAGCGAAACCGCGAGATAGACCGTGCCGCCCGCTCCGGTCCGAATGCCCACGAGAAAGTAGTAAGCGAGCATGAGGACGGATACGGCGAAGAGGAAGGCCGTCGTCGAGGACGAGGCCGAGAAGCCGCTGATCGCCGCCAACGGCGCCATCATGACCGAGAACCCGACCGGAGGAACGAGCGCCGCGAGCCGCGGCCACGCGAGGAGCAGCTTGGTCTGGTTCTTGAGAAACGGCAGAACGACGAGAAACGCGATGCAGAACGAGGCGAAGACGCGGTAGCGCGACCGATCCCAGGACTCGAGCTCCACCAGGACGGCGGTGACGGCGACGGCGAGAACGACGCCCGCGGCGAAGGCCGCCCGGCTCACGAGCGTACGGGGCCAGCCCATCCGCGTGAGGGATAGCACGAAGAGCAATGCGGCGGTGACGAGGAGAAGGGCTGCGGTCAAAAGCAGATGGCCCTGGTTGTCTCCGACGAGCACCCGCGGGAGCCTCGTTGCCCCGACGGCCAAGAAGAGGGCGAGTACCGCCCACCTCTGGGAGGGCACGATTCCAGGCTCCAGACTCAGCGGAGTGGCGACGATTCCAAGGTGTTTCGACTGGAGGAGAACGTAGCGCGTGAAGAACGCGGCCGAGAGCGCGACCAGGAGCGTTCCGAACCACCGATTGAAGACGTATCCTCCGAGGAACAGCGCCACGGATATCTGGAGCTGGGCCCGGATCCCGCGCTGCAGGGAGCGCCCCGTCTCGCTCCCGGCTTCCGGGAGATAGTACCGAGCCGCCCTCGAGCCTCCACGCACTACGAGAAGCGCTCCCGTGACCGAGCACCCGAGCCACAAAGGGAGGCCGCCCCACCCGGAGCCCGCGATCTGGGCTCCCCAGGCGACGATGGCGACACCGAGAAGCCAGAGCCCGACTCGGATCGGCCGCTCCGAGAGCGGCGCGAGGAAGAACCCGAGGGTTGCGAGCGCCATGAGGAAGCGGCGCGGCTCCTCGAGATCGAAGCGGAAGAAGTAGACGAGGACCGAACCCGCGACCAGCGCCGCGGCAATCGCGATCAAGCCGCCCGGTTCCGCACCGCCACGATTTGCGCCAGGACCGAAAGCGCGATCTCTTCGGGAGAGCGCGAGCCGATGTCGAGACCCACGGGGGCGAAGAGCCGCGAAAGCTCGGCTTCGGTGAGGCCTCTATCGAGAAGACGTTTCTTCCGCTTCTCCTGGGTCTTCTTGCTTCCGAGCGCCCCCACGAAAAACGCGGGGCTCCGGAGCGCGACCATGAGCGCGGGGTCGTCGATCTTCGGGTCGTGGGTCAAGGTCGCGACCGCGCTCGAGCGATCGAGCCCGAGCGCTTCGAGACCCTCGTCGGACCACTCGGGGATGAGCAGGTCCGCGTGAGGAAACCTTTCCTCGTTCCCGAAAACTCCCCTGGGGTCGATGACGATCGTTCGGTAGCCGAGGGTCTTCGCCATCGCGGTCAGGGCGATCGCGATGTGGACTCCTCCGACCATCACGAGAGAGGGAGGCGGAAGCTCGACGTCGATGAAGACCTCGGAGCCGTCCGCGGCGGTGACGACCTCTGACTGGCCTCGTTCCAGGGCGCGCTCGGCCGCAGCCCCGATCTCGCCTTCCGCACTTTCGCCGTCGCGAACGAGAACGGTGCGCCCCACGTCAGCTCCGCGAATCACCGTCGCCCGGGCGAGGGCACGCCTCGTCTCCAGGGCCTCGAGGGAAGCGCGAAAGAACGAATCGTCGAGCTTCTCGACGAAAATCTCGATGGAGCCGCCGCAGGTCAGACCGACGCTCCAGGCGGTTTCGTCGGCGATCCCGAAACGCAGGAGCTTGGGCGTTCCCGTCTCCAGAACGTCGCGGCCTTCCTCCACCACCGCGGCCTCGACGCATCCGCCGCTCACCGACCCCGCGATGCGGGCGTCATTCGTGAGTGCCATCTTCGCCCCCGGACCCCGAGGTCCGGAACCCCAGGTGCGGACCACGGTCGCAAGGGCGACGTCTTCTCCTTCGCCTTTCCAGCGCTCGACGTCTTTGGCTACATCCCGGAAAGTCACCCGGGGATTATGCACCGGAAACGGGCGCGGAGTTACAATCGCGCCATGAGACTGACACGACAAATCGCCTTTCTCATCGTCGCCCTCGCCGCCGCCAGCGCCGCCGCTCAAACGGAAATGAAGATCGCCATGCCCGAGCCCATCCCCATGGGCACGACTCGCGGCGAGAAAGCAGGAACACTCGTCCTGCGAAATGCGACCGTGGTCTCCGGCCGAGGTTCCGAAAATGGAAACCGCGCCATGCCTCCCGAGGGCCCCATCGACATCTTCATCCAGAACGGGCGCATCGTGAACATGATCCCGGTCGACCCGGTGAACGCCGCGGGCTACCAGGAGGGACAGGGACGCGCTCGCTCCGATCGCGAGATCGACGCCACCGGCATGTACGTCATCCCGGGCCTGGTGGAGATGCACGCGCACCTGAGGGGAAACGGCGAGGACCTCGGTCCGCGTGCCCTCGAGTACCAGTATCTTCTCTACATGGGCCACGGCATCACCACGCTGCGCGACGCCGGGAGTGGCGCGGGCCTCGGCATCCTGACCGAGGAGCGAAGGCGATCGGCCGCGCACGAGATCGTCGCCCCGAGGCTCGTTCTCTGCCAGAGGTGGCCTCTCCCCCTCCGGAAGTGGGACGTCGGCAATACCCCCGAGTCCGCTCGCGAAATGGTCCGGCGATTCAAGGAGCTCGGCGCCGATTGCGTGAAGGTGAGCAAGAGCCCGGGCCACTACCCCGACGTTCTCCGCGCCATCGTCGAGGAGGGAAAGGCCATCGGTCTTCCGGTGATGGTCGACCTCAAAGTCTCCGAGACCGACGCCCTCACGGCCTCGAATGCGGGGGTCGCGAGCATCGAGCACTGGTACGGGATTCCGGACGCCGCCCTTCCTCACAGCCAGAACTTCCCGACCGATTACAACTACTGGGACGAGCTCGACCGATTCCGCTGGGCGGGCGCGCTCTGGACCGAAGCCGTGGAGTACCCCGAGGCCCTGTCCAAAGTCCTCGACGTGATGATCGCGAACGGCACCAACTGGGACCCGACGATGGTGGTCTACGAGGACAACCGCGACCTCGGCCGCGCGGTCACTCTCCCGTGGCACCAGACCCTCGCCCACCCTTCGGTCATCGAGGGACTGTGGCCGAACGCCGCCGAGCACGGCGCGTTCAAGCGGGAGTGGAAGACGTCCGACGAAGTTCGCTGGAAGCAGAACTTCCAGATCTGGATGCGCTACGTGAAGGAGTTCCACGAGCGCGGCGGTCTTCTCACCGCCGGAAGCGATACCGGACCGATGGGAGGCCCCGCCCTTATTCGGGAGCTCGAGCTCCTGCAAGAGGCAGGACTTCACCCCATCGACATCATCCGCGTCGCCACCACCAACGCCGCGAAGGTCCTCGGCCTCGAGGATCACTGCGGGGTGCGCGTCGGCTGTGCCGCCGACCTCGCCGTCGTGAACGGAAATCCCATCGACAACCTCAAGGTCCTCTACGGGCTCGGCTACGGGTTCTACGGAATCGCCGACCCCAAGGAGCAGTGGAAACAGGGCGGCGTGCGCTGGACGATCAAAGATGGGGTTCTCTACGACGCCCCCGCCCTTCTGCGCGAAGTCCTGTGGTACGTCCAGCAGGAGAGAAACCGCGGCGCGACGGATAACTGAACTTTAGCATGAGACTCCGCCAGGCGGCTTGCGCGCTCCGGGCCACACCGGGCATCACCGTCGCGTCCGTCGTCATTCTCGCGCTCGGTATCGGCGCTTCCACCGCCGTGTTCTCGGTCGTCAACGGATTGCTGCTTCGCCCCCTTCCAGTGACCGCTCAAGACCGTCTCGTTCGCATCTGGAAGAACGACGTCGAGCGCGGCTTCGACCACTACACTCTCTTCTACCCCGAGTATCTGGAGTGGAGCCGAAGGAGCCAGTCGTTCGAATCCCTCGCCGCTGTTCGGGCCCGGGGGACGCAGGAGGGTCTTCTTCTCGGCTCGAGCAATCCGGTGCGCCTCGAGGTCCTTACCGTGTCGGGGAACTTCTTCGACGTTCTCGGCGCCACTTCCCACGTGGGACAGACCCTTCGGTCCGAGGACGACCGGGAGACCGCTGTCCCCCCTCTCGTATTGAGCTACCGCGTCTGGAGAGAGCGCTTCGGCTCGGACCCCTCTATCGTGGGCAAAACGTTGCCCATCCGGCTCGCCGAGCGTACGTCGTTCCAGGTCGTCGGAGTCATGCCCGAGGCATTCGATCTCTTCGCCCCTGCCGAGGCCTGGTCTCCCATAATGGCCGTGCATCCGGAGTGGGCGGGGAACCGGGCATGCGAATGCGATCTCATCGGACGGCTGGCCTCGGACGTCACCGTGGAGCAGGGTCTGGCCGAGCTTCAGTCCATTGACGAGAACATGGCGTCGGAACGGCCCGACGAATATCGTTCCACGCAGGTAGTCTTCGTGCCGTTTCTCGAGAGCGTCGTCGGCGACTTTGGCCGAGCATCCCTTCTCGCTTTCGCGGCCGTGGCGCTCATTCTGGCCATCGCCATCGCGAACGTCGCCGCGCTGTCCCTCATCCGGGCCCTCGGGCGGACGCGCGAGGTGGCGATTCGCTCGGCACTGGGCGCGGGAACCACCTCCCTCCTTCGCGAGCGACTCACGGAGAGCGCTTTGATCGGTGCCGCCGCGCTCGCGGGAGGATTCGTTCTTTCCCACTTCGGCATCGAGGTGCTCCTCGTTCTCAAGGGTGCCGATTTGCCCCGCGTGCAGGAGATCGGCGTCGATGTGCGCGCTCTCCTCTTCGGGACGGGCATCGCGGCTCTCGCCACCGCGATCTGTGCGTCTCTTCCTATGATCTCTGGGACCCGCGAGTCCCTTCGATCGCGGAGATTCGCTTCCGAGGGACGCATCATGCAATGGATGGTGGTCTCTGAGGTCGCGCTCGCTCTTCCGCTTCTCTTCACGTCCGGCCTGCTGGTACGTACCCTTCTCGCGAGCGGGGAGATCGATCGAGGATTCGAGAGCGAGAACCTCCTCACGCTCGAAGTGCTGCTGCCCGTCTCCAAGTACCCCGAGCCCGAATCTCGCCTAGTGTTTTTCGAAGAGCTCGTTCGGCGAGTCGAATCACTCGCGGGCGTCGCCTCCGTGACGGCGCTTCGGATGAACCCGGGCTCGGGCGACGCGGGAGTCAGCGGACCGCTTGCGTACGAGGGTCAGCTTCCCGAGGAAGCACGTGGCAATCCGATGACGAATATCGAGATGGCTACGCCGAGCTATTTCGCCGTTCTCGGAATTCCCATCGTGCGGGGAAGACCGTTCGACGGTTTCGACCGACTGGATTCGGAGCAGGTCGCCATCGTGAGCGCGGAGGTGGCAGCGAGCTATTGGCCTGGCCAGGACCCGATCGGAAAAACGCTCGGCTTCAGAGAAATCCGGCACCGGGTCGTCGGCGTCGCCGGAAACACCCGCTACCGCGAGCTCAGCCGATCGTGGCCGACGGTCTACTTCCCGATACACCAGAATCCCTTTTCCGCAGAGCGGAAACTCCATCCCCTCCTCAGCCTGAACGTTCTCGCCGTTCGCACCCGTCTTTCGCCCGAGAGTCTGGTGAGCTCGATCCGAAGCGTGGTTCGAAGCCTGGACCCCGAATTGCCGCTCGACCGGGTCGCGACGATGGAGGATCTTCTGGACCTCGAGCTCCGCACGCCGAGGTTCCATGCCGTCTTTACGTCGTCATTCTCCCTCATCGCCCTGCTTCTGGCTGCGGCAGGCGTCTACAGCGTCTTTGCGGCGTTCGTGGCGCAGCGTCTTCCCGAGCTCGGAATCCGCTCTGCCCTGGGAGCTACCCCGGCGCGACTGCGCGCCCTCGTCCTGAATCGGAGCGGCAATCTGATTCTGCTGGGCGTCGTCGCGGGAGCCGTCGGGTCGTTCCTCCTGTCTCGATGGCTCGCCGCGTTCCTCTACGAAGTGGCGCCTTTCGACGTTCCCACGCTCCTTGGATCCACGGCCCTTCTCGCTATCGTGAGCCTCGCGGCGACGGCGGTTCCCGCTTGGCGCGCGGCGCGCGTCGATCCGTTATCGCTGCTGAAGCAGGAATAGTCGAGATGGACCTCTACCGTGAGATCCGCCAGGCCGCTCGGCAGCTCGCCGGCGCCCCTGCGTTCACGCTTCCTGCCGTCCTGCTCCTCGCTCTCGGCCTCGGGGCCGCGATCGCCATGTTCAGCGTGGTCGACGCAGTTCTCCTCCGGCCCATAGTTCCCGAGCAGGACCGCGTGGTCGTTTCGTTTCCGCGAGATCCGTCGAAGGACCGTCCGTTCCAGGAGATCTCTCCTCCGGAGTTTCGCGACTGGCGGGAGGCCGCGACGTCGTTTCAGGAGCTCGCGGCCTTCGGCGCGGGAAGCGGGATGTACACTCTGCTGCTCGACGACGCCAGGTCCGTCGACTTCCGCGGCGTCGGGGTCACTCCGACGTTCTTCGAAGCCGTGGGTCAGAAACCTCTGCTTGGGCGGGGCTTCGAGAATGACGACGAGCTGCCGCAGGCCGAGCCCGTCCTGGTCTTGGGCCACGGTCTCTGGAGAGAAGCCTTCGGGGAAGACCCCGCCGTCCTGGGAAGGACTCTAAGGCTCGGCGCTCGAGTCGAGGACGTCTACACCGTCGTCGGGGTGATGCCCCCCGGCTTCGATTTTCCGAACCAGACCCGCGCGTGGATGGTCTTCCGCCGGGGACAGCGCGTCGACGATCGCGGCTGGCATTTTTTCCTGACCGTCGGGCGGCTCGCGCACGGGGTCACCCTCGAGGAGGCCCGCGCGGAAATGGAGATCGTCGACGAGCGCGTTCTCGAGGAGACGGGACGGGGCCAGCTCGCGAGCCGCCGGATCGAAGTGGTGCCGATACTCGAGTTCTTCCTCGGCGCAAGCGCGCCCAGAGTTGTCCTGATTCTCCAGGGCGCTGTCGTCCTGCTTCTCCTCGTCGCCTGCGTCAACGTGTCCGGCCTCTGCCTCGCGCGCAACGCCTCACGGCATCGTGAGCTTTCGGTGCGCGCCGCCCTCGGGGCAACCCGCGCCCGGATCGCGCGCGCTCTTCTCTCCGAGACCGCTCTCGTCGCTCTCGGCGGGGGCGCCCTGGGGCTCGTCCTCGCTCGCGCGGGGCTCGCGGCGATCCTCGCCCTCGCCCCTTCGCCATTTGGGGGAGTCCCGAGGCTCGCCGAGGCTCGCCTCGATCTCGCGAGCGCTCTTTTCGCCCTGTTGGCCTCGGCGGTCGCAGCGGGGCTCGTTGGTCTCGGATCGGTTTGGGGAGCAAGCCGGAGACCCCCCTCGCCCTCGCGCTCCGGCGACTCCCCGCGGACGGTCCGCGCGCGGCGGGGCCTCATCGTGTTTCAGGTCGCGGCGTCGGTGGTCCTGGTCCTTGGTGCCAGCCTGATGATGGGAAGCCTCCTGCGATTGACGCGCGCCGATCTCGGCTATCGCCCGGAGAGGCTTCTGATGCTTTGGGTAGACGGACCCGTCGACCCTCTCGAGTCTCCGCCAGCGCAGCGCCAGCTCGTAGGGAGGCTGATCGAGCGCCTCGAGGCAGTCCGTGGAGTCGAGTCCGCGGCCGCCATTCTCCTACCGCCGTTCGGCGGCGGAAAGGTGGGCTGGGACCTCTGGTTCGTCGCTGAAAGCCAGGGGTACGGGTTCGTGCCGACGGAGAAGGTGGACAAGGCGACGGGAAAGTCCGTGACCTACTTCGGCCCGCCTCCCGAGAGCTTCGAAGAGAACCCCGCAATCAACTGGGAGGCGATCTCGGGAAACTACTTCGAGACGATGGGCATTCCTCTTCTGAGCGGCCGCACGTTCACCGAAGAAGACTCCGAGGACGCCCCGCGCGTGGTCGTCGTGGGAAAGCGCTTCGCCGAAAGGCTCTGGCCCCGCGAGGATCCCATCGGCAAGCGGATCATTACTCTTGGCCATCGCTACGACCAGGAGCGCCGCGCGGAGTGGCAGACGGTCGTCGGCCTCGTCGCCGACGCGCGCTATCGAGAGATCGAAGGCTCCCGGCTCGACGTGTACGTCCCGTATCTCCAGTCGACGATGGTCTCGGGTTCTTTGGTCCTGAGAACCGCCGGGGATCCTCTTGCGACCCTGCCTCCCGTACGCGCTGCGGTGAACGACGTCGGTCCCGAGCTTCGCATCCAACGTGTGGGAACGCTGGAATCCGCCGTCGACCGTGAGCTCCTTCCCTGGCGTTTCCAGACGGCGCTGCTGACGGCGTTCGCGGCCTCCGCTCTCCTCATCGCCGCTGTCGGGATCTTCGGGCTCCTGGCCCACTCGGTCAGCGTCCGCGCTCGGGAGATTGGATTGCGCATGGCTCTCGGCGCGCGCGCGCGCGACGTGCTCGTTCTCATCGTGCGCCAGGGGATGAAGCCTCTCTTCCTCGGCCTCGCCTGCGGTCTCCTCATCGCCTACTTTTCCGCTGAGGCTCTCGCGGCGCATCTCTACGAGATCGCGCCCACCGACGTCGCCACGTACGTCGCCGTGAGCTTGCTGGTCGCGCTCGTGGGGATCGCCGCCGCCTATTTCCCGGCTCGGCACGCCGCCCGGGTCGACCCGCTGTCGGTACTGAAGCACGAGTAGCGTCACGTCTCCATGGCCGCTCGGTAATTTTTCCCTTGTCGGATGAGACCTCGGATGCCGACTGAGGAACTCGGTCCGGACTAGACTATAGGCTAGAGGTTTTTTAGGGCTCTGGCGTCACGTAGAAGGCCAGCCGGCGCTCGCGGAAGCCGATCTGGACGAGATTGAAGAAATCCCTGCCGAGCAGATTACGCTTGATACGACTGGAGCTGAAGCTGACCTCGAGATCGAAGGAGCCAAGGTCAGGATGCTCCAGGCGAACGCGATGAAGCCTGCCGGCGATGCTACTTCCGGTGGCCGACTCGTACTGCTTCTGATCGCCGGTGAGGAGGTCGATCCCGACGGCCCGACCGATACCGCCATCGAAGAGAGATCGCTGGGCACCCGAGTCGAGGTATGCGTCCACATCGACAGACTGGCCCGGATTTTCGGGATTCGTGAGGCGGAAGGTCAGGCGCGGGAATCGTTCTCCATTGAGGTCATAGGGATAGGGGAACTCGAGGTCGTAGCGTACGGTGAGCAAGGCTACAGGCCCATGCTGACGACGTCGGCGGCGCGGGAGTCCACGAAGAAAACGTAGGGGACACGGATACCCCTCGTTCTGGCCTCGGCGACGAGAGCAGCGGGATCTGGGCCGTGGGCGACCAGTTTGTCACCTTCCAGCACTACCCATTGGCCGGCATGGGCACTAAGTATTTCTAGATGGTCGCGCCGCCATGCCAGCTCTCGCGTTCGCCTGGAAGCAGCCGTCGCGTTTCCTGTCGCGGCAGTGGAGACGAGACCGACGGAGAAGCCCGTGCCCGACCCAAGTCCCGAGCTTGCCCTTGAGAAAGCTTGCTGGAAGCGCGCTTTGAGAAGCTCTCGCTCGATGGACACAGGCTCGATTGCCAGCGGATCGAGCGTGGCGAGGCTTTGACCCGAGATCCCGGACAGGCCGAACGGAGCTGTCACGGGCAGTGACGCACTCGTCCTTTCGCGGCGGATCTCGAAGAGCCCTGGTGCGGATCCGATGCCCGGCATCACTTTTCCCAGCATATATCGAATCCGATGCGAGTGGTCGCTAAGCGAAAGAAATCTGCACCGCGCGCGACCGCTTCGCGCTCGGACAGCGCACCAGAGTGCTCGCTCGTCACCTTCACGAATGCGCCGTCAGGGACAACCACGGAGGATTCGAACACTATCGAACCACGGCTGTCCCCTGACGGGAGCTTCGAGCCGAAGGAGACACCGTTGGGAGTAAGGGCAGGCTCTCCCTGAGGTGCTCTGGTCACGTAGGCGCCAAGCTTGGCGGCTTGTGTCTCTCCCACCAGCGTACCGTGAAGCGCCACGGTCAGAGAGTGAAGGACGACGCGGGGATCGGAGCTCGCTGCTCGGAGTACATCCAACGCTTGCTGGACAAAATCGCTCGTCATGGTCTCGTCTGCGGCCAGTTTGAGGCTATTGGAAACGATTTCAAGTCGATCGAGGCGGTATCGAACGACGGCTCCGAGCGCGAACACCCAACACGCTATGCAGAAGTCGCTTGGATTATTTGATGTACTCTCGACCTTGATGTCGGGTAGCCGAAGCTTATACGTAGAAAAGCGAGTATACATGGCCGCTTCCATATCGATCCAGCGCGCCGGAAAATCGAAGGCAGGCGGATCGAGCGTGGCCGAGTAGATCAGCTCGGCCTGCCGAACTTCGAACTTGGTCAGGTCGGGCAAAGCCAAAGGAATCTCCTCCTTCATTATGGCCGAAGGCGCGGGGTGGGGCCAGCGGGCGCCGAGCCCGCGATCCGCCGTGCTGCATCTAAGGCCTCCGTGAAGGAGCTCACCGGAGAGGACCTCGAGGCGGTGGATCCAGAGGTCGCGGTGTTCTCCGGCGCCTGACGTGAATCACGATAAACTCAGTGACGCCGAAGGCGACCCCCCTCGAAACTCGAAAGGTGTCGCGCCAGGCCTTCGAGGCTCGCGAGATTGTGTACCGGCAGGAAATCGTTGACGTAGGGGAGCGCCGCCTGCATTCCCCGAGTCAGAGGCTCGTACTCCGGCGAGCCCAGGAGAGGGTTGAGCCAGACGAGGCGGTGGCAGCTCCTTCGCAGGCGCTCCATCTCGTGCGCGAGCACCTCGGGCTCGCCGCGGTCCCAGCCGTCGCTGATGATGATGACCACCGCCCCTCCTCCGAGGACGCGGCGTCCCCACTCGTAGTTGAAGCTCTTGAGGGAGTCGCCGATTCTAGTTCCCCCCGCCCAGTCGACGACGGCCCTCGACACTCCGGAGAGCGCCCGCTCGATGTCGCGTTCGCGAAGGTGCCGGGAGAGGCGCGTGAGCCTTGTCCCGAACGCGAAGGCCTCGACCCTCTGGCCCAGCCCCTGGGTGAGGCCGTAGACGAAGTGCAGAAGGAGCCGGGTGTAGCGCTCCATCGAGCCGCTGATGTCGCAGATGACGACGAGGGACCTCGGCTTTCGCCGCGGCTCGCGCCGGGCCCATTCGAGGATCTCTCCCCCATGGCGAAGGCTTCGTCTCAAGGTGCGACGCAGATCCAGGCGGTGTTTGCCGCCCTGCCGCTGTCTTCGGGTGAGCCTCTCGCCGAGAGTCCAGACGAGCGCGTCCATCATCCGGCGCACCTCGTCGATCTCGCTCTCCGTGAGGCTCGCGAAGTCGCGCGTCCTCAGCACCTCGCGGGCGCTGTAGGTCTTCGTCACTTCGAACACGGTGCGCTCCTGAGCGTCTTCCGGAAGGGGGGCTTTGCCCGACTCGCCTTCGAGCGCCGGAGGGGCGACCAGGGGCTTTTCCGCGGCGCGACGAATCCGGCGGCCCTGGATCTCGAGGAGCTTCCATTCTCCGAGAGGCGTCTGCCAGAACATCTCGAAGGCGGCGTCGAAGAGGGCGACGTCGTCGCGCTTGTGGACCAGAAGCGTACGCGCCGCGTAGTAGAAGTCGGACTTGACCCCGATCTGGACGTGCTGGAGCGCCAGGACCAGGTCGATCACCCGCCCGGGGTTCACGTCGAGACCGAGCCCGCGCAGCACCCGCCCGAAGAGAACGAGGTTGCGAAGGAGATGGCCCCCAGTTGAGGAGCTTGCGGCCATCGGGTCAGACCCCCGCGGCGACGCGCTCCAGGATCGCTTTCGACCGCTCGCCCCGGACCTTGTCGATGTCGTCGCGGTACTTGAGGAGCGCGCCGAGCGTCTCTTCGACGACGCTCTCGTCGAGGGCCTCCTTGTCGAGAGCCATGAGCGCCCGCGTCCAGTCGAGGGTCTCGGCGATTCCCGGGACCTTGTAGAGCTCCATCTCTCGCAGTTCCTGGACGAACCGCGTCACCTGGCTCGAGAGCTTCTCCGAGGCCTCGGGGAGCTTGGTCCTCACGATTTCGAGCTCCTTCTGGAACGTGGGATAGTCGATCCAGAAGTAGAGGCAGCGCCTCTTGAGGGCGTCATGGACTTCCCGGGTTCGGTTCGAGGTGACGACCACCACCGGCTTGCTCTTCGCCCGAATGGTTCCGATCTCCGGAATGGTGATCTGGAAGTCCGAAAGGAGCTCGAGAAGGAAAGCCTCGAACTCCTCATCGCTCCGGTCGATCTCGTCGATGAGAAGCACGCGAGAGCCATTGACCTTGGGGTCGATCGCCTTCAGGAGCGGCCGCTCGAGCAGGAACTCGGGCCCGAACAGCTCCTTCTCCTCGAGCTTCTCTTTCCGGCTCTCCGCCAGGCGGATGTGCATCATCTGGCGGGTATAGCTCCATTCGTAGACCGCCTGGCTGGCGTCGATCCCCTCATAGCACTGGAGACGGATGAGATCCGTCGAGAGGATATCCGCGAGGACCTTGGCGATCTCGGTCTTGCCGACTCCGGCCTCACCCTCGACGAAGAGAGGCCTCTCGAGCTTCAGGGCGAGATAAATGGAGGTCGCGAGGCCGCGGTCGGCGACGTAGAGCTTCTCGCGGAGGAGCGCCTGAAGCTCCTCGATCGACTGGATCTGCAAGCTTATTTCTGCTTCTTCGCGCGAGCGGCCGCCTCCTGGAGCGCGCGCCGCGTCATGACCGTGGCGAGATGGGTGCGGTATTCCCCGGAAGCGTAGAGATCGCCGAGAGGGTCCTCGATCGCTTCCGCCACCAACGCCGCGGCCTCGGTAAAGAGCGTCGGGCTCGGCTTCTTGCCCGCGAGGAGCTCATGCACTTTCCCGACGACCAGCGGGTTCGGCGTCACCCCGCCCACGACGAGCCGGGCGCTCTTGATGTGATCGTTCTTGAGAGCGACGATCGCGGCCACTCCGACCACGGCGTAGCTCGAAGCGGGGTGCCGGTGCTTCAGGTACACCGCTCCCTCCCCCTTCTTCGCGACGGGGACGCTGACTTCGGTCAGGATCTCCGAGCCCTTGAGGGCGGTCGTGAAGAGGTCGGTGAAGAACTTCCGCGCCGGGATCCTTCGTACGCCTTTTGGGCCGGTCGCGGTGATCTCCGCGTCGAGAGCCACGATGACCGTGGGGTAGTCGGCGGCCGGATCGGCGTGCGCCAGGCTCCCGCCGAGGGTGCCGCGGTTTCTGACCTGCATGTCGCCGATCTGGGCCGCGGCCTCGCTCAGGAGGGGACAGTTCTTCCCGATCGCGCCGGACTCCGCGACCTCGGTGTGGGTGGTGAGCGCCCCGATTTTGACCGAGGACTTCCCCACCTTGATCCCCTGGAGACCCTTCACCCGCCCGATGTCGATGACGGCAGCGGGCGCGCTGACCCGGAGCTTCATCGCCGGAAGAAGACTGTGGCCCCCGGCGAGAAGCTTCGCGTCCTTCTTCTTTCGAAGAAGCGCGACCGCGTCCTTCAGGTTCTTGGGCCGGTAGTAATCGAAGCTCGCTGGGTACATGTTTACTTCTCCCCGAAGTACTCGATCTCGGCGCCGGATTTCTTTTCCGTACCTGCGCCCGACATCGCTTTCCAAATCTTCTCCGGCGTCAACGGCATCTCCAGATGACGGATGCCCAGGGGAGCGAGCGCGTCCATCACCGCGTTCGCCACCGTGACCGTTGCCGCGATGGTTCCCATCTCCCCCGCTCCCTTCACTCCGAGCGGATTGTGGGGCGACGGCGTCTCGATCCGCCCCATCTCGAACTTTGGAAATGACTCCGCCCGCGGCATCGCGTATTCCATCATCGAGCCGGTCAGGAGCTGCCCGCCCTCGTCGTAGACCCCCTGCTCCCAGAGAGCTTGTCCCACCCCCTGGACGATGCCGCCCATGATCTGGCCTTCCACGATCATGGGATTGATGACCTTACCCACGTCGTCGACGGCGATGTAGCGCTGCAGCTGCACCTCGCCGGTCTCGGGGTCGATTTCCACCTGGGCGATGTGGGCGCTGTTGGGGAAGGTGAAGTTCGCCGGGTCGTAGAAGGCAGACTCCTCGAGCCCGGGCTCCATCCCCGCGGGGAGGTTGTGCGCGGTGTACGCGGCGAACGCCAGCTCCGCGAATCCCTTCGCCTTGTCGGGCGAGCCTTTCACGTAGAGCTTCCCCTTCGACTGGTCGTACACGATGTCGGCTTCGGAGGCCTCGAGCTGGTGCGCGGCGATCTTGATGAGCTTCGCACGGACCTTCTGGGCACTGCGCACCAGAGCGCTCCCCCCGACGGCGGCGCTCCGGCTTCCATAGGTTCCCATGCCGAATGGCACGCGTCCGGTGTCGCCGTGAACCACTTCGATGTCCTTCATATCGACCCCGAGCTCGTCCGCCACCACCTGGGCGAACGTCGTCTCGTGGCCCTGCCCGTGGGCGTGCGAGCCGGTGAGCGCCGTGATCTTTCCCGTGGGATGGACCCGGACGACTCCACTCTCCCAGAGACCGACCGCTGAGCCGAGGGAGCCCGCGACCGCCGACGGAGCGGGTCCGCTCGCCTCGATGCAGCCCGAGACGCCGATCCCCACGAGCTTTCCGTCCGTACGCGCTTTCTCCTGGTCCTTGCGCATCCGGTCATAGTCGGCGAGCGAGGTCAACTTGTCGAAGAGACCATCGTAGTCGCCGCTGTCGTAGAGGAGCGCCACCGGAGTCTGGTAGGGAAACTCGTTCTTGCGGATGAAATTCTTCCTGCGGAGCTCGACGGGATCCATCGAGAGCTCCCGCGCCGCGAGATCGACGAGTCGCTCGAGCATATACGACGCCTCGGGTCGCCCCGCGCCTCGATAAGCATCGACGGGAACGGTATTGCTCAACGTGCCCCAGACCTCTCCCCACACCCCCTTCATCTTGTAGAGGCCGGCGAAGAGGGTGACGTAGAGCGCCGTGGGAATGAGAGGGGCGAACGTCGAAAGGTAAGCGCCCATGTTGGCCCAGGTCCGCACGTGAAGCCCGGTGAAGATGCCGTTCTTGTCGAGGGCGAGCTTCGCGACGGTGACGTGGTCCCGTCCCTGGGAATCGGTGACCGACGATTCGGAGCGCGTCGCTACCCACTTCGCGGGACGATTCAACGCTCGCGCGACCCAGGGTGTGATGACCTCCTCAGGGTAGTGAAAGATCTTGCTTCCGAAACCGCCGCCGACGTCGGGAGAGATGACCCGAAGCCGGTTCTCCGGAATGCCGAGGGTGAACGCGGAGAGCAGCAGCCGGATCGGCTGCGGGTTCTGGCTCGTGGTCCAGACCGTCATCTCCTCCATGGGCGCGTTCCAGTGCGCGACGCAGGCGCGAGGCTCCATCGCGTTCGGAATGAGCCGCTGGTTCACGAGCTCGAGCTCGACGACTTTGTGAGCGTCGGCGAACGCCTTCTCGGATCCCGGCTTGTCGCCGAGCGCCCAGAAATAGCTGACGTTGTCGGGAATCTCGTCGTGGACCAGGGGCGCGCCCTTCGCAGTCGACCCTCTGGCGTCGATCGTCGCCTTCAAAGGCTCGTAGCTGACGTCGATCAGATCCAGCGCATCGGCGGCGACGTAGGGGCTCTCGGCCGCGACTACCGCGACGGCGTCCCCCACGTGGCGCGCCTTGTCGATGGTGAGCGCGTACCGCTTTGGAGTCTTGAGGTCGGGCACGTTCCACCCGCAGGGCAAAGCCCCGCATCCGCCGTCGACCAGGTCCTGTCCGGTGAAGACGCCGACGACCCCCGGGAGCGCTTTCGCTTTCCTGACGTCGATCTTTTTGATCTTCGCGTGACCGTAGGGGCTTCGTTTGATGGCGAGATAGACCATCCCCGGGATGTGGAGGTTCCCGACGTAGGCACCCTTCCCCTGGATGAAGCGGGGATCCTCGACGCGCTTGACGCTCTGGCCGACGTATCCCATCACGCTCCTCCCTTCTTCTTCTTCTTCTCCGCCTTCACCGCCGCCGCGGCCACGATCGCCTTCACGATGTTCTCGTAGCCGGTGCAGCGGCAGATGTTGCCTTCGAGACCGTGGCGCACGTCGTGCTCCGTGGCTTTGGGGTTCTTCTTAAGGATCTCGGTCGCGATCAGGATCATGCCCGGAGTACAGAAGCCGCACTGGAGCCCGTGATGGTCCCAGAACGCCTGCTGGATCGGATGGAGGACGCCGTTTTTCGCCAGGCCCTCGATGGTGGTGACGTCGCTCCCATCGGCCTGGACCGTGAGGACGGTGCAGGACTTGACGGCGCTTCCGTCCATGATGACGGTGCAGGAGCCGCACTGGCTCGTGTCGCATCCGACGTTGGTCCCGGTCAGAGCCAGGGTGTCGCGCAGGTAGTGCACCAGCAGCAGCCGCGGCTCAACCTCGTGCGAGGTCTCGCGGCCGTTGACCGTGATGCTCACGGGATTCTTCATGAGTGTTCCGCTCCTGAAAACGAGAGTGAAGACGAAAAGAGGGGAAGAGACTACTACAAGTGCCCTGGAATGTGTAGCCCAGGAAAGGGAGCTACTTCCCCGCGACTTCTCGGACCGCCTCGTAGAAGATCCGGATCCCGCTTTCGATCTGGTCCACGGGGATTCGCTCGGCGTCGCTGTGCATGGAGGAGACGATCGAGGCCGAGAGCACGATGGGAAGGATGCCGTAGCTCTTCGCCCCCCGATGGCGAAACGCGTTCGAGTCCGTCCCGTAGGGAATCGGGGTCGGGACCACGACCGCCTCCGGGTGGTGCCGGCGGATTGCGGCGGCGATCGCCCGGAACATCTCGGTATCGTGGGGCGTTACCACGGACTCATCCGACTTGTAGACGACGTTGACCGCGATCTCGTCCCCCAGTCGTGCCCTGACCTCGGACAAGTACTCGTCGGCGTCGGTCCCGGGGAGAAGGCGGGAGTCGAGAGTCGCTTTGGCGATCGAGGGGATCACGTTCATTTGGGGAGGGTCGCCCACTCCCGAGCGCAAGCTGGTGAGAGAGACGGTGGTGTTCTGGATGGCGTTCGTGAACTTGTTGGTCTCGAGCGCCCCGAGCTCCGAGCGAAGGGTCTGGAGGACAGGGTTCGTCGCCGAGGGAAAGGGCTCGGCGAAGAACCGGGAGAGGGCCTTCACCAGCTTGTCGTTCGGGTTCTGGTCGTTCGGCTGCGACCCGTGGCCCGCGACGCCTTCCGCCGTCGCCTCGAGCCACACGATCTGCTTTTCCGCGACAGAGATGCCGAACACCAGGCGGCCGTCTACGTAGATTTCGCGGGTCCCGAACCCACCTTCGTCGAGAACGTACTCGGGATCGAGCTTGTCGTAGTGGTTCTCGATCATGAACCGCGCCCCGAGGCCGCCGCCGATCTCCTCGTCGGGGACCACCATCAGAATCACGTCGCGATCGAGGGGCACCTCCTGTCGCGCCAGCGTGAGAAAGGCGTAGAGCTGAAGGGTCCCGGTCCCCTTCATGTCCATCGCCCCTCGTCCCCAGATGTGGCCGTCCTTCACCACGCCGCCGAACGGATCGACGTCCCACCGGGTCGCATCGGCGGGCACCACGTCCATGTGATGGAGGAGCAGGATGGGCTTCGCGACCGGTGCTCCCTCCGCCTTCAGACGGGCGACGAGGGTGACCTTGCCTGGCGCCGCTTCATAGCGCTCGACGGCGAGCCCCTCGCGCTCGAGGATTCCCTCAAGGAACGCCGCGGCTTCGGTCACGTCTCCCGGCGGGACCGTGGTGTCGAAGCGGATGTAGCGGCTCAGGGTTTCGGCGGCTTCACCCGCCGTCGACTTCCAGTCGACCTCCTGGGAAACCGCGGGGGAAGAGAGAAGGAGGAGCACCAGAAGCGCGTCTCGCATGACACGAGACTATATCTCAGCTCGCGCTCGGCTCCACGACGAGGAGCTTGGCCTCGAGCAGCACCAGGAGCACGCGGCAGATCTCGAAGTCGGGAAGCTGACAGAGCTCCAGAATTTTGTGCAGCGTCTCGTGCTGTCCGACGGCGGCCAGCACTTCGTAAACCGCCGACGGCACGCGCGCGGGATTGAGGCTCATGCCCTCGTTGAATCGGAGGCTCGCGCCTTCGTCCGGGAGTCGCTTGCGGTAGACGGCGAACTCGTCCTTTTGTCGCATCGCCTCGAGGAGGTGTCTCTGGAGGTCGCCCTCTACGGTCTCGTATTCCGGGCTGCGGCCCGGGGTGAAGAGCTCGAAGTGGCCCTCCTCGAAAACCATCATCCGGTAGAGCGCCTTGACGCCGCCCGCCCGTCCCAGGGTCGCGTGCCGGATCGCGCCCCCCTGGAGGTGGAGCTTGCCTTCCAATTCCCCGTGGCGAACGACCAGAGTGCCCGTCACAGAATCCGCGTCGAGCACCTGCAGAAGGGACGGCAGGCGGATCTCGCCGAGAGACCCGGCGATTGCGGTCGACTGGGCGGTGGTCGTCTGGATCAAGTTCTGCGCTCGCTGCACGCCGGGGTCCGGAGCCGATTCGGCTCCGTTTCTTCCCATCGCCACCTGGAACAGGCTTCCACCGATCTGTATCTGGTCGCCGTCCCTCAGGAGCGCCCGCTCGACCGGCTTTCCATTCACGACCGTGCCTCCGGAGCTCGAAAGGTCGACGATCTCCGGCGTTCGGTCGGGAAACGCGATCTTCGCGTGCCTTCCTGAGACCGAGGAGTCGTCGAGGACGACGAGACACTCCTCGTCCCGGCCGATCAGGGTCTCCGCGAGCGGCGGCAATCGAAACCTGCGCGGCCGCCCGGGACCGGAGATCTGATAGAGCACGACGGGGTCCGCGCCGTGGGAGGACATGAGCTTCGCCATGTCCACCAGTTCGGTGGGTCGTTTGCGGCCGGTCATGAGGGAATTTGAGGTTCATGATCTCATATACTCCTTTCCATGACTACCCGAATCGACCGCCGAAGCTTCCTCGGGGCTACGGGTCTCGGCGTCGCCGCCGCAATGCGCGCCGAAGCGTCACGCCTCGACGACGATCCCCTCGGAGTGCGCGTGGAGTTTCCCGTGACCCGCGAGCAGGCTTACCTCAATAGCGCCTACGTCGGACCCATACCCCGGTCGGTCCGGGACGCCGCGGTCGAAGAGGCCGACGCGAAAATGCTGATGCCGACGCCGGGAAACCGGAGCGACCGCAGCGAGCGCGCGCGGGAGAAATTCGCCCGCCTTTTCGGAGCGAAGAAGGAGGAGATAGCGCTCCTCTACTCGACGAGCGACGGCGAGAACGTGGTGACCGCGGCCATCGACTGGAAGCCGGGCGACAACGTCGTCCTCGACGAGCTCCACTTCCAGACGAGCTTCGTCCTCTACCGCGAGCTCGAGAGGACGAAAGGTATCGAGATCCGCATCACGCCCCAGAGCGAGGGCCGGGCCCGGCTCGAGGATTTCGAATCCAGAATCGACGACCGCACCCGCCTCGTGTCCGTCGCCTGGGTCTCGAATCGTAACGGCTTCCGGCACGATTTGAAGGCTCTCTCGGAGCTCGCCCACTCCAAGGGGTCGCTGGTCTACGTCGACGCCATCCAGGCTCTCGGCACGTTCGAGACCGACCTCGGGAGATCGGGCGCGGACTTTCTCTGCACCGGCGCCTTCAAGTGGCTCTTCGGGGGATTCGGAGTCGCGCCCCTCTACGTGCGCGAGGAGCACCTCGACCGCATCCGCCCCGACCGCTACGGCCACGCGCAGATCGTCGAGGAGCTTCCCGACTTCCGCTTCCGGCTGCACGAATCGGCGAAAAAGTACGAGTATGCGGCGCTCGCCTATGGGGCGGTCTTCCAGCTCGACGCCGCTCTCGATTTTCTCGGCCGCGTCGGCCTCGCGCGCATCGAGAAACACAGTCTGCCGCTCGCGCACGAGCTTCGCGAACGAATCGCCGCTCTCGGCTACGAGACCTTGACACCCCCCAACAATCCCTCTCCCATCGTCTCCTTCGTCCACGGCCGGGACCGAAAGGCGCTGGAGACAGAGCTCCAGCGCGAAAAGGTCATGGTGACGTTCCGTGAAGGCGGGAGACAGATTCGGGCATCGGTCGCCCTCTTCAACAATCGGAGCGACGTCGAGAGACTTCTCGGTGTCCTACGCGCGATGGCCTGAGATTCCCTTCTTCAGAATCGCGATCTGCCCCGCGTGGTAGATATCGTGGTGGATGATGCCCTGGAGAAGGACGTAGTAGGATTCCCGCCGCCCCTTCACCTTTTCGTCGAGGACTCCGTCATCGAGCGCGGCGACCGCCTTCGTCAGCGCGTCGTGCGAACGATCGAGCCGCTCGAGAAGCTCGCTCCACTCGAGGGGCTCTGGCCAGTCGCCCGCGACCGGGACGTCGCCGCCGTTTCCCTCGAGCCGGCGGAGAGCCTCTTCCCGCCAGGTGAGAATGTGGGCGGCGAGCTCCGCGATGCAGTGCACTCCTTCGATCGGGCGGGCGTTGGCGGCCGCAACGTCCACGTCTGCAAGAACCTTCCGGAGAGACGGCCCGTGCCAGGCATCCCCGGAATAGGTTCGCGCCAGCTGTTCTCCAATCCGCTCGATTTCTCCCATTACCCTCTCCTCTCCTCGAGCTCGATGCCTTCGATTTCCATCAACGTCCGCTTGATATCCAGCCCCCCGGTGTAGCCGCCGATTCCGCCGCCCGAGGCGACGACTCGGTGACAGGGGATGACGATCGGGACGGGGTTCTTGCCGAGGGCGCTCCCCACCGCACGCTGCGCGTTGGGCCGGCCGACGCGCTTGGCGACGTCGGCGTAGCGCCGAAACTCACCAAAGGGGATACGGCTCGCTGCCTGGAGCACTTTCCTCTGAAACTCCGTGCCCCACCTGAGATCGATGGGAACCTCGAACCGGCGGCGCTTTCCCTGGAAGTATTCGCCGAGCTCACGGCGCTCCCGTTCGAGCTTTCCCGGCGCCATCTCGGGGAGGAGCGATCTTCCCTCGAGCTCACCGAGGAGCTCGTCTTCGCTCCGGCGAAAGCTCAGACGGCAGATCCCCTTCGCCGTCCTCGCGAGGAAGACCGGACCGAAGGGCGCGTCGAGCCAGGCACAAAACACCCTCGAGGGCTCGAAGGCTTTCATCAGCGTCTGGTGAGCCTCCCGGTAGAGGGACTCGGGCGGTGCGGACAAATCGGGAACCCTGTTCATGTCCTTCACTCCTTTGGTTTCAAACCGTTTCGAACCTTTTTCATCGCTTGATAGACGTGCGCCCGCGCGTTCTCCTCGGTCGAGCCCAGGATGGCGGCGACGTCGGCGTAGGAGAGACCCTCGTACTTCCTCAAGAGAAGCGCCGAGCGCTGGCGCGGAGTCAACGCTCGAATCAC
>CAZKNR010000523.1:0-7142 GCA_964553925.1 uncultured Acidobacteriota bacterium
ATGAGCCTTCTCCGTTGGTATCTTCTATTCGCCTCCATCGCCGCAACGGCTTCCGCGGATCCGAACTGGCCGCGGTGGCGCGGTCCCCTCATGAACGGGGTCGCTCCCGACGCCGATCCTCCCCTCGAGTGGTCCGAAACGAAGAACGTCGTTTGGAAGGTCCGGCTCCCCGGCCACGGCTCCTCGACGCCCATCCTGTGGGGAGAAAGACTCTACGTCCTGACGGCGGTCCGCGTCGACGGCCTCGAGCCCCCGCTTCCTCCCCACGCGCGGGGTGCGGCGGATAAACCTCCCGTCACGGATAGCGCTCAGGAGTTTCGGGTGCTCTCGATCGACCGAGCTACGGGAAAGACGATCTGGGAGCGCACCGCGGGAAGGGCGACGCCGCACGAGGGAAAGCAAGAGAACAACAGCTACGCCTCCGCCTCGGCGCTCACCGACGGCGAGCACCTCTTCGCGTACTTCGGCTCGTGGGGGCTCTACTGCTACGACCTCGCGGGCGAGATGAAGTGGCAGAAGGACCTGGGCGACATGACCACGCGCGGCGGTTTCGGCGAGGGCGCGAGCCCCGCTCTCCACGGGGACACCCTCGTGGTGAACTGGGATCACGAGGGGCAGTCCTTCGTCGTCGCCCTCGAGAAGGCCACGGGGAAAGAGCTCTGGCGCCGGAACCGCGAGGAGGTCTCTTCCTGGGGGACGCCGCTCATCGTCGAGATTTCGGGCCGGATCCAGGTGATCACCACCGGAACGAAAAAGGTGCGGAGCTACGATCTGAAGACCGGCGAAGGGATCTGGGAGGGACCGGGTCTCACCCTGAACGCCATCCCCTCTCCCCTCGAGTCGGACGGAGTGGTCTACTTGACGAGCGGCTTTCGCGGAAGCGTCGCGTACGCCGTTCGCCTCGCGTACGCGAAGGGCGACATAGAGTCCTCGTCCGCAATCCTCTGGAGGCGGGACCGCGACACCCCGTACGTGCCGTCCCCCTTGCTCTACGAGGGAGTCTTCTACCTCGTGAAGAGCAACTCGGGCATCCTCACCGCGCTCGACGCGAAGACCGGGGAAGCGCTATTCGGCCCCGAACGGCTCGATCCCGTCGCCGAGATCTACGCTTCGCCCGTCGCCGCCGCGGGACGAATCTATATCCTCGGACGCGACGGGAACGCGCTGGTGCTCGCTTCCGGGCGCAAGCTCGAAGTCCTTGCGAAGAGCTCGCTCGACGACGGGTTCGATGCGTCGCCGGTCCTTTCAGGGAAGGAAATGTACCTCCGGGGCTACCGCCACCTTTACAAGCTCAGAGGGGAGTAGCCTGTCAGGCCGTCAGGGGGCGAGACGAAAGCGAAACTGGAGACGCTCGCCCGTTCTCCCGTCCAGCCGAAATACGATTCGGCGGCCTCCGGAAGCGATCCCCTGTCCTTGGCGAGGCTCGAGACCGGTGTTGAGCGCCTCGCAGGAGGAGAAGTCGAACGTCCAGAGAGCTTCTCCCTCTTCGGTCGCGGTGAGGAACGCTTCTACCTCGTGCTCGCCGGGGTGAGCCAAGAGAACGTGGCTCACAGGGATTTCGCCGCGCACGTTCTCGAGCCGAGCTCGGTCGACGACGACGCTCCCGCTGAGCTCTCGTGAAGAGAGAAAGCTCGTGAAGGTGCACGACACGAGCTCGACTTCACGCAGTGACTGCTTTTGACTCACCGGAAGCTTGATCGCCCGGGTCGAGGCATCCGAAGCGCCGCCTGGTCCTGCCACCGTGAGGGTGACGTGGACGGTCTCGCCCGCGCACTGAGGAAAAGTGCGGTTGACCGTCGGTCCGCTTCCGCTCGTAGGCCCGCCAAAGGCGGAGCCGGGGTCGATAAGCCAATCCCACGAGGCGATGGGGCCTTCTGAGCAACCGGCGTCGAGCTTCAAGTTGCAGGAGCTCCCTGGAAACGACGCGGAGAAACAGGCGTTCACCGATGCCGATGCCGGTACCGTGGTCGTTGTCACGGTTGATGTCGTTGAGGTCGTTGTGGTCAACACCGTCGTGGTGCTCGTCGGCGTGGTCGAGGTTGTCGTCCGTGTGGTCGAGGTCGTCGTCGGCGTGGTTGAGGACCCGTCGCGCCCGGGCGGTGCTTCCTGTTCTCCCCCCGTCGCGGCGACCACGACACCGCCCGTGCCCGCGGCCGCGAGGCCGCCGATCGCGAGCGCGGTTCCAATCGAAGGTCCGCCTCCGAGTCCAGTCAACACTCCGGTCGATGCGAGGGTTCCGATGATTCCCGCCGCCTCGAAGCCCGGAGGGATGGCGGGGCCTCCCGCTTCGACCGATCCGACAGTAATCTCGGGCGGGACGCTAGCGACTTCCTCGCCCCGATCTTCGCCGGCACAATCGGTCCTTACTTCGAGGACGTGCTCGGCACCGACAACGCTCGTGAACGTGACGTCCACCGTCTCGACGTAGTAGACGATCCGCTCGGTCGCGGTACTCGGTCTCGGGAGGACGCTCCTCAGTCCGGCGCCCGAAGGCTTCATCTCGATGAAGTAGAACTTCGGATACGTGTCCGAGCGGAAGTAGACCTTCGCGGAACGGACTTCGATTCCAGGATCGATGTCCGCGTCCACGACCGGGTATTCGCCGGGCGCGATACAACCGGACGACAGCTGGAAAGCGATTGCGAGCAAGGGAGCGGTCGGCACCACCAAAAACCCCCCAATATTCGTAACCAAACGAAGCAAGGCCCGTGCCCGCGGACGCCTTTCTGCGGCAGCTCCCAAACGGCTCGATGTCCACGGGTTGGGGTCAGCCGTTCCTGTGGCGGCGCCGGATCGTGGTGACTTCCACACGGGAGTTACACCCAATTGCATCGGTTTGGACCCGATCCCGTGAGCTCCTAATCGACAAAACAAGCACTTACCTCGGGCACGGTTCTTGCTAAAAAATCGAGAGCCGTGAAGGCGATAGGGAAGTACCTTGCTCGCGCGCTCCTCGGGGAGGGGAGCATGGGCAGGGTCTATCTCGCCCACGACCCCGACCTCAAGCGGGACGTCGCCGTCAAAGTGATGGCGGGTTCGTCGGGCGGAGACCCGAAGCTCCGCGAGCGCTTCGAGCGCGAAGCAAGGGCGATAGCGACGCTTCATCACCCCAACATCGTCACCGTCCACGATCTCGGCCATGACGAGAACGGGTCGCCGTTCATCGCCATGGAGTTTCTCGAAGGCTCGGACCTCCAGGAGCTCGCTGAGGCGAGGAGCCTTTCGCTCGGCGAGAAACTCGAGATCCTCGTTCAGGTGTGCGGAGGGCTCGCGCACGCCCACCAGAACGGCATCGTTCACCGCGACGTCAAACCCGCCAACATCTTCGTCCTCGAGGACGGGACCGCCAAGATCATGGACTTCGGCGTCGCCCGCTGGATGCAGACGCAAAAGACTCAGTCGGGTCTCGTCGTCGGAACCGCGGGTTACATCTCGCCCGAGCAGCTTCGAGGAAAGGTGGTGGACGGTCGGGCCGATATTTTCAGCCTCGGCGTGGTGCTGTTCGAGATCCTGACCCAACAGGTGCTCTTCGCGGGCGACACCATCGAGACCATCTTTTTCAAGACGCTCGGCAGGGAGACGCCGACGCTCGTGGCGCCGGATGGCCGGGAGCTCCCGGCGGTCCAGACGGTTTTGAAGCGCGCGCTCGCGAAAGAGGTCGAGGCGCGCTATGGCACCGCCGAAGAAATGAGAGAGGGGCTGCGGGCGCTCATCGACATCCACCGCGCCCTCCTTCGCGAGACCCTCCCCTTCGCGACCCGCGAACGGGGAGCCGCAACGGAGAAAAAGCGCCGGACGAGCGGAAGCTCGCCCACCCGGATCGTCCGGGTTCCGCCGAGAGCGGCGCGCCCCCGCCTGAAATTGACGGCGGTGAAAGCCGGCGCCATCGTCATAGCCGCCGGGACGCTCGCGCTCTACACGTTCTTTGTTGGACGGCCCTTCACGTCCTCATCCCCGTCGCCACCCCCACCAGGACCACCCGCGGTGTCGCTTCCGGTGCCCGAGCCAAAACCGGAGAGCCCAGAGAGAGATGAAAAGGTCGCGCCCGAAGTCGCCCCTAGAAGCCCCCCGAGCGAGCGGCCCGAGGCGATACACGCTCCTCAAGAGACCAAGCCCATCTTAGCGACGGCTCCCGAACCGACCCAGAGGAGAGAGTTCGTCGAGGGACCTACCCAGTTCACTCCGGCTGCTTCGAGCGAGAGCGAGAACGAGGACAAAGACGAGATCGCAGGCTTCGAGGACGAGCCCGGATTCGAAATCGGCGAGACGGCCGACTCGTTCCTGCCGGCGGAAGTTCTGATCGAGGTGAGTCCCGAGGACGCGAAACCCGGGGAGCGCTACGTGGTTCGCGTGAGTCTTTTCAACGCAGGGTACCGCCCGATTCGGATCCAACGCCTCGAGCTCGTAAGCCGATTCAGTGGCAAGACCGTGGGGAAGGGTCAGCCGATTCCGGTCGTCGCCTCGGAGATACCGCCCCAGGCGACGGCGGTGATCTATGAGGTCGCCGGAACGTGGAAAGAGTCTCTGAACGAAGGTGAGATCGAGACCCAGGTGACCGTGGCGGAAGGCACCCTCACCAAGCGACTCATTTGGCGGCCGGCTCCACGCTAACGAGCGAGTCGCGTCTGGATCTATCATGTGCGCCATGCATCGCAGGGCTTTGCTCAAGTCGGCTGCCATGGCGGCGCTCGGAATCGGTTTCCAGGCTTGCTCCTCTCGAAAGACGCCGCCCTCTTTAGACCGAGCGCCCGGGAGGCCGCGCGTTCGACTCACGCCGCCGGATCTGTCCTGGGATCGGATCATTCGGACCACCATCGGCCTCCGGCCGCATCGCCCGTCGGGCTTCGTCCTTCGCGCCGAGCCGCTCGGCGGGAAGACCGTTGTCCACAACTATGGCCACGGCGGCGCCGGCATGTCGCTCACCTGGGGTACGGGACAGATGGCGGCGGAGCTCGCGCTCGATCATTTCAGCCGTCGGGCGGCGGTTCTCGGCTGCGGCGCCGCGGGCCTCACCTGCGCGCGCCAGCTCCAGCGCCGCGGGTTCGAGGTCGCGATCTACGCCATGGCCGTGCCTCCCGACACGACGTCGAACATGTCGCTCGCGGGGTTCACCCCGACCTCGGGTCTTCTCGAGTTCCGGCTCCGCACGCCGGAGTGGGAGGAGCAGTTCCGGCGCGCCGTGACCCTCGCGTACCGGCAGCTCCAGCTCCTCGTGGGGCCTCGCTACGGCATCTCCTGGATTCACAACTACACCCCGACGAACGACGAGCGCGCGGCCTCGGGCTCGTTTCTGCTCCTCCCGAAGGAAGTCGAGACCGGCCAGGTGCTGCTCCAGCCGGGAGAGCACCCGTTCCCCACGAAGTACGCCGTCGAAACCTCGATGATGCGGATCGAGCCTTCGATCTATCTCGAAGCCCTCCTCGCGGACTTCCGTCTCTTCGGCGGACGCATCGTCATCCGCAAGTTCGACACGCTCTACGACCTGATGTCCTTGAGCGAGCCTCTGATCTTCAACTGCACCGGCCTTGGAGCGAAGAGTCTCTTCGAAGACGAGGATCTCGTACCCTTGAAGGGACAGCTGACCGTCGCCATCCCGCAGCCGGAGGTGAGCTACGGCACGAACGGAGGTCTCCGGAACTCGAGTGCCACGCCGGGGATCGGAATTCACATGATGCCGCGCTCGGACGGCATCGTCCTCGGAGGCACCTCGGAGAAAGGCGTCTGGACACTTACCGTCAACGAAGAGGAGAAAAAGCGCATCGTCGACGGGCACATCGAGCTCTACCAGGCGATGCGGAGAAGCGCGGCAACGTAGGTCGAGAGGGAACCCGTCCGCCGAAGTTGTATACTTCCGCGGCCAGGAGGAGAAGAAATGAAACGAGCGATCTTGTTCTCGATGGTGTTCGCGGCCTTGGGCTCGATGACCGGATCTTCGACGAGGGCCGAAGAGGCGGCCCTCTACAACACCGCCAAACAGAAGCTTCTAAGCGGAAAGCCCATCGTGGGCGGGACCGTCTACACCTCGGACCCGAACATCTATTGCGCGATGGCGGAAGCGGGCTTCGACTTCCTATGGATCGAGATGCAGCATAGCCCGCTCACGTTCTCGGAAGTGGCCACGATGATCAAAGCCTGCAAGGGCGCCCCGGCGATTCCTTTCATCCGCGTGCCCGACGCGACGGAAGGCGACATCCAGAAGGCGACGGACGTCGGCGCTCTCGGTATCATCGTGCCCATGGTCGAGAGTGTTTCCGAGGCCGAGGCCGCCGTCCAGTACGCGAAGTATCCTCCCACCGGCCGGAGAAGTCAGGGTAGCGGCCAATACGGCGAGCTCTGGGGAAGCGAATATCGAAAGAGCGCGAACGAGAACATCATGGTGATCGCGATGATCGAATCTCCGAGCGCGGCCGCCATAGCCGACAAGATCGCAGCCGTGCCCGGGGTCGACGTGGTCTTCGCCGCGAGCGGAGACCTGGGAAGCTTCACCGGATACCCGATGGGCGATCCCCGCTACGAAGCGGTGATCCAGAAGATTCACGACGACACCCTCGCCGCGGGGAAGAAGCTCGGCGGCCCCTTCACCTGGGCCGACCGCAAAGGCTACACGTTCTTCCAGGCCGCGGGCGAAGCCGCCCTCATCAAGGCGGGCGCGAAGGCGATTCTCGAGAACGCCAAGCGCCTGTACGAATACTAATGGCGGCTCATGCGCCGGTCCGGGCGAAGGTCGGCCGCAACGAACGCTGCCCCTGCGGGAGCGGGAAGAAATACAAGAACTGCTGCGCCGGCAAGGCGGCGCAGAAGATGAGCCCGGCGAGCTGGGCGGCGATCGTCGCCCTCGCGGCCGCGGCCGGCGTGCTCGTCGTTCTCTTCGTCAACGCGGCTCGGAGCGGGCCTTCGACTTCCATGCCCCTTTCTCAAATCTGCCCTCCGGGGCAGACGTGGAACCCGAACCCGGGTCACAATCACTGCGATTGATTCCGAGCCACGCCAGGAGCCACGCGCAGACGGCGATCAGAGCGTCGGTTACGTCGGGCGAACGTCCCGGGAGGTACTGTTGTAACCACTCGAGCGCCACTACTCCCGAGAAGACCAGAACCGCGCCCACCATAGCTGCTCGCCGCGGCTCGAAAGCACGCCACCCG
>CAZKNR010000524.1:0-26378 GCA_964553925.1 uncultured Acidobacteriota bacterium
TCGATGTCGCCGCGCTGGTGGAGCTGCGCGAGCCGCACTTGGTGCAGGCCAGCCTCACGCGCCTGGGCCGCGGTGAAGTACCCTGCTTGCTCTTCGGCAAGTTCGTAGAGCGTGGTGTCCCATTGGCGCCGCCTCATCCGCGCCCTCCCTGTCAATAATATAATGTCTCTGCATATTATTGACAAGTCGGGCTACACCGGCGGCGAGCGGCAGGAGAGCTGAGGAATGCTCGCGAGCCGTTGCGGACCGACTGCTCGCACCCATACTGGCCAACGACTCCGTCCGGACGGAGCCTGAGAATTTTTCTCTCAGATTGGGGGCGATTCTATCGGGGGCGGGCTCGAATCTCCAGGCGTAGGCCAACTCCGCGAGCTGGAACGGCTGATGTTTCTCGCGAGCTGACGAGCTGTTCTACGCGAGGGCCCCTTCGCCCTCGCGACGTTTGACTTCCTCAATCGTATCGACGACGAGAAGCAGGAAGTTGTCGACCGAGCAGTCGAAGTTCTCCCGAAACACGCAACGCCGGTTCTCGTCCTGACTGCAGTTGGGGCAGACCTCGGAACGGATGCCCTCGACGTAGGGAGCGAGGTCGAAGCTGTGCACGCTTTCTACGGCCTTTACGATCTCCGGAAGGTGCGCCTCGAGAGCGCAGACGCGTCCCTCGGGGAGCGCACAGGTCCCATTGTCGTTGCGATCGAAACAGACGCCGCACACCCTTGTTTTGAGCGCTTCACGGAACACGTCGATTCGGTCCATGGCTCACCTCCTGCACAGCAAAGAGCTTGCAAAGAGCGCACCAGTCGTTCAACCCGTTGTTTCTCGGAACTTGGGGCGAAACGAACGCCCGGAGGAAGAAGAAATTGCGCGTTTTGCCGCACGGGCTGCGCCGAACGACGCGCTCCCATGAGCCTGACCAAATGCTCGACACAATTTGTCTCGCGGAAGGATCTTTCTTCTCGTCGAATCCGGTAAGATAGGGTCGCATGGAGGATTCGAATGACATCATTTCGAACCGCGTTTCCAGTTGCACTCGTTCTCGCGATCGGCTTCACCGTCTCCTCGACCGTCGATGCTGCTGACGCGAAGGAGATATTTCTCGGACAGAAATGCAACCTCTGCCACACGATCGACTCCCAGGGAATCGCAAAGACGTCCGACAAAATGAAGGCACCTGACCTCTCCAACGCGAGCGGTTTGATCGAGAGCGCGGATTGGCTGAAGTCCTTTCTCAAAAAGCAAGTCAAGAAGGACGACAAGAATCACCTGCGCGAGTTCAAGGGAACGGATGAGGAGCTGGACGCCGTCGTTCAGTGGCTCATGACTCTGAAAAAGTCGTAACAGTCTTCCACCGCGATTCAACCCTGGGACAACCCTTTCATTAGGAGGTCCAATGGCTGAGGGCCGACCTCTGGGACGCCGCACGTTCGTGGACTATCTGCTCGGCGGCGGCGTCCTGGCATCGATGGCTTCTTTCCTCTATCCCGTCGTCAAGTTCATCATGCCGCCTCCGATCCGGGAGGCGATCGAGACCAACGTGGTGGCGGCCAAGGTGGGAGAGCTCGGCCCCAATTCGGGGAAGGTCTTCAAGTTCGGACGAAGGCCGGCTCTCCTCGTCAATACGCCCGGAGGGGAGCTGCGGGCCTACGACGGCATCTGCACCCACCTCAACTGCACCGTCCAGTACCGATCGGACTACGGCCAGATCTGGTGCGCGTGCCACAACGGTCTCTACGACACGTCGGGAAAGAATATCGCCGGGCCTCCACCCCGACCGCTGGAACGCCTGGACGTCCAGGTCCGGGGCGACGAGATAATCGTGAGCCGCGGGAGCACTTCATGAGCTCTTCGGTCCTCGAACGGACCTATCGCTGGCTCGACGAAAGGCTCCCCCTCGCCGGCGTCTTGACGCTCGCGAAGAAGAAAGCCGTCCCCCAGCATCGCTACAGCTTCTGCTACTTCTTCGGGGGGGCGACGCTCTTCTTTCTCATGCTGCAGGTGATGACCGGGATCCTGCTGCTGCTCTACTACAAGCCCACCGCCGAGGCGGCGTTCGAGAGCGTTCGCTTCATCGTGACGGAGGTGTCCTTCGGCTGGCTCATCCGATCCATCCATAGCTGGTCGGCCAACCTCATGGTCCTCTCGGCGTTTCTCCACATGGTGACGGTCTTTTTCATGGGGGCCTATCGCAAGCCGCGCGAGCTCACGTGGTGGACCGGTGCCGCGCTCCTGGGGTTGAGCATGGGCTTCGGCTTCAGCGGGTATCTTCTGCCGTGGAACGAGCTCGCGTTTTTCGCCACCCGGGTGGGAACGGACATGGCCGGCAAGATCCCTCTCGTCGGCCGGTACGTTCTCGAGTTTCTTCGAGGCGGCGAGGACGTGACCGGAGCGACCCTGACCCGGTTCTTCGGCTTTCACGTGGCCGTGCTCCCCATGATCACGACCGCGCTCCTCGTGCTTCACGTGCTCCTGATTCAGCGTCAGGGGATGAGCGTCCCGATCTCGGTGAAAGGTGAAGCCGCGACCCGCCGAGGCATGCCGTTCTTCCCGAACTTCTTTCTCCGTGAGGTCATGGGCTGGGCGATTTGTCTCGCGGTGCTCGCGGCGCTCGCCTCGCTCTTCCCCTGGGAGCTCGGGGTGAAGGCGGACGCCTTCGCGCCCGCTCCGGCGGGCATCAAGCCCGAGTGGTACTTCCTCTTCATGTTCCAGACGCTCAAGTTGCTCCCCGCGACCCTCTTTGGAGTGGAGGGAGAGCTCCTGGGTCTCATGCTCTTCGGCGCCGGAGGTCTATTGTGGTTTCTGCTGCCGGTCGTCGACCGGCGCTCCTCGGAAGACGCGCGAAATCCCTTCGTGACGTGGGCGGGAGTCGTGGTGCTCCTCTTCATCGCCGTGATGACCGTTCTGGGGTACGTGACGCCATGACCCTTCTTCTGATTCTCGTGGTCGTGATTTTGACCGCGCCTCTTTCGTGGGCGCAGAACAATTGCCTCGACTGTCACCTCGAGCTCGAGGACGACGAGCTCACTCCCGCGGCGACCGCTTTCGCGGACGACGTTCACGCCAAAGCCGGCCTCACCTGCGCATCCTGCCACGGCGGCGATCCCGCCGCGAACGTGGACGATGGGGAGCTCGAACGGGCGATGGATCCGAAGAAGGGATACATCGGTGTCCCGAAGCGCTCCGACATTCCCAACATGTGCGGGCGCTGCCATTCCGATCCCGTCTACATGCACGGATACGATCCCAACGTTCCCGTGGACCAGGCAGCGCAATATTGGACCAGCGTGCACGGGCAGAAACTCCGCGCCGGCGACGACAAAGTCGCGGAGTGCGCGAGCTGTCACCAGGCCCACGGCATTCTCGCGGTGAAGGACCCGAGGGCGCCGGTGTACCCCACGCGGGTTCCGGAGACCTGCGGGAACTGCCATGGCGACGCCCAGTACATGAGCGACTACGGGATCCCGACCACCCAGCTCGAAGAGTACCGAACGAGCGTCCACGGGCACGCGCTCTTCGTCGAGGGCGATCTCGGAGCGCCGACCTGCAATAGTTGCCACGGCAACCATGGCGCCGCCCCTCCCGGGGTCGACTCAGTCTCCCGGGTCTGCGGTACGTGCCACGCGATCCAGAAGGAGTTTTTCGCCGCGAGCCCGCATCAGGAAGCTTTCCTCTCCATGGAGTTCCCGGAATGCGAGGTCTGCCATGGAAACCACGCCACGGCGTCGCCCTCCGATGCGATGGTAGGGACTGCCGAAGGCGCCATCTGTCTCCAATGCCATGTCGAAGGCGACGATGCCTTCCAGGTGGCCGCAACCATCCGGGAGAGAATCGAGGCCCTCAAGGCGGCGGAGACCCGCGCCCGTGAGCTCGTCGATAGAGCGGGACGGGCGGGCATGGAGGTCAGCGATGCCGAATTGGCCCTCATCGACGCCAACCAGACGCTGGTGCAGGCGCGCAATCTGGTGCACACCTTTTCTCCCGCTCCGGTCGAGGACAAGGTAAAGGAAGGACTCGCCTTAACCCAGAGTGCCGAGGACATGGGAGTCGCCGCTCTCGAGGAGATCGACTACCGGCGTATCGGGCTCGCGGTGTCGCTTCTGTTCATCCTGAGCATGGTTCTCGGCCTCTACCTCAAGATCCGCCAGATCGAGGGCAGGGAAGAGGAGAGGCCTCGTTGATCTCCTACGTCGACCAAGGAATCGCCGCCATCGCCCTCGGTCTCGTCGTGCTCGTTCTGCTCATCGGCTACCGCCCCACGCTCACGGATGCCCGCGGCGGGAGGGTCCTCGCGTTTCTCGGCTTTTTCATCCTGCCGATCCTGGTAACGTGGAGCGCGACTTCCGAGCACCTGCAGCACTCGAAGGCCACCGGGTTTTGCATGTCCTGCCACGTCATGGAGCCCTACGGCCAGAGTCTCCGCATCGACGACCCCAGCCACATCCCCGCCGTCCACTTTCAGAACAAGCTGATCTCGCGCGACGAGACCTGCTTCACCTGCCACACCACCTACACCATGTTTGGCGACGTCAAGGCGAAGCTCCAGGGGATGAAACACGTCTACATCTACTACCTCGGGACGGTGTCCGACCCGATCGAGCTTTATCAGCCGTACCAGAACCGTGAATGCCTCCACTGCCACGACGGATCCCGCTCGTTCGAGGAGCAGGAGCTCCACATCGACGTCCGAGCCGAGCTCGCTTCGAACGCGACCTCCTGCCTCGAATGCCACGGCGACATCCATGACGTCCATGCCCTCGCGGACAAGCCGATGTGGAGGGGGCCTGAGCCGGGAGGCGGGCAATGAGTGTCGAAGTCCTACACCGCCGGTTGAAGATCTCGGCGCTTCTGGTGTCGGCCGGCCTCGTCGTGGAAGTAGCGACGCTTTTCTGGTCCCATCCCCTGACGTTCGTCGCCTTTATCCTGCTCGGAGGGACGCTGGTGGGAATGGGGGTCCTTCTGTACCTGTACTCCATCGTCTCGCGCTAGCGAGCCCAGCGAGAGCCCTCGCCCCGAAAAGTCCTCGGCCTCGGTTTCTACCGCGCCGCGCTCATCCTCGCGTCGCGGCTGGCCCGGCGCACTCCATGAGCAAGAACCTGGACCTGCGCCAAAACACCCACTGCCGAGGCGGCGAGACCTCGACAATTTCGTCAAAAGCAGCGAAACCCGTCAGTTTCCGGGCGAGTCGTCCGTGGAATGGTTCTTGCTCCTTTGCACGTTCGAGATGGGATTTGAGTAAAATGCCCCAATTTGAGAGTCGGCAGAATCCCTGTTTCTGGAGGTTGACGAATGGTTGACCGAACAACGAAGTGCCTGCTCGCCACTGCAGCACTCTTAGCGCTCCCGCCGGCGGCACAGGCCAGCGCGACCTCAAACGAATCCTCGACTCTAGCAGCCCAGGTGGAGTCCATCCTGTCGTACTCGGCGCCGACCGAGCCAGCTCAGCCAGCTCGGGAAGCTCAGGAGCAACGGGAATCATCGAAAGCTACCGAGGATTGCCGGGGCTGCCACGAGGACAATCTGATTCTTTACAACCGCACGTACCATGCGGCCCAGGAAGAGAGCTGCTTCTCATGCCACAAGGGTGCGGCGGCGGAAGAGCACTTGAAGGGGCAGCAGGAAGGAAACGACGTCGCCGGACCGAGCCTCGAGACTTTGGACGCGAACGAGGCCAACGCCATTTGCCTTTCCTGCCACGAAAGCTCGCACCACCCCACGTGGGAGGGGGGCATGCACCAGCGCCGGGACGTGAAGTGCATCGATTGCCACGCGGTGCACTCCTTCAAATCGGAGAAGAGCCAGCTGAAGCAGGTATCCGCCTCCGAGACGTGCTATGCCTGCCATCCGGCGCTCCGCGCCATGTCGCTTCGCACTTCGCACCACCCGGTGCGCGAAGGCCTCATGGGCTGCGAGAGCTGTCACAACCCTCACGACGGAAGCCGCCCGAAGATGATCAAGGCGGACTGGGTCAACGAGCTCTGCCTCCAGTGCCATACCGAGAAGCGCGGCCCGTTCCTCTGGGAGCACGCGCCGGTGAGGGAGAACTGCCTCAACTGTCACAACCCCCACGGCTCGAATCACGACAAGCTCCTCGTGGCGAAGCCGCCCTATCTCTGCCAGCGGTGCCACCTCAACACCCGCCATCCCGGAACTCTCTACGACGGAATCAATGCCGGAAGCACGCTGGCGGCGGCGACGAACCGAGCGGTCGAGCATGCGTGCAAGAACTGCCACCAGAGTATCCACGGCGGAAACGCCCCGTCGGGACCGTACCTCGGACGGTAGGGAGGCAAGCCATGAAGTACATCCTCGCAACCATCGCGTGCCTGGCCCTGGCCCTTTCCTCCTTCGCCGCCGAGGAGAAACCGAAGCTCGACTTCGGCGGCCCTCTGTTCTCTGATCTCGCGCCGGTCGAAGCCCAGGAGGGCTCTGACTTCCACGTCGGGTCGTTCACCTTCGGCCTCTGGCAACGGGATTCCAATACGCTCTCCTCGAAGTTCCTGGAGTATCGCGACGTCCCGAGCGGCGTCGTCGCTCCCCTCTTTCGCTTCCAGGGAAAGAAGGGAGACTACCGCTACAATCTCATCGGGCACGACGTCAGCCAGAAGGACCAGCAATACTTCGGCCGGTTCGAGGGCAAGAGCTGGAAGTTCGAGCTCGACTACACCGGCATCCCCCACGGGTTCGGCAACGCCGGCAAGAGCATTCTCGAGCCCGTGAGCGAGAACGATTGGAGGCTCAGCAATACCCTCCAGCAGTCGCATCAGAACCAGGTGGCGGCGCTTGCCCCAGCGGCACGCACCTACCCGAATCTCGCGGCCATCGTGGCGCCGACTCTCGACGCCAAGCCCGCGGCCATCGACATCGCCCTTCAGCGAAATCGAACCAACCTGGCTTTTTCGCTTCTGCCCGGAGGCAAGAATTTCGACATCGGCGTGACTTACTTTCACGAGCGACGGAGCGGCTCACGAACGAACCATGGGACTTCGTTCGGATTCAGCAACGTCGTCGAGACCGCCGATCCGATTCGATATGTCACTCAGGACTTCGGTCTGAACGCGACGACCAAAGGGACCTGGGGCACCGCTTTCGCCGCGCTGCACCTGAACGACTTTTCGAATCGCTTCGAGACGTTTTCATTCGACAACCCCTGGAGGGCGGTGGATTCGACCGACCCGAACGCCTACACCGCCCCCGGCTCCGGTTCGATCAACGGACCCCAGAGCGGCCTCCTCGCGCTCCCCCCGAGCAACAAGGCCTGGAACGTCAGCGGTGGCACCACTTTGAAGTTCGGCCCGCGCACCCGGCTCACCGCCGACCTCCAGTTCGGGCAGTGGCAGCAGAACGAGACCGCCTTCATTCCCTACACCGTCAATACCGCCATCGTCACTCCCTCGGGGGAGCGCGCCATCGACGCTGCCCTTCCCGCGTCATCGCTCGACGGAAAGATCGACGTCTTCGCGTTCAACGGGTTCTTGACGACGAGAGTCACCGACGACATCCGCTTCAACGCCCGCTACCGTCTCTATCAGAACGAGAACAACACTCCCCGCCTGAGGTTCGAAGAGGGCTACGTTCGCTTCGATGCGGTGTGGGAGGAAATCCCGCGGATCAGCGTTCCCTACGGCTTCGACAGCAATTACCTCGACATGTACGGCACGTTCGACGCGGGAAGCATCCTCGGTTTCGAGGTCGGCTACAAGTGGAACAAGATCACCCGCGTCTTCCGCGAGTCCGAGCAAACGTCGGAGAACACCTTGCGCGCGGCCGCCGACCTCAAGTTCGGGGGTGGTGTGCTGGTGCGCGGCGTCTACGAGCTCGGGCGCCGTGAGTACAACGAGTACGATTCCATACACGGTGAGGAAGCCTCGTTCCTGGAGGAGGGCCCCCCGGCGAACCTCACCGTGCTGCGCCGCTACGATCAGGCAAATCGCGACCGCAACCGCGTCGGCGCCCAGGTGCAGTGGGCACCCGACAGCGCGATGTTCACCCTGTCCGCGGCCTACTACTTGAACCGGGACGACTACGACGACTCGCCGGTGCCTTGTGTCGCGGCGACGCCGGCGGACCTCGCCTTTTGTCCCGGCGGCTCGCAGCCCGCCCTTGGCCTCTTGAAGGCGGAGTACGAAACGTTCAACCTCGACGTCGATATCTCGCCGAGCGATCGTACCACCTTCTACGGGTTCTACTCCCGGGAGGATCTCTTCAACTACCAGACCGGCCGGCAGAGCGGCGCTACGATCAACTTCAACCCTACGTCGAACTGGAGCTCCACCGTGGACGACAAGGTCGACACCATCGGCGCCGGAGCCAACTTCACGCTGGTCCCCGAGAAGTGGTTCCTCGACCTCTTCTATCGCTACCAGAACGTGGACGGAAACAACTCGATCGACGCGGGTCCGGCTCTACGTCCACCCGCCACCAACCCGGCGCAGAGCATCGGCGCGTACGACGACACCAAGATCAACTTCGCCTCCAGCCAGGTGCGCTACAAGTTCGCCCAGGACTGGACCTTCGGTTTGGGAGCGTTCTGGGAGGACTACGAGCTCCGGGACACCCAGACCGGCCAGGTTCTCTTCTACATGCCAGGGTCGTTCTTCATCAATGCGAACAATGCCGACTACCAGGCGTGGGTCGGCTGGCTCAATCTGAGCTACAGCTTCTGAACGCATCGGCTCGATTGGCCCACCGCCGCTCAGCGCCTCCAGTCGATGAAGAACCGAACGCTCCGAACCTCCGCCCTCATTTCGTTTCCGTGATCCGACCACGATGGCGCGCTCACCCCCGGTAACTGCGCGAAAGGCCGCAGAGCCCCCACTCATGGCTCCACCTGTCTGCCCGTGGATTGCGTGCAAACACGACTTGTCTCCTGGCACGGTTCCTGTAGAGGTACCGGGTATGGGCACTGGAACGATTGCCCGATGAGCGGGTTCCGCCCGGAAGGCAGGAAGTGACGAGGCGTTCCGGCTCCGCCGTTCGAACCGGGCGCGCCGCGCGTGTATCACTGCTCCTGCTCGCGGTATGGGGAATCCCGCCTCCTCGAGGGGCTCGCGCGCAGGAGCCCGAACCTCTGCCGGATCCGCTGCGTCTCGAGCAGGTTCTTCGGATCGCACGGGACCATCGAGCGGAAATCGCCGCGGCCCACGCTCGCGCTCGCGCGGCCGGCGAGCGTCCGGCGATCGTTTCGGCGCTCGAAGATCCCATGATCTTCCCCTCGATCGACCATCTGCCGTTCATGCTCCAGGGCGTCGACTACAGCGTGAGCGTGGAACAGCGGTTTCCGCTGTCGGGAGTTAGAGGGCACCGGCGAAGCTCGGCCGAAGCGGAGTCGCGGCGCTTTCGTGCCGAGACGGATCGAGTCGCCCTCGATGTGGAGCTCGAAGCGGTCACAGCCTTTCTTATGCTCCAGGAGCGCCGCCGAATTGCGGACATCCTTCAGGAACAGCGCGGGCTCTCCCAGCAATTCGTCGATGCCGCTGTCGCCCGGTACTCGGCAGGCGCCGGCACGCAGTCCGACGTTCTCCGGGCCGAGATCGAGGTGTCGCGGCTGGACGCGGCTTTGCGCTCGATTGGCGCCGAAGGGCGGGCAGCGGAAGCCATGCTCAACACCGGCCTGGGCCGCCCCGCCGACCTGTCCGTGCCGGCGCTCGAGAGCCCGGCGCCTACAGCCCTTCCTCCGTCGACGGAAGCGGTGCGGGAAGCCGCCTTCGTGAGGCGGCCCGAGCTGCGAGCGGGGGAGGCCGAAGTCGGCCGCTCTCTGGCGGAAGTCTCCGTGATGAAGACGATGTACTCGCCGATGGCTATGGTCCGGACCGGACCGTCTTACACCATGACCGACGGCGCCGGTTGGATGGTCATGGTGGGCGTAAGCATGCCCCTCTGGCGCGGGCGCCTGCGCGCCGGGGTTGCGGAGGCCGAGGCCATGGTCGACATGGCCCGGGCCGATCTCGAAGCGATGCGACGAATGGTGGAAGGCGATGCCGTGACGTCTCGCGAGCAGACCCTCGCTTCGCGGGAACTGTTTCTCGCCCTCCGGGACGAGGTCGTTCCTCGCGCGCGCCAGGCGATCGACCCGACTCTCGCCGGCTATGCCGCGGGGCAACTCCCCCTCGTCAGCGTCATCGATGCCGCGCAGACACTGTGGTCGGTCGAGGCCGAGCTCGCCGCCGCGGAGTTCAGTCTCGGCCTATCCTGGGCGCGCCTGAAACGCGCGATGGGAGATTGGGGAGCGCAGCCATGAACAGCCTCGGTCGACGCTTCGGGGATTGGATTTCCCTGGGTGCCGGGGTCGTCGTCACCTTCGTACTTCTCGTCTCTGTTCTCGTGATTCAGCATCTGCGCCATAGCTGGCCTTTCTCTTTGCACCACGGTCTTCCCGTGACGATGGAAGAGCCCGCCGGGCGGATGGCGACACCGGCCGCCGCACCCGAGGACACCGCTCACGCGCGCGGCCCGGTCGAGCTCGATCCGTCCAGGCTCGATGCGATGGGCGTGCGCACCGAGCCGGCGCGATTCGAAACCTTGTCCAAACCCATCCGTGTCGTGGCGACGGTGGTCACGGACGAGTCGCGCGTCTCGCACGTTCACACCCGGGTGGCCGGCTGGATCGAGGAGCTCTACGTCGACACCACGGGACAGCGGGTCCGCGCGGGCGAGCCTTTGGCAGGCATCTTTTCGCAGGAGCTCCTGTCATCGCAGACCGAGTACCTGTCGGCGCTCCGTGCGGCGAGCTCGGGCCCCCGCAGCGCCGTGGCCGAGGCCGCGCGCGCGCGGCTGAAGGTCTTCGGAATGACGGAGGCGGAGATCCTCGAGCTCGAAGAGCGCCGGGAGCCGATGCGGCTCACGACCGTCGTTGCTCCTCGGTCGGGCGTGGTGTTTCATCGGGGGATATCGGTCGGAACCGCCGTCGACCCGGCAACGGAGATCGTCACCGTCGCCGACCTCTCCCGGGTGTGGGTGCTCGCCGAAGTGCCGGAAGCCGATATCCCCGAAGTCAGCCGGCGCGCTCGCGCGCGTCTCGAGTTCCCGGCTTCCGGCAGAGCGCCGTTCGCGGCGCGGGTCGATTTCCTCTACCCGACGCTTACGGAAAGAACTCGCACGCTGCGCGTGCGCTTCGTCGTCGACAATCCCGACGGCGCGTTGCGGCCCGGCCTGTATGGGACCGCGGAGTTCGACGTCGGGCCGCGCGTCGTGCTGACCGTACCGCGGGACGCGGTGGTCGACACCGGTCTCGAGCAGCACGTTTTCGTGGCCATGGGCCCCGGCGGGTTCGTTCCGCGGACGGTCGAGCTCGGTGTGAGGCTCGCCGAGCGTGTGGAAGTCCGCGAGGGCCTCAGCGAGGGCGAGGAGGTCGTCTCCTCCGGCGTGTTCCTCATCGATTCGGAGAGTCGCCTGCGGGCTTCCGGGGCCGGCCCGGCGCACGCCGGTCATGGGGGGGGCCAAACTCCGCAGCCCCCGACAACGACGACGAGCGAGCACGAGATGCATCGAGACTGACGATGGTCGAGCGAATCATCGAATCTTGCGCGCACAACCGATGGGTGGTCTTCGGCGCCGTCGCCGCTCTCGCGGCCTGGGCCATTGACTCGATGCGCAACACCCCGCTCGATGCGGTTCCGGATCTCTCCGATCCGCAGGTCATCGTGTTCACCGAGTGGATGGGGCGGAGCCCGGATCTCGTGGAGGACCAGATCACCTATCCCCTGGTGCGGGCTCTCCAGAGCACGCCTTCCGTTGACACCGTCCGCGGCTACTCGATGTTCGGGATGAGCTTCATCTATGCCATCTTCGGCGAGGGGACGGACATCTACTGGGCGCGGACGCGAGTGCTCGAGCAGCTCGGGCGCGTCCAGCAGATTCTTCCGCCCGGCGTTTCGCCCACCCTGGGTCCCGATGCCACTGGGGTCGGCTGGGTCTACCAGTACGTGCTGGAGGACGCCTCTTTACGGCTCGACCTCGCGAAGCTGAGAGAGCTCCAGGATTTCACCGTCCGTCCGACCCTCCAGGCCGTCTCCGGTGTCGCCGAGGTGGCCTCCCTCGGCGGGTTCGAGCGACAGTTTCAGATCGTTCTCGACCCGACGAAGCTCGCCGGCTATGGAATCTCGCTCGGCGACGTGACCCGCGCGGTGCGCGACGCGAACTCCGAAGTCGGGGCGCGAGTCCTGGAGCTCGCCGGCCGCGAGTACGTTCTGCGCGGCCGCGGCTACGTGAAGTCGCTCGAGGACCTCGAGGAGAGCGTCGTGGCGCTCGGGGCCGGCGGTACGCCCATCCGGGTGCGCGACGTCGCCACGGTGCGGTACGGCCCGGAGATTCGGCGGGGCGCCGCCGACTGGAACGCACGCGGCGAGGCCGTCGGCGGCATCGTCGTGATGCGCATCGGCTCGAACGCCCTCGAGGTCATCGAAGCGCTGAAACGCGAGATCGCCGAGCTGTCGCTTCCCGAGGGCGTTCGCATCGTCCCGACGTACGACCGATCGGAGCTCATTCTCGGGTCGATCGACACGCTCAAGAACACGCTCGTCGAGCAAGGCATCATCGTCGCCATCATCTGCCTCGTCTTCCTTTTCCATGCGCGGTCGGCCCTGGTCGCGATGATCGTGCTCCCGTTGTCGGTGCTGCTGTCGTTCATCGCCATCCGTTACCTCGGCCTGACCTCCAACATCATGTCGCTCGGCGGCATTGCGATCGCGATCGGCGAGCTCGCGGATGCCGCCATCGTCCTGATCGAGAACGCGCACGTTCGACTGGCCGCGGCTCCCGAGGGCGCCGACCGCAAGCGCATCATCGTTGAGGCATGTAAGGAGGTGGGGCGTCCCATCTTCTTCTCGCTGCTCCTCATCACCGTGAGCTTTCTTCCCATCTTCACCCTCGCCGGTCAAGCGGGGCGCCTCGTCCGGCCGCTCGCGTTCACCAAGACGTTCGCGATGCTCGCGGCGTCCATCCTCTCGATCACCCTCGCGCCTCCCTTGATGGTGCTGCTCCTCCGGGGCCGATTCCGCAGGGAGGAAGAAAACCCGGTGAATCGTCTCCTCGGCCGGGTGTACCGGCCCGTGGTGCGATTCGTGGTGCGGTCGCGTCTTCTCGTCGTGGCCGCGGCAGCGGCAATCATGGTGCTCACGGTTCCGGTCTTTCTGCGTCTGGGCTCGGAGTTCATGCCGCCGCTCGATGAGGGGTCGCTCCTGGTCATGCCGACGACCTTTCCCGGTATCGCGATCGAGGAGGCTCGGCAGGCACTCGCCTATCAGAATCGGATCCTCATGGGGTTTCCCGAGGTCCACTCGGTGCATGGCAAAGCGGGCCGGGCGGAGACCGCGACCGATCCAGCGCAGCTCGACATGATCGAGACGGTGGTAACCCTTCGGCCGCGCGATCGGTGGCCCACGCGCCGGGCGGAGCGCTGGTACAGCTCCTGGGCGCCCGAGTGGCTGAATGCGCCGCTCTCGCGCGTCTGGCCCGATGAGCGCCGGCGAAGTCTCGAGGAGCTCGCGCGCGATATGGACCGGGCGCTCCGCATGCCGGGTTACCAGATGGCGATCGCTCCGCCCATCCGCACGCGAATCGACATGCTCACGACCGGCGTACGGACGCCGGTCGGCATCAAAGTTTTCGGGTCCGACCTCGCGGAAATCGAAAGGCTATCCATCGAGCTCGAGGGGCTCTTGAGGGGCGTACCCGGGACCAGGAGCACGTTCGCGGAGCGGCAAACCGGCCGTGAGTACATCGACATCACGCCGGACCGCCGCGCGATCGCGCGCTACGGCCTCACCGTCCGCGACGTGAACGACGTGGTCGAAGCGGCGATCGGAGGCATGCCGGTCTCGACGGTGATCGCCGGCCGATCGCGGTTCTCGGTGAACTTGCGTTACGCCGCCGACTACCGCGCGGACCCCGAGGCCCTGCGCAACATCCTGGTGCCCGTTCCTTCGAGCGAGCCGGTGGCGGAGCCCGAGCCCGGCGGCGCGGGCGCCGGTGTTACCCGCGAGACCGGAGGGATGGGGGCCATAGGGGGGCGCTGGGGCGCCGTGACTTCGATGGGAGCGATGAGCGGGGCGGGAGGGGGACCGGGCTCGATGTCGGCGGCGAGGAGCGACCCTGGCTCGATGCCAGGCGGCGGCTCCATGGGAGGTCGCTGGCAGGGAGAAGCGGATCCCAGCGACCGGTGGCGCCAGCCGGGTGCGGCCGTTCCCCTCGGGACACTCGCCGACATCCGGGTCGTGACCGGCCCGCCGATGATCAAGAACGAGAACGGGGTGCTCGTGGGCTACGTTTTCGCCGATATCGATCTCGCCGAGCGGGATCTCGGCGGCTGGGTGAGAGACGCCAAAGATCTCGTAGCGGCGCACCTCGTGGTTCCGCCAGGGTACCGACTCCAGTGGACCGGACAATACGAGTTCATGGCGGAGATGGAGTCCCGCATGCGGACCGTGCTGCCGCTGACCCTGGTTCTCATCGTGGCATTGCTCTATCTGGCGATGCGCGGCGTCGCCCAGACGCTGCTGGTCCTCCTCTCCTTGCCGTTCGCGGTTGCCGGAAGCGTGTGGCTTCTCGCGGCGCTCGACTACAACCTCTCGACGGCGGTTTGGGTCGGCCTCATCGCCGTGGGCGGCGTCGCGGCGCAAACCGGTATCGTGATGATCGTCTACCTCGACGAGGCCTTCGAGCGCTTCCGGCGCCAGGGCCGCATCCGCACGCCCGACGACGTCGACGAGGCCGTGATCGAGGGTGCGGCCGCGCGCGTCCGGCCCCTCGTCATGACCGTGGCCACGACGGTGCTCGGCCTCATGCCTCTCTTGTGGGAGAGCGGCGTCGGCGCGGATGTCTCCGCGCGCACGGCCGCCCCGGTCGTCGGCGGGCTTTGGTCGTGCATGTTCCTGACGCTGCTCGTACTGCCCGCGGCATATTCCATCTGGCGCCGAAGGCAGGTTCGACGGGGCGGACTTCCGGAGATCCCGCCGGAGCTAGCCGTGGACGGAGCTGTCCCGGTGCGGCATGAAGCCAACGGCGGAACCGACGGGCGCTTCGCCGACGGCGGTTTCGGTCGGTGACGGAAGGGTTCACCGGCAAGCTGAATGGCGAGCCGTATTTCGCCCATGCCGGCGGCGGGGCCGGTTACCAATGAGAGTTCACGGGAACTTGTCGAGAGTCTCCCGATGAGCTCTTCGGTTCTGCTCGTAAACCTCGGCACGACCCGAGCGCCGGAGCCCGACGCCGTTCGCGAGTTCCTCGCCGAGTTTCTCTCCGACCCGATGGTGGTCGACTATCCGGCCTGGTTGTGGCGCCCGATTCTCTCGCAGATTCTCCGGTCCCGCTCCGAGAAGGTGGCGGAGCTCTATCGCGCTATCTGGACCGAAGAGGGGAATCCTCTGGAGAGAGGGACGGAGCGCATCGCGACGGCTCTCGGCCGGCTCCTTGGTTGCGAGGTTCGTCATGCCTATCGTTACGGGAGCCCTTCGCTCCGGGAGAGACTCGGCCCGACCAGGATGACGGTGGTGCCCCTCTTCCCGCAGAGGACCGGGTCGACGACGGGCTCGATCGAGTACGCGATCCAGAGTGCGAGCGGAATCGAAGTCCGCCGCATCGCTCCCGACGACCCCGGCTACATCGAGGCCATCGCCGATCTCTTCCATCGCTCGGTGGGCCATGAGGCGCCGGAGCACTTCGTCGTCTCGTTTCACGGCATCCCACTGCGCTATGATCGACGGGAAAGTGGGATGTACCGAGCGGACTGCGAAATGACGTTTCTTGCCTTGTTGAAACAGATTGGGTGGCCCTGGGAAAAGACGACGCTGTCGTACCAATCGAGGTTCGGCCCGGAGCCCTGGCTCCGGCCGTCGACGGCCTCGGTCATCGCGCGCCTGGGAAGCTCGGGCGTGAGAGGCATCGCCGTCGCGACCCCAGGTTTCATCACCGAGGGTCTCGAGACCCTCGAAGAGATCGGAATTCGCGGTAGAAAGACGTTTTTGAAAGCGGGGGGAACGCGGTTCATCCGCGTCCCGGCGGTCGAGGCCCACCCTCGTTTCGTAGAGTCACTGGCGGCCCTCGTGGCCGAGAAGAGATCATGATGGGGAGGATTCCCGCGGATCGCGAGACCATTCGGAACCTCATCGCCCTCATTGCGAAGTACGATCGCCCCGGCCCGCGCTACACCAGCTATCCCACCGCCGTCGAGTTCCAGGACCTCGAGGCAGGGCTCTACGAAAAGCACCTCGCCGCGGCGGATGCTCTCGGGGAGCGTCCGCTCTCACTCTACGTCCACCTTCCCTTTTGCGAGGAGCGGTGTCTGTTCTGCGGCTGCCACGTGATCGTCGCCAAGAATCACAGAAAGGTGGACACCTACCTCGACGTCCTCACACGGGAGGTGGCGCTCGTCGCCCGCAGAACCCCGAACCGGCGCAAGTTCGCTCAGCTTCACCTGGGAGGAGGGACTCCGACTTACCACCCGCCCGACGGACTTCGTGTCTTCCTAGGGTCCCTTCTCCAGCACTACACTCCGCTTCCCGGGGCGGAGCTCGCGGTCGAGGTCGATCCCCGGGTCACGACGAGAGAGCACATCGACACCCTCGCGGACCTCGGGTTCAACCGAATTTCGATGGGAGTCCAGGACTTCGCCACCGACGTCCAGGAGCGCGTGAACCGTATCCAGACGGAGGAACAAACGAGGGTCATCATCGACCGTGCCCGCGAGCGCGGATACAGCGGAATCAACGTGGACTTGATCTACGGTCTTCCCCTCCAGACTCCCGAGACTTTCGAGAAGACGGTGGGGCGGGTCATCGACATGGGCGTCGATCGCGTCGCCTGCTATTCTTTCGCTTTCGTACCCTGGATCCGCGGCCACCAAAGGAAGCTCGACGAACGCGAGCTTCCCTCGAGGGAAACGAAGATGGAGCTCTTCGCCATCGCGCGAGAGAAACTCCTGGAGGCGGGCTACCAGGCCATCGGGATGGATCACTTCGCGAGGCCCGAGGACGAGCTGGCGCGCGCCAGCAAAGAGGGGCGGCTTCGCCGCAACTTCCAGGGCTACGCCGTGATTCCTGGAGACGACGTGCTCGGCTTCGGAATCTCGGCGATCGGCGACGTTCGCGGAGCGATGTTCCAGAACGAGAAGAAACTGAGCCGCTACCGCGACCTGGTGGACGCGGGAGAGCTGCCCGCCGTTCGGGGGATCGTCCGGAGCCGAGACGACGAGATTCGGGCCGACGTCATCCACCGTCTCATGTGCAACTTCGTCATCGACATCGTGGCGGTGGAGGCGCTCTGGGGCATCGACTTCCGCGATACCTTCGCTTCCGACCTCGAGCTCCTCGTTCCCTATCAGAAAGAGGGCCTGGTTCTCGTCGAGAAAGAATCGATCCGCGCGACGCCGACGGGCGAGCTCTTCGTCCGCAACCTCGCCATGTGCTTCGACCGCTACATGCGCGAAAAGCACGCGGGAGAGCGAGAGCCGGTCTTCAGCCGCACCGTCTGATCGAGACCGTGAAGCGACTCGTGGTCATCGGTGGCGGCATCTCCGGAACGGCGGCCGCCTTCACCGCGACAAAGCGCTCGCGGGAGCTTTCAAGCGAGCTCGACGTCGTGCTGCTCGAGAAAGAGCCCGAGGTGGGGGGAAAGGCTCTGAGCCACGTCGAGGACGAGTGGCTCTTCGAGACCGGTCCCCTCGGCTATTTGAACGCCGACCCCATCGTCGACGAGCTCGCCAGGGAAGCGGGCCTCGAAGGCGACGTTCTCCGGGCGGGAGAAGCTCAGTCCCATCGATTCGTCTTCGCGCGCGGGAAGCCGCGCGAGGTCAAAGCCAATCCCCTCGGATTCGCCGCGAGCAGGATCCTGGGCCTCGGGGGCCTTTTGCGCGCGGCGTTAGAGCCCTGGGTTCCGGCGAGAACGGACGGGGGCGACGAGTCGGTTTGGGACTTCGCTGCCCGTCGACTGGGCCCGGAGTTCGCCGACCGCCTCATCCACCCCATGGTCCTCGGCATCTTCGCGGGAGACGCGAAACGTCTCTCCCTTCCCGCGGCGTTTCCCATCATGGCCGAGCTGGAACGGGAGCACGGCTCGCTCATCCGCGCGCAGATTGCTCGCGCTCGCCGCAAGAACCGGCCCAAAGGCTCGGTGCTCTCCTCCTTCCGGGAGGGAATGCAGTCGCTGCCGCGCGCACTCGCCGCTCGCGGCGGGTTCACCGTGAGAACGAGTTGCGCCGTTCGCGCCGTCGAGAGGCATGGGGACTATCGGATAACGCTCGATACGGAGGGCGAGGCTCTCGCCGCCGACGCGGTCATTCTCGCCTGCGAGGGGTTCCAGACCGCGGCCCTCTTTTCGAGGAGCGCGCCCGAGATCTCTCGAAGGCTTCTCGAGATCCCGACGCCTCCCATCTACGTCGTCGCGCTCGGTTACGGTCCCGAAGCTCGCGCCGCGATCCCCGAAGGCTTCGGCCTTCTGATCCCGCGGGGCGCGGGGTATCGGGCTCTGGGCGTGACCTGTGACGGCTATCTCTTTCCCGGACGAGGCCGCGCGGAGAATCTGCTCGTGAGGATGCTCTTCGGAGGAAGCTTCGATCCTCGAGTCGACGAGGTCGAGCCTTCGGAGATCGCGCGCACGGCGGCCGAGGAGATGAAGCGCCTGTTCTCGTTCGAAGCCGAGCCCCGGTTCACTCGAGCCCGGCTTTGGCCGAGGGCGATACCCCAGTACGAGATCGGACATCGCGCGAGGTTGGAGGAGATCGAAAGGGAGCTTCTGGCCTTTCCCCACCTCTACCTGGCGGGCAACGCTCTCCACGGTCCCTCCTTCGGAAAGGCGGCGGCACGAGGCGCGTTCTGCGGGAGAGAGGCGGTGGATTCGCTCTTCGGTGGATCCATCGGCTCAGCTAATACTTCGACTTCAAGAAGTCGATCCCGCTCTTGAGGGACTCACGCCACGCGGTTTCGATCCCGGGGACGAACTCGGGGTCGTTCTCCGCCACCGCTTTCATCAGGCACTCGAGCCAGACGTCGTACCACTCCGGCTTGATGTCGCGCTGGCTGCGGCTGTGTCGCTCGGCGAGCTTCGAAAGCTCCTTGTAGGCGACTCCAGATGTCGCCCCAGCCGAGGCCATCATGACGAACAGCGAGTCCTTCAGCATCCCCTTCTGGCGGTCGAAGTCGGTGTCCGCGAACTTCTTTCGGATTTCCTCCGACGAGGTCATGAAGAGGTCGTAGAAGCGATCGAGAAAGACAGGATTATTGATACAGCGGCTCAAGCTGTTTCGCGCCTCTTCGACGTGATCCATCATTCGTCTCGTGCCTCGGCTATCTTCATCCGCTGTGAAACGAATTGCAAGAAACACGCCAGTCGGTGCGGGTCTTCGACATCGACGGGGTTCGGTTCGCGTGCGCCTCCCGGCAAGAGAGTGCAGTGCGCCAAGTCACCTGGTTCTTTGCACAAATCAACCCCATCAGTTTGGCATGCAAGATGCCTTTTTGTTGTCACTCGGCGAACTGACCGGAGCGTGAACCGCCATGAGCTTCTGGATCTTTGATCGATTCATCAACCCTTGGGTCGGTTTGCTTCTCCGATCTCCCCTGCATCGCCTCGTGAGTCGAAGCCTTCTTCTCCTCTTCTAAACGGGCAAGAGAAGCGGTCGCCAGTACGCCGTGCCGGTCCAGTACGCGACCAGCACCTCAGGCGCCGATTCATGAAAGTCCTCCTCCGGCAGCTCAAGGGCGGTGATCGACATTCCGTACGCGGGGTTCCGGAGGTTATCGATCAGGTCATGGCGGATCCCAGGCTTTTTCCAGCCGTCTTCGACGGCATGGCCGACGCTTATCCCCTGGTCCGAATGCGGTGCTCCGATGCCATCGAGAAGATCACGGCCGGCCAGCCGGTGGAGGTCGTGGGGCTTCGGCGGCAGTTCGCGAGTTGGCTTGGTCTGGGCGATCGGAGACCGGACCTCGTCGTGCGATTTGGCTGCGGACCGGAGATGCCGCGGTCGCCGCGCCGGCCGATTGAGCAAGTACTGATCTGATCCGCTCGAGACGTGATCGTGGGACTCATCCTGAGAGCGACCGCCGTCTGGCTGCTGCTGATTGCCGTCGAAGTCGTGCACGGCATCGCTCGCACGCTGTTGCTCGCCCCGGTGGTTGGAGATTTTCGGGCCCGACAATTCGCGGTCTTCAGCGGGTCACTGTTGATTCTGTTGGTCAGCAGTCTCACGATCCGGTGGATGCGAGTCGACAAAACACGGTGGCTCGTGGCTGTCGGGTTGTCGTGGGTCGTCCTCACACTGGTGTTCGAGGTCACCCTGGGACGGGTCATCCTCGACTACTCGTGGGACCGACTCGCATCGGACTACAACTTGCCGGAAGGCGGACTATTGCCAATCGGTCTCGCTGTGATGGCGATGTCGCCCTTGCTGGCCGCACGGCTGCGAGGTGTGGCCAAAGATGGAGTAACTGGAGGCTCGACGCAAGAGCACGAAGTAGCACCTCGCCCCGGCCGGGGCGCGGCGACGCGACCTCGCCCAGCTCGAAGACCTCCGGACCGCCATAGCGACGGAAGAACATCGCCTTCACGGCTCAAGCTCGGTGGTCGTCGATGACGGGGAAGGACTCGCCGAAGACGAACTGCCGCACCTGCACCAGGAAGTCGTGTGGGAAGCCGAGTTCCATCTTGCTCGCCTCCTCGAGGCGCGCGAGCGCCTGCTCCGGGAGCGTGACCGCTACGGGCTCTCGTGGCTCGTGGCTTATTTCCCTGTTTTGTGAGACATAGTTCGAGGAAACAAGAGGAGAATCGTCATGTACAAGAGCCCAAGTCATCTACCCGAGGAGGCGCGGGTCAAGATCGCCGAGACGTTGAACGCGCTTCTCGCCGACGGCCTCGACCTGCACAGCCAGATCAAGGTCGCTCACTGGAACATCAAGGGACCGCAGTTCGCGGCATTGCATCCGCTGTTCGAGACATTTGCGGTGGGCCTCGCGCTGCACAACGACACGATCGCGGAGCGGGCCGTCACCCTCGGGGCGAAGGCCTACGGGACGGCCAGGCACGTGGCAAAGACGTCCAAGCTCCCCGATTACCCGCCGGAGACGACGCGGGACATGGAGCATGTCAAGCTCCTCTCCGAGCGCATCGAGAAGTACCTCGAGGGCGCGCGCGAGTCCCGCGCGGTTGCGGAGAAGCACGGCGACACGGACACGGCGGACCTCTTCACCCAGGTTGTCACCGAGTTCGAGAAGCACGCCTGGTTCTTGCGGGCGTCGCTGGAAGGGTAAACGCGGGGCGAGGCCGACCACCAGCTCCTCGAGAAAGCTCGGTCAGGAGACGGCCAGGCACTCGAGAAGTTGCTCGGGCGTCACCAGGCACAGGCGTTACCCCGAGGTGATCACCCACGCCGTGGTCGTTCTCAGCCATTGACACCCTAGGGGTGATAGTCTATATTTATTTGGTGGAGGTCAGGTTCGGCGCCGACAAGTTGAGAAAAGCCTACGAGGATGAGAAGACCCGGACCAAGGAATGGGGGCAGGTTGTCGCCCGGCTCTACGTGCGGCGCATCGATACCCTCTACGCGGCCGAGAACGCACAGACGCTTCGTGCGCTTCAATCGCTGCGGTTTCATGCGCTGGCGGGCCAGCGCAGGGGCCGGTATGCGGTCGACCTCGGTCCAGCCTATCGGCTGATCCTGACGTTCCAGGACAGGGCCATGACCGTCGTACAGGTGGAGGAAGTGAGCAAGCACTATGAGGACTAAGCGAGCGTGGCCGGACGTGGCGATCCCGCCCGGGGAGACGCTTGCGCAGGAACTGAAAGCACGAGCCATGTCCCAGAAGGCGCTCGCGCTCAAGATGGGGCGGCCGGTCCAGGTGGTCAACGAGATCGTGCTGGGAAAGAAGCAGATCGTGGCTAAGACTGCCCTGGACCTGGAGGCGGTCCTGAAGGTCCCGGCCGAGTTCTGGATGAACCTGGAGATCGGCTACCAGCTCACGAAGGCACGCTTGGAGCGGGAGCGTAGGCCCAGGTCGGCCGCGCGCGTCCGCGCCTAGCTGCTGGCTGCTAGTCCGGGGGTTTTCCCGACCCGGTCTTCGCCCCCACCGGGGAGTCGGAATCCGATGTAACGAGCGCTCCTTCCGCACCCGGATGGCGGAGCTCGCGGCGGAGTGGGAGCTCGCCCTCGCGGAGTCGTCTCCGACGCCTTCGGAGCTCGAGCTCGCGCGGTGGGTTCCGCGACGCAACGAAGAGGTTCGCGGTCCGGCCAATTTGTTCCGCGCCGAGTACGGATCGGTTTGGATCGCGAAGAAGATCGGCGATCCCGACGTTCTTGGCAAGGTCGCTCTCGCCCGAAAAGGCCGGTCCGTCGCTTACGAGGCCCTGAACTTCGTCAACGGCCGAAGAACTCTCCTCGAGATCCGTGACGCCGTGAGCGCCGAGTACTACCCCGTACCCGCGGCGGAAATCGGAGAGTATTTCCGATTCTTGGAAAGACTCGAGGTCGTCACCCTCGACCAGAAGAGCCCCTAGGCCCGACGGGTTTCATCGTTCACCTAGCTTCTCTTCAGCCTCGCTTCGACCTCTCCCCACCCATTCTTCCGGTCGAGCTGGAAGCCCCGCTTCCGGAAAATCTCCATCGCCCGGGTGTTGGCCATCGTCGTGTAGGCCACGATCTCCTTCACCCCCCACACGGGAGCGAGCTCGAGACAATAATCCGTCAGGAGCGCCCCAAGACCTTTGCCCTGCCAGGCGTCGGCGACGAGGACGGCGTACTCCGCCGTCTTACGATCGGGGTCGGCCACCAGCCGCCCGACTCCGACGAGCTTCCGCTCGGCTCCGTCCGAAACCTCGGCCACGATCGCCATCTCGCGATCGTAGTCGATGAAACAGAATCGAGCCGCGAGCTCGTGAGAGCGCCGGACGAGTTGCCGGAAGCGCTGAAACAAGCTCTCGGTCGACGCGCTGTCGAGGAGGGCGCTCCAAAGCGGCTCGTCTTCGGGTCGGATCGGCCTGAGCACGACCGAAGTGCCGTCGGGAAGCGCCCTCCGGCTGACGAACGACTCGGGGTAGGGCCGGATCACCAGATGGGAGTAAGGCTTTATGTCGTCTTGCCCGATGAGCGCCTCGTCGAGAACGACTCGTGCGTCGAGAGCGACCACTTCCTTGGGCGTCACCAGCAGGGGATTGATGTCGAGCTCTCGTATCTGGGGGAGCTCGGCGACGAGATAAGAAAAGCGGATGAGGGTCTCGAGCAGAAGCTCCAGATTCACTCCCGGACGCCCGCGATAGCCCTCGAGCAGCGGCCAGGACCGGAGCGACTCCAACATGCGCCGGGCCAGCCGCTCGTTGAGGGGGGGAAGCCCAAGAGCTCGATCTCCAAAGAGCTCGGCGGCGACGCCGCCCATGCCCACCAGGATCGCGGCCCCGAACGTGGGGTCCTTCTTCGTGCCCACGATCATCTCATAGCCGTCCGCCGCACTTCGCATGGGTTGGACGGTGACACCCTCGATCCGTGCGTCGGGGCGCTTCTCATTTGCCGCGGCCACGACCGCTTGGAAAGCGCGGCGGACCTCCGCGTCGTCCCCGAGGTTGAGCGCCACGCCGCCGACGTCGGTCTTGTGGGTGATTTGAGGCGAGTGGATCTTCAGCACGACGGGATAGCCCATCCCGCGGGACGCCTCTACGGCTTCTTCCGCTGAGGCCGCTGCCGTCGGACGGTTGACTGCGATGCCATAGGCCTCGAGCAGCGCCTTCGAGTCGATCTCGGACAGGATTCCCTCGCTTCCCGCGCGGAGCCGGCGTTTGCCGAGCTCGATTCGGTCGTTGCCCAGGTTCACTGCCACGTCGCGTGGCGTCTCGTACAGAATCTCTCGGCGGCGCGCGAAGCTCACGAGGTACATGAACGCTCCGACCGCGTGCTCCGGTGTCGAATAGGTCGGAACGTTCGCGCGATTCAGAATTTGGATTCCCTCGCGAACCGACCCGCCGCCCATCCAGGAGCTGAGCACCGGCTTCGCCGCGCGTGACACCACCTCGGTCAGTTTCTGAGCGGTTTTGGCCGGGTCCGTCATCGCCTGGGGGGTGAAGATGGCGAGCACGGCATCGACGCCATCGTCCTCGAGCACGAGGGCCACGGCTTCGGCGAACCGCTCCGGCGGTGCGTCTCCCAGAACGTCCACGGGGTTTCCGCGCGACCAGTAGGCGGGAAGCATCCCGTCAAGTTTCGCCATCGTCGATGGGGAGAGGCGGGCGAGGGCGCCCCGACGCGCCATCAGTGCGTCCGTCGCCATCACTCCGGGCCCTCCGGCGTTCGTCACGATGGCGAGTCGCTCCCGCCGAAGAATGTGCGGAACGTGCTGGCGGGCGAGGAGCTCGGCACAGTCGAACATGTCCTCCGAGTCCAGGATGCGCACGATACCTGCTCTTTCGAAGGCTGCTTCATAAACCGCGTCCTCCCCGGCCATGGCGCCGGTATGAGAGGAGGCGGCTTTCGCGGACTCGGGGAAGCGCCCGGCCTTGTAGGCCACGATGGGCTTCGTGCGCGTAAACGCGCGGGCGGCCGATAGGAACTTTCGCGCCTCGGTGATGGACTCGACGTAGAGGACGAGGGCTTCGGTCTGCGAGTCCGCCGCGAGGTAGTCGATGAGGTCTCCGAAATCGACGTCGATCATGTTGCCGATCGAAACGAAACAGGAAAACCCGATCTCCTCTTCCTGGGCCCAATCCAGAACCGACGTGCAAACCGCGCCCGATTGGGAAACGAACGCGACCCGTCCGTCTTTGGGCATGACTCCCGCGAAGCTCGCGTTCAAGCCGCTCCGGGGAAAGATGACCCCGAGACAGTTGGGCCCGATGATCCGAAGTCCTTCGAAACGCCGCGCGGCCTGGAGCACCTCTGCTTCCATAGCCTTTCCACCCGGACCCCGCTCCCCGAATCCCGCCGAGATCACGACCACCCCCGGGATGCCTGCCTCACCACAATCCCGAATGACTTCCACCACCGAGGGCGCGGGCGTGCAAACGACGGCGAGATCCGGTCTATCTGAAAGGTCCCCTACCGTGGGACGCGCCGGCACGCCTTGTACGTTGCTTCGGGAGCGGTTCACGGGAAGGACGTCCCCCTCGAAGCTTCGCCGGAGATTCCGAAAGACGGCAGACCCGACGCTCGATGGGTCGTCACTCGCGCCGACCACCGCGATGCGCTTCGGCCGAAGAATCTTGTCGAGATTGAAGATGCTCACGGCTTACGTTACTACGAGGAGGATCGGGTTACAGATCGGCTTTCTTCAGCCGCCAGGCGGCAACGGCCGTGGGAAGCGCGATCCAGACGAGCAGCGAGAACGAGAGCAGCCACGCGGCATTCGCCGCTCCTCGGGTGAAGCGAAAGAAGGCCAGCGATGCCGCGCCGAACGCGGCGGTTCCTTCGATACCCAGCAGCATTCCGGTACGGACGGCATCCACGGGGTTCAACAGGACCGCGAGGATCAAGAGCCGGGAAGCGCTGCCCGACGGCAGGAGCGAGGCGAGGCCGAGCGCCGCGACGTCGTAAATAAGGACCGCGACGAACCAGATGACGAGTGCGAGAGCCAACGGGCGCGACCGCCGGCCGGAAGCACCGCAGGCGACGACAGCGGCGATTCCCAAGAACACCGCAGTCAGTAGAAGCGAACCAAGCACGAGAAGAAGGAAGCCGCCGATTCCCTGCTCTCCCGCCTGAGAGAAGACGACCAGGCCGGCGGCCCCGAACCCGATAGCCTGCGCGCCCGCCAGGGCTTGAAAGAGACCCAGGAGTCTGCCGAGCAAAATGGTCGTGCGAGAGACGGGCTGGGAGAAGAGGAGCTCCGACGCGCCACGCTCGGGAGAGAGAGAGAGCACCCCGATCACGAGCGCGGTGAGGGGCACCAGGAGAAGCACGAGCTGAACCAGAGATACCGCGGTACGAGAGAAGTCCTGAAAGCCGTGGCCTCCGGAGAGGATGTAACCGGATGCAGCCACGGCCAGACTGAGACAAGCAAAGACGACAGCGAAGATCTGAATCCAGCGAGACCTCACGGCAAGGAGCAGCTCCTGGTGGGAGCAGAGCAGAAGCGGAGAGACTTTGGCGGTCATCTCTTTGGACTCCCGTCCGGAGTTCCCGATCGGCCAAAGACGTCCGCGGGCGAGAGTCGAGTCCCTTCGACCGCCTCGGGGTCGCTATCGCGCGAGGCGGCGTCGGCGTAGGCCAGCAGTCCCGAGCCCATAGGTGTCTCGACCGATGGATTCCGCGTGTACAGGGCATCACCCGCGAAAACCCACTCCTTGGTTCGATGGTCGGCAACGTAAGCCGTAGCACCCGCGGGCAACGCGGGGCCGCCCTCGAGGTAATCCTGCAGACAGCCAATGTCGTCGAAAAAGAGCGGCTCTTCGGATGGCGCCACGATTTGAGACGCCCG
>CAZKNR010000525.1:0-11183 GCA_964553925.1 uncultured Acidobacteriota bacterium
CGCCGCTTCGATCCACGCTTCTTTTGCACGCTCCACTTCGGTCAGCGCCTCCGAGGGAGTCGTTCCGAACGCCGAGCAGGACTCCAGATCCGGTACGTCGGCGATATAACCGCCGTCTTCCTCGCTGTAGAAGATGTTGATATGGTAGTCCCGCATCATCCCTCCAGTTCAGGTTATACCGCACTACCAGCTTCATCAATTTGTCTTAACTGGTTATGGCTTGGCTTCGCCACGGACATCCTGAAGGTTCACGAGCTCGGGAACGTCGGGGTGCACGAAAATGTGGTGACTGCCGCTTACGCGGGAAAGGCGAAAACCGAGCCCTTCGACGAGATTCGTAAAACCGGAAAAAGAAGTGTTCTGGACGCTGCCGGACGAGAGACGCTTCAGCAGCTTGCGGCGATTCATGAAAGGGCTCTCTTGGAGAGCATCTCGCCCAAGCCAGGCACCCGCTGAAGATGGCACTGCGAGCTCGAAGCGAGCGTTCGAACGAATCCGGCGTGGAGCCCGCGGCGTTTCCTTCTTCCGCTCTCGACGACTCATGGTTCAGACGATTCTAGCGTGGCGCCAAACAAAAAGGGGTGGGGCCGTGAGGCCCCACCCCCGTTTTCGAGTCCGCTTCCAGTTAGAAGTGGAGCTTGAATCCGATCATCGCCCGCATCGGGTCGATGTAGGTATTGGGTCCGAGGAAGTTCTCGCTATACCGGTTCAGGGTCAGGATGCTCTCCTCGGCCTTCTCCTGCCCCAGGTTCAGGATATCGGCCAGAACCTCGATCCTTCGATTTCCATCGCCGATGTGGAAGATCTTCGAAATGCGCAGGTCCAGGAGAGTCTGGTTGGATAGCCTGAATGTCCCCGGCGGATCGACGTAAATCTGCGGGCTACCTTGCGGAAGATCGATCCCGGTAACTGCCTTCCCGCCATAGGGTTTTCCCGTCAGGTATTGGAAAGCGGCTCCTATGAGGATGTCCACGTTCGGGATCTCATAGGCAGTCTGCACCCGAAACATATGGGTGCGATCGTTCAGGAGGTTCCCGGTGGCGTTCGTGAGGTCGTTGGGATCCCGACCGAAGAACGCCCCGGACCCGAAAGCCGCCGTCGACTGGGAAACGTTGGCATCGGTCGGGCCGCCGCCGTTCGACGTGATGAGCCCTTCGGCGTTGGAGAGAGTGTAGGACATCACTGCCTGCCAGCGATCCGACCATCTCTTGTTGAACGTGAAGACCACTCCGTTGTACTCCGTGAAGTAGCCCTCGGGATTGGTCAGCTGGAAGAGTCGGGCGTCGGGATCGGTTAAGAGCGGGAGCGTGGGGATGGTACGTCCATCGGGGAGAATTGCCGTGCCCGTACCGTACTGACCGGCGATGTCGGTGAATCCTGTGTAGTCTCGGCCTTTCTTGTAGACGTAGGTCATGCCAAACCCCACGTTGGCCGCCAGCTCCCGATCGAACCCGATGGAGAACTGATCGGTGTTCGGCGCGACCGTGTCGGGATCCACACTCAAGTTCGCGGTGGCGTCGGTGACGGAGACAATGTCGGTATACCCTCCCGTTGCCGGTTCGTAGAAGGCATAGGTGATAGGACTGATACCGGGATGAACGTTGGCCAACTCAGCGGTAACCATTCCCTGAACGAATCGGCCGTAGTTTCCACGAAGGATCGTTCTACCGTCCTCGGTCAGCTTGACGTTGAATCCGATGCGTGGCGAGACGTTGGTCCAGGTGAAGAGGTCGCCCAGGCCCTGGATATCCGTACTGAGCTCGTTTCCGACGGCGTCCCTGGCCGGGATGTCCTGGCTGATGGCCTGATTTCGGTCGAACCGGATGCCGAGGCTGAGGGTCAACCGATCGTTCGGCCGAATGACGTCTTCGGCGAAAAGGCCCAGATCCTTGAACTGCCCTCCATAGGTGTAGGGGTCCCGGAAGTACCCGTAGTCCGGCTCGCCGGCGTAGTCGTAGAGGTGCCCTCCCCCTGGATAGAGGTAGAAGTTCTGACTCTTTCCGTTCACCCACTGAAGCCCGAATTTGAAGTCATGGTCGCTCCCGATGAAGTCGGTCGCGTAGTGGCTCAGCTTGGCGTTGAAACCCCAGCGGGACTGGGTCAAGGAGCCGTCACGGCCAGAGCCTCCGCTCTGGATACCGGTTGCGTTATCGGTGTGTCGGGCCTGGGTCAGATCGGGGTTGTTCGCATTGGCGTAATCGTTAGGGGATACGAAACCAGAAAACCGGGCGTCCCAAAAAGTATTGGGGGAGACCACATGGGTAAGGTTCGCAACCGTCGTCGAAGGGTTGTGGCCTCCGTAGCTCGTGATGGTCTCGAAAGGCTCAGAGACGCTGGGGGTAGCCGGGATATCCCAGTAGTCGTCATGATAGGTATGCTGGAACCGCAGGTTCTCGGTGATTTGCCAGTTGATCTTCCAGAAGACCCGGTCGGCTTCCCAGAGTCTGGGGAAACGGGGGTCGGCTCCGGGCTGGTTGTCGAAATCCCTTTGGTACTGATACCCGCCGAAATACCAAAGCTTGTCCTTGACGATGGGTCCACCGGAATGGATGGTCATATCCCGGTATTGGGTTCTCGTGAAGCCGGTCTCGGGTCCATCGGGGCAGCCGCCGCAGTCAACTTTGATCGGTTGGGTGGTGAGCCAGTCGGGCTGGGCGAAGTAGGAGAAGTCGAACTGGTAGTCGTTTCCGCCCTGTTTGGTCACGACGTTGAACACCGCCCCTTGCACGTTTCCGTACTCTGCCGAGGCGCCGAGGGCCACGGCCTCGACTTCCTCGATGACGTCGGTATCGGGATAGGGCCAGCCGCCGCCAAAGATAGGTGACGTGAAGTCGGTTCCGTCCATCAAATAGACGTTGTCGTTGGTTGAAGAGCCGAACGACGTCACCGACGAGGCCGTTCCGCTCGTGGGGCTGTTCGCAGAAACGCCGGGCGCCCACTTGAGAAAGTCGAACATGCTGAATCGGCGTACGGGAGTGTTCGACACGACCTCCGACGCGAAGTTGGCGGAGACGCCGGTCTTCTTGGTATCGATGATCGGGCTTTCTCCCGTCACCGTCACCGTCTCCGCAACGGAGCTGATCTTCATCGGAACGTCTCGTTCCGCCGTGCCGCCCACCGAGACCCGCATCCCTTCTTCATTGTAGGTGCCGAAGCCGGCGATGCTGACGCTGAGCGCGTAGACTCCTGGGGCCAGGTTCGGGAATCGGAACTGCCCCTTTTCGTTCGACACCTGGGTGGAAGGTCCACTTGGCAGGGCTGGAGACGTGATCGTGACTGTGGCGCCCGGCAAGACGGCGCCTGACTCGTCTCTCACGGTGCCAATGATGGTTCCCGTGATGACCTGGGCCGATGCCGAGATCGAAACCACCACCGTCGCCGCGAGCGCGAGAACGGTAATCAATTTAAAGGATTTCAATGCTCACCTCGCTGGTAGGACTGGGACTGCGTTGCATAACAAGCCAACCGTCCGGTCGGTTGACTTCCCGATCGGACGAGCAAATCGCGTTCCAGCGCCAGATTCTATCTAAGTGGCTCTTTTGAAAGCAACTTCGAAACACGCGCCGCCGAAGTGCGTTCAAGATTTTGGATGTAGCTCCAAGGGCATGGATTAATTGGGGTCGACTTCGCTGGTTTCCCGCGTGATTTGCTCGTACCGCGCGAGCTCTGCCTTTGCCTCGTCCCTTCGCCCCGCTCGCAAGTACGCTTGGCCGAGATAGAAGTGCGCCTTGGCATAGCGGGGCGAGAGCGAGACCGAGAGCTCCAGCTCGCGTGTCGCGGAGACGAGATCGCGATTCTCCAGATAGAGAGCGCCGAGAAAACAGCGTGCTTCCGCGAGGCTCGAATCGATTTCGAGCGCGCGCTTGAGTTCCCGCTCCGCTTCTTCTCTTCGGTCGAGCTTGAGGAGCGTCCTGCCGATACGGTACGGCGGCTGGGCCCAGGAGGGCGAAAGCTCCCCGGCGCGTCGATAGAAGTCGAGCGCTTTCTCGAAGTCGGGCTTGCGCTCGTAGGCGTAGCCGAGAGCGAGAAGCCCGCCGGGCTGGTCGCCGGAAAGGACCCGCGCTTTCTCGAAGGCCTCGATCGCTTTATCCCACCATTGGAGCCTGAGGCTGCTCGACCCGAGCTGTCCCCAGGAGCCCGCGTCCTTCGGCTCCAGCGTCACCGCCTTTTCGAAGGCCCCGGCCGCTTCGATGTTGCGCGAAGCCTTGAAGAAAACGGTCCCCAGATGGCGGTGCAGATCGACGTTCCCGGGATCGACCTCGACCGCGGCGCGATACTCCGCGAGAGCCCGATCGATCTCGCCGATCGAGGCCAGGACGATCGCCACCCTCTCGACGGGAACGAATGTCTCTCCCTCCAGCAGCGAGTTCGCGAGGAGAATCGCCCGCGTCCGAGCGTCGGGAATCCGGCGCACCAGCTCTTCGCTCTCGCTGCCCTCGATGCGCCCGAGGAGCAGTAGCGGCAGAAGGATCTCGGGCGCCCGCTCCCTTACTACCGAAAGCTCCGTTCGAGCTTCTTCTACCTTTCCCGACAGCCAAAGGACTTCGGCGAGATAGACACGAGCGGGAACGAAGCTTGGCTCCTCCGCGAGTAGCTCGCGGTAGCCGGCGGCTGCCTCTTCCCAGCGGCCCTCCTTTTGATGGGCGCGAGACCGGTCCTGACCCTGCGGCGATGCCAGGACAAACAGCATCACCGCGAGAACGCTCATCCCGCGAGGCTAGTCCCGCGCGCTGGGGCTGTCAAGGTAAGATCCGCCCACCCGATGGTTTTCCTCGCGCTTCTCCTCGCATCCGGGCCCCGGTTCGTCGATCGAGCGCTGGAACGAGGGCTCGACCTGGTGGTGACTTTCGGCTCGGAGGAAAAGAACTACATCATCGAGAGGACGGGCAGCGGCGCCGGTTTCTCGGACTACGATGGCGACGGGGATCTCGACGTCTATCTCGTGAACGGCTCGCTCCTCGACCTCCCCGAAGGCGTGCCTCCTCCGAGCGACCGGCTCTACCGCAACGACGGCGAGGCGCGCTTCACCGACGTGACCGACGAAGCCGGGCTCCGTGAGGGGGAGTGGGGGGCTGGGTGTCTGTTCGCGGATTTCGACAACGACGGAGATCCCGACCTGTTCGTCTCGAACTTCGGGCCCGACGTCCTCTACCGAAACAACGGCGACGGCACTTTCATCGACATCTCCCGGGAAGCCGGGGTCCACGATCCGCGCTGGGGATCGGGAGCAGCGGCCGGAGACTTCGACTCCGACGGCTTTCTGGATCTGGTCGTCGCGAACCACGCGGTCTTCGATCGTCACGCGCCCCCGGAGCAGAACTGCTACTGGAAGGGTGTGAAGGTTTCGTGCGGGCCGCTCTCTCACCCCCCGGAGACCCATCTTCTATATAGGAACCGCGGCGACCTCACCTTCGAGGATCATTCGGTCGCTTCCGGCGTCGCGTTGAAGCGAGGCTACGGGTTCGGAGTGGTTCTCGACTACTTCGACGACGACGAGCTCCTCGACATCTACGTCGCGAACGATTTGACGGAGAATTTCCTCTTTCTCAACCGGGGCCGGTTCGAGTTCGAGGACTTCGGCGCGCTCTCGGGCGCGGCCTATGTCGAGGGCGGGAGGCCTCAAGCGGGGATGGGGGTCGATAGCGGCGACTACGACGCTGATGGCAAGCCCGACATCTACGTTACCAATTTCTCCGACGACTACAACACCCTCTACCGGAACGATGGGTCGGGCCTGTTCTCCGACGTTACCTACCGCGCCCGTCTCGGCGAGCCTACGTTTCCGTACCTCGGCTGGGCGACCCGATTTCTCGACGTCGAGCACGACGGCGACCTCGATCTCTTCGTGGTGAACGGGCACATCTGGCCCGAGGTGGACGATGTCGCGAGCGGGACCTGGTACGCGCAGTCGAACCAACTGTTCCTCAATACCGGGGAAGGAACGTTCGTCGAGGGCTCGAGGGAGGCGGGGCTCGCGGAGAAGCGCCTCGGCCGCGGCGCCGCCTTCGGAGATATCGACGGAGACGGGGACGTCGACGTGGTCATTGCCAACATGCACGCGCTTCCCTCGCTTCTTTTCAACGAAACCCGGGAAAAAGGGCATTGGCTCCAGCTCCTGCTGGTGGGCCGAACCTCCAATCGGGACGGCGTGGGCGCACGGGTGAGCGTCGTGGCTTCCGGGAAGAAGCAGATGCAGACTGCGAAGTCGGGGGGCGGTTATCTCTCGAGCCACGACCCGAGACTGCATTTCGGACTGGGGGAGAGCCCCTCGGCCGACAAGGTCACCGTGCGGTGGCCGTCGGCAGGAACGGAAGAGCTGGGCGCTCTTCGGAGCGACCGCGTCTACGTCGTCCTCGAGGGCGAAGGCGTCATTTATTCGAGCTCACCCACTCCCGAATGAACCTCACGAGACGCGGGCGGTCTTCTTCCCACTCATGGCTCTTGGCGAGAAAGTCCTCGAGAACTCGAGAAGTAAGAATGGGAAACGAGAGGCTTCCGTCAGCGGAAACATAGTCATCACCCTGGAGCTTCGAAATGCGAAGCGACCTCCCGTCGTAGCGCCAGACCTCCGGCACCCTGAGGCGGGCGAAGATGGGCATCTTGGGAATCGATGAGCTGGTGATGTCGATCTCGATGACCAGATCCGGTGGTGGATCGGTGGATAGATCGATCCGTTTCTTTCCTCGAATCCGGTCCGCATTGGCGGCATAGAAGCACGAGTCCGGCTCGAAACCTCGCGCGATGCCCTTTCGCTTGAACGTTGTCGAGCCGAGGACCTCGAGGCTAATATCGAGCTCCACTGCCACGATTTCGACAATCAGGTTGATCGTGCGATTAAGCCTCTCGTGCTCTGGTGTCGGGCTCATGATCTCCAAACGCCCCTGATCGTACGTCAGCCGGGGCGCGGCGGTGTCCGCGAGATCGTCCGTGAGTTTCTCATAGGCCTCCCAGCTCACGTTGTAGAGAACGATCGTCGTGTCCGGCAGGGAAACTGCGACCGTTGCCATAGCGCCAAGAATAGCACAGGACGCCGCGTTTGCAGGTCGGTAACGATGAACCCCGGTACTGAGGAGGGTATGAGAAAGCCGCCAGCGACGAGATCCCGCAGCCTTCCCCTGCAAATCCACAACTATCTTGTGGAATTACATGTAATTCCACAGTGGCGGTGTAGCTTTACCCGAACTCGAGACCCTGGGCCAGGGGCAGATCCTTCGACCAGTTGATGGTGTTGGTTTGCCTCCGCATGTACTGCTTCCAGGAATCCGAGCCGGACTCCCGGCCGCCGCCGGTCTCCTTCTCTCCGCCGAACGCTCCACCGATCTCGGCGCCCGAGGTCCCGATGTTCACGTTCGCAATGCCGCAATCCGATCCGGAGGCGGCGAGGAACGCCTCCATCTTGCGCATGCTGTCGGTGAAGATTGAGCTCGAAAGCCCCTGTGGAACTCCGTTCTGTAGAGCGATCGCTTCCTCGAGCTCCCCGTATTCGAGGATATAGAGGATCGGGGCGAAGGTCTCTTCCTTCACGATCTCCGTCTGGGCCGGCATCTTCACGATGGTGGGCTCGACGAAGTTCGGCCCCTTTTCCGGGAGCTTGCCGCCGCCGGTGAGGACCTTGCCTCCCTCCTTCTTTATCCGCTCGAGGGCAGCGAACATGTCGTTCACCGCGCCCGGGTTCACGAGCGGCCCCATGAGGGTCTTGTCGTCCAAGGGATCGCCGATGCGGATCGACTTATAGGCCCTGACCAGGCGCTCCTCGAGCTCTTTCACGATGCCCTTCTGGGCAATGATGCGCCGGGTGCTGGTGCAGCGCTGGCCGGAGGTGCCGACGGCGCCGAACAGAATCGCCCGCGTTGCCATGTCGAGGTCCGCATCCTCGGCGACGATGATGGCGTTGTTTCCGCCAAGCTCCAGGATGGTCCTCCCGAAGCGGCGCGACACCGCTTCCGCGACCCTTCGGCCGACACCGGTCGAGCCGGTGAACGAGATCATGGGGAGCCTCGGGTCGTTCAGCATCAGCTCGCCCACGTCGCGGCCTGAGCCGATGACGAGGTTGAAGACGCCGGAAAGTCCGTGATCGGCGGCGACTCCGTTCGCCACGTGCTGAACGGCGATCGCGGTGAGGGGCGTGTCGCTCGAGGGCTTCCAGAGAATGGGATCCCCGCAGACCGAAGCGATGGCGGTGTTCCAGGACCAGACTGCCATGGGAAAGTTGAAGGACGTGACCACACCCACCACTCCCAGGGGATGCCACTGCTCGTACATCCGATGGCGCGGTCTCTCGGAGTGCATGGTGAGCCCATACAGCTGGCGCGAAAGCCCGACGCCGAAGTCGCAGATGTCGATCATTTCCTGGACTTCGCCGTGGCCCTCGGCTCGGATCTTTCCCATCTCGAGAGAAATCAGATCGCCGAGAGGTTCTTTGAGCTCGCGCAGAGCGTCTCCGAGGTCGCGGATCACTTGCCCGCGTTTGGGGGCGGGAACCTCACGCCAGGATTCGAACGCCTTGGCGGCGGTCGACGCGACCTTCTCGTAGACGGCGGGCGTCGCCTGAATGATCTTCGCGATGGGCTCGCCCGTCGTGGGGTCGAGCGAGGTCAGCTCTTTTCCCGAGGGCTCCGAGAGCCAGGCGTCGGGTCCGGTCGAGGCGCCGCGGTTCACGTCCTCGATACCGAGCTTGTCGAGCAGGGACTTGTGCTTGTCGATAGCGGTCGTCATGAACGTTCTCCTGATTTGGGCAAATCTTATTATGTTAGACAGCTGGGAGGAGTCGGCGCAAGGGCGCTCAGAGCTGCTCGTGGACGGCGCGGAAAGCCTGGGCGAGAGCCGCCTGAGTCCAGGGGGTCCCGCCGGCGTCGGCGCCCGCAAACGAAATGCGGCCGAGCTTCCGCCTCCCGGTGCGGTAGGGCGGGCTCTCGAGCGTCTCCTTCGGGCCCGGCTCCTTGAAGTAGTTGTAGCCGTGTCCCCAGCGGTTCACGGTTAACCCCGCGATGTCCCTCGCTGCGTCGAAGCCGTGCGCGCCGAGCACGTGGTTCAGCTCGCTTCGAATCTCGCGCTCGTACTCCTCGAAGCTCTTCCGCTCCATCTCGTATCGGCCCAGCTTCATCTGCTCGCCCGGGTCGAGTCCTCTCTTATGGATGTACTTGTACATGCTGAGGATCGTCGGCTTGTCGGGGTGGTACTCCGGCCGATAGTCACCGACCGAAAGTGGATCGGAGACGTGCATCCAGGTGCAGTACCCTTCGGGCCAGAACATCTCGAAGGCTCCGATGTCGGCGATGGGGCGCCAGTGCTTCAGAAGGACGTTGATGTAGAGAGCGGAGCTGTACCGGTACTCTTCGAGCGCCTTCCGCTGCTCATCCGGAAGATCGGACACGACGTGCTTCGCGACCGAGCCCCAACCCGTCATGATGACGTGCCGGGCACGAACGCGGCGGGATTTGCCGTCTGGCTGCACGTAGTCGACGTCGACGGTCTCTCCCTTCTCCTGAATCCTCGTCACCATCGAGGAGAGCCTGAGCCTCACGCGGTTCCCGCTTCGGTCCAGCTCCTCGTTGCGAAGCTCGCCGTTGAACACTCCCTCCATGGTGTTCTCGCCGGTAATGGCGCTCGGGAGGATCCCTTTGAGAAGCTGACGCGCGACGGTGTGGTTCCCGTCGGGATAGCGGTTCACGGGCTGATAGCCGTACTTGAGCATCCCAGACTCTTCGTAGAAGCCCTCGCCTCCCATCCCGAAGAAGCCGGGACCGATGGCGTAGCCTTCGAGGGCGGAGGCGGCATCGCAACCGAGGCCGATGAGGTCCATCGAATAGAGGTCGACGAAGCGGACGGCGTCGTCGCCGAGTCCCATTTTCTCACGCACGAATTTTTCCCAGCTCATCGAGTGGAGCTCGGCCTCGAGCGTGTTGGAGTCGGGGAGATAGTTCTTGCGCGTGGTATAGAGCTCGACGAGCTCCTTTCGAGCCGCCTCGCTCAACGGGCACCGGGCGAAGTACTCATGGTAAGGAGTCTCGTTCCAGCGGTTGACCCACGTGGTCCGGGCGCCTCCGAAGACTCTCGAGTCGAAGACCACCGCCGGGGAAAGACCGAACCGCTCGCGGAACTTCGGGTCGCGGTACAAGGCGAGCCTCTCCGGGTCGAGTCCGATGCGACGAAAGAACTCGAGGGCCTCCTCCGGGGAATCCTCGACGTCCTCGAGGGCGAACGTGCCGCCGGGGGCGATGAGCCTCTGCCCTCCATATTCCATGACGTTTCGGCGGGCGTGACCTCCGAATTCGTCGTGGTTGTCGAGAAGGAGGATCGAGGGCTCTCCCGGAGCTTCCTGATAATAAAGGTAGGCGGAGGCAAGTCCGGCGATCCCCGCCCCCACGACAACGAGGTCGTAGGACTCGCCGGTGTCGGCGGTTTCCGTCGGCAGCTCTCCGTCTCGCACCCGATGTCCGAGGGCCATCGCCGCCGGCGTCTGTCCGTCGAGCCCCTGACTCGGGCCGAGACGGAGTCGCGACGCGGCGACGCTCAGCGCCATTCCCTGAAGGAAGTCCCGTCTCGTGATCGCGCGGTCCATGCCGAGATCTCGATCTTCGCGTTTCACGGGCGGAGTCTAAGAAAAGCGGTCCAGGAAGTCCATGAACCGCATGCTCAGGTAGCCCCCCTGAAAGCCGAGATAGCGGAAGGGCTCCGGGGGAAGGGGAGCGACCGGGTCGTGAAGGTAGAGGAGATTCTGCCATGAGGCGTCGCGGCCTTCGATGAGATCCGCGAGGACGCGCCCTGAGAGCGTCGCCAGGGAAACGCCCATGCCCGAGTATCCAAGAGCGTAGAACGCTCTGCCATTTCGTCCGGTCCGTCCGATCTCGGGAGCGCGCCTCCAGGTGATCGCGACCGGACCGCACCACCGATGGGTGATGGCGACGTCCTTCAGGGACGGGAACGTCTTCACGAGCTCCGTCTTCAGCTCGGAGAAAACCTCCTCGATCCCTCTTGGCGACTCCAGGCCGAAGTGATAGCGCACGCGGCCGCCGAAGAGAATGCGGTTGCCCGTGAGGCGGACGTAGTTGTGGACCCGCCTCTTGTCGGTGTACCCCTGACGGCCGGACCAGCCGATCTCCTTCCACCGGGCTTCGCTCAGAGGCTCGGTCAGGAGGATGAACGAGAAGAGCGACACCGCGCGGTCGCGGACGATGCCGAGC
>CAZKNR010000526.1:0-22320 GCA_964553925.1 uncultured Acidobacteriota bacterium
GCGCTTCAGGGCGGCGATGCTTATCCGGGACATCTCGACGTTGGCCGCGGTCGAGAACTGGAGCCGGACGCCGCCGGCGCACTTGCCGGTCGAGCCGGTCCCGAGCTCTTCCTCGCGCTCGAAGACGACGATTCCCGAGACACCGCGCGCAGCGAGGTGGTAAGCAATGGAGGCGCCGATGATGCCTCCGCCGACGATCGCGACTTCCGCTCGCTTCATCGATGGCATGACGCTCAGCGGCTCTTCGGAACCGCGACCGCAACCTCGGCGGCGAAGAGCATGGTTCGGTCGTTGTCGCGCGCCGTCCATCGAAGGAGAGTCTCGGGGCTCCGCTCCACGGTGCCGCGAAAGGAAGATACGCCGTTCGCCAGCACTTCGATTGGCTGAGAAAGGTCGAACTGGCGAGGAGAGAGGAGCAGCCGGAAGCGGGCTACGCCCCGAGACTGCGCTTCGATGCGGTTGTCCTGACGGCTCACGGTGACTTTCCCGGAAGCCACTCCTTCCTCGAGCTCATCGATGACCAGCCAGTGAATCCGGGAGAAGCGGTCCGTACGCTCGGTCTCCCAAATCAGCCGATCGGGCAGAGGATTCCGCGGATGGCTCGAGAGGAAGGCATCGATGGCTTCCTGCTTCCCGTTCCACCAGCGGGTGTTGTGTCCTCCGGGTTGTGAGTGAAACTCGATCTCGACTCCCGCGCTCTGGAACCGGTCGAGGTAGGGTTTCACCCGCGATACCGGATACAGCTCGTCCTTCTCGCCGTTGACCGCGAAGAACGCGCGGTTCGTGAGGTTCTCGACGAAGAGCTCTCCGCCGACTCCGGTCGCGGGGTTGTCGAGGACTCCGGGATGAGCGATGAACGGGAAGAATGCCGCCCACGGCGCAGGCGCCTTCCCGGCGTGGTAGTAGACGCCGGTGCCACCGTCCGAGACCCCGAAGAGATACACCCGGTTCTCATCCACGTTGTACTCGCGCTTGATCCGATCGAGGATGGCTTCGAGGTTCTCGACCTGACTCGGCTGCCACCAGAGAGCTCCTCTCCAGGAGGATGGGAAAACCGAGATCTGCTCCGATCCAAACGAGCGATCGAAGCGCCGCCACCACGGATCGCCCTTTTTCCACGGCTCGGCCCGGTTCACGCCGCCGTGAAGATAGAACGAGACCCGGTACTTCTTTTCGGGATCGTAATCCTCGGGGACGAGGAAGACATACTCGTGGCGCAGTCCGTTGTTCCCTTTTCGGCTCTCCTCGATCAGGCCCGTCTCCACTTTTTTCGAGTATCGCGGGCCGGCCTCGAGACGCTGGTAGAGACCGTCGAAATCGGCTCCGAGGCGCGCGACTTCATTCGCAGCCTTCTCCCGCGACGAGACGTCGTCGGCCCGAAAGAGCCCCGCGAGCGCCCGATCGAGGAGCGCCCCCTGTGTAAAAGCTCCGCCCGCGACCGCAAGGCAAACGACGAAGGCTGCGACCCGAAGGAGGCGCTCTCCCATCGCGGAAGCTTAGCACTTCGTACTCTAGCCGGGATCCTTTTCCGTTTCCGTTACTTGCGCCACAACCTGCTGGCCGAGATAGAGGTAGTGCCCACCGGAGACCAGCACCAGCACCACGGTGACGCCGAGCAAGACCGCGGTAAGCGCATGGTCCTGACCGCGGTAGTTGCACCCAAGGACCCAGAGGATTACCGCGAGATGCGAAACCGTAGTCGCCTTGCCGAGGAAGCTCGGGGGGAAGCTGCGCTTCGCCCCCGCCAGATGGAACACCAGCACCGCGAGGACGATTCCCGCATCCCGCCCGATCGAGAGTATGGAGATCCACGGCGGAATCCGCACCGTGAGCTCGGGACTGGGAAGCGCGAGCACGATGAGGAGCGCGGTCACCAGGAGCTTATCGGCCAGAGGATCGAGGATCATGCCCAGACGAGTTCGCTCGTGGCGAATCCGCGCGACGAGACCGTCGAGGGCGTCGGTGACGGCGGCGACGAAGAACACCGCGAGCGCCCATCCGAAATGTCCATAGACCACGAGGATGACCAGCGCCGGCACGAGGCAGATACGGAGGAGCGTCAGTTGATTCGCGAGGGTCATGTGGCGGAGCCCGCTTGAAGCTTCACATTCCAGGGTGAAGTCAGTATACTCACTCCGCACTTTTCCAGTCCCAAACTGGCGACCAACACGTCGGGCACAGCTGGAGTGCAAGGCGCTTTGGGAGACCTGATGACGAAGATCAAAGTGGTGAAGTGTATGCTTCGCTCTCCTGGCGAAGCCCCCGCCGTACGATACGTGCCCCTGCGAGAGTTCCAGTTGTGGCGGTATTACATGACCCACCAGCACGAGAAGATCATAGAGGGACAGGAGATATCCATCTGGATCGATGCCCGGAGCTACTCCGAAAAGCCCCCGGTGCAGGCCCGGCCCCTCGAATCGGTGCTGAGAATCGATCTCCAGTATTGGGACCGTTTTCTCAACACCGCGGCCCTGATTCAGCGGTATTTTCCTCTCGACGACTACGACACCATCCGCGACGTCTTTCTTGGGCACTATCCCGACGTGCCTACCAGCGACGGCCGGGTGATGCGAAAGCGCTTGAGCGAGACCCGCGGCTACTACATCCAGCCGTGGCTCCCCAACGTTCCAGAGGTGGAGCACGAGGTGTGAGAGCGCCCTCTCTCCGTCAGAGCCCGGCACGCTCGAGGCCGGCTCGCTCGAGAAACGAAAGTACCTCTCTCTGGTAGTGCTCGGTCGCGACTCGATAGGCGGCGCCGTGGCCGGCGCCGTCCAGCTTGACGAATCGGCTGAGAGGGCTCTTCGAGGCGTCCGCGACTCTCTTTTGTAGATCCGGCGGCATCCTCTCGTCCTCGGAACCAGCGATCACCAGAAGCGGGCGCTCTCCGAGTGCTTCCGCCGCGGCCTCGAGATCGAAATCCTCGCGATCGAATCCGCCGCGCATCTCGAGAAACCACAGGAGCTCGCTCGCGAAGGGGAAGCGCGGGAGTCCGAAGATGAGCTTCACGTGGTGGACCACGGTGTGCTCGATGTTCAGGAAGGGGCTGTCGGCCACGACCACCGCGACCGCGGGAGTCTCCCTGGCGGCAAGAAGGGCCGCGCCCGCGCCCATCGACACTCCGTAGAGCACGACCGGAGCTTCCGGCCGCACCTTCCGCAGGAGCTCGACCGCGCCTTCGAAATCTTGTCTCTCCTGGTAGCCGAGGGTCACCCGCTCCCCCTCACTCGTCCCGTGCCTTCGGAAGTCGAAGACCAGAGTGTCGTACCCCTGTTGCCGAAACCACGCGGCACGATCGAGAACCTCCCGCCGCGATCGAAAAAGACCGTGGCCGCAAGCGACGACGGCCTTCCTCGAGCCGCCGGACAGGAGCCACCCCGAGATCGCGACCCCGTCGGCCGAGGGGAAGGTGACTTCCTCGAACGAAAGCCCGTAGTCCGCGGGCGACGAGGTGAGCTCGAGATCCATCGGGCGGGTTCCCGCCCGGGTGATGAGAACCGCGAGGAGATACGGAATCCCGACGGTCACGAAAAGAAAAAGAGCCCCGACGAGGCTGAGCAAGATCCGTTTCCAGTGTTTCCGCATGAGTCAGCGGGCTTGCACGCCTTCGCCCGGAGGGCGAAGGCGTGGCTCCTCGATCCAGAAGATCAGCACGAACGCCGCGAAGCTGAAGGCCGCGGCCATGTAGCAGACGTACTCGAATCCGAGCTCGTACAACGCCGCCGCACCGATCGCCGCGGCCGCGTTTCCCGATTGCGACACGGTATTCCGAAGCGCCACGTACGCTCCTCGGGACTCCGGCGGCACGAGCTCGGTCACGATCGATTGCAGCGGGGCGAGGCGCGCCGCAACCGACACCCCTACGAGCCCGAGAGTCGCATAGAGGAGCGGCCCCTCGACCTCGGGCACGGTGAGAAGGAACACGGCCATGGAGAGGCAACCCGCGAGTGCGACGCTCCTCTTACCCACGCGGTCGGAAAGCCGGCCCGCTCCAAAAGCCCCGGCTAGGCTCGCGACTCCGCTCAAGAGGAAGACCATGCCCACCTGACCGAGCGTGAGCCCTAGATCCTTTTGCAGGTACGCGCTGAGGAACAGGAGAAACCCCGTCACCCCTCCGGTGATGAAGAACGCGGAAATTGCTCCGAGAGCGGTCGCCCGTGAGGCGAAAAAGGACAGGTAGCGGCGGGACCTCGCCTCGCCAAGAGGCGACCGGGAGCCTTCCCTCAGCCACACCTGGACCGCGAGCCCGAGAAACACGCCCGCGGCGGCGAACGCGACGTAATTGGCGCGCCAGCCAAGGGATTCGGCGACAAAGGTCGCGATGGGCACTCCAAAAACGGGAGCCGCGGTGTACGCGGTGGCAACCCATCCCATCGAACGGCCTCGTCTCTCATAGGGAACCAGGTCGGCGATGGCCGCGACCGAAAGAGCGGAGATCACTCCGGCGCCGGCACCGGTGACCACTCGAGCGAGGGCGAATCCCGTGAACGAGGTCGTCGCCGCCGACACCGCGCTCCCGAGGCCCAGCATCGCCGCCGAGCCCGCGAGAAACCGCCGGCGACCGAGCCGGTCGGAAAGTGGCCCGGCGACGAGCGCGGCGAGGGCCGCCGCGATCGCGTATCCGCTCACGGCCCGCCCTACCCAGCTGTCCTTTGTCCCGAGCCCGCGGGCGATCTCCGGAAGAAGCGGCGCCATGACCTGACTGTCGACGTTCCCAAGGGCAAGGAGGGCGAAAAGCACCAGCACCAGGCGAGTCTCGCCGGCGGCGCGATCCGAAGAAACGGCGCGCAGCGTCTGAACGCGATCGGACTCCAAAGACCTCCCCTACCTCCGGAGCCGGATAGTACCTCATTCGGAATGAACGCAAAGTCGAGTAGAGAGTCAATCCTTGAGGCTCTGAAGGCGCGCTTCGATTGTGTGCCGCTCGCTTCGGCGCTCGGGAGGCGCGAGCGAAAGCGCTTTCTCCAGCGGGTCTTTAGCCTCGCGCTTCCACCCCCGGCGAATGTAGAGCTCCGCAATCCAATGAAGGTACTGCCAGCGATTCTCCTCGTCGGCAACCATGAGACGATCGCAGGCCGCGAGGCCGGCCTCCTCCGCGAGGGCGTGGTCGAGCACGAAGAGAGCGAGCTCCCGGCTGTAGCGCACTTCCTCGGGCGCGAGGAGTGAGGCCCTCTTCAAGAGCTCGAAAGCGCCCTCGATATCGCCGCTCCCCCGCAAGAGACGGCCGGCTTCGAAGAACGCCTCGTGGAAATGCGGCTCCATCCGCACCGTTTCGCGGAGCTCATCGAGCGCCTCGTCCACCCGGTTCATTCCCGCGAGCGCCTTCCCCAGGAGGAATCTGGCCTCCGGCCCGCCCGCTCCGCGCTCGATCATCGGCAAGAGCCTCACCCGAGCCTCCGAAAACCCTCCGGTCTCGATGTGGACGGCCGCGGCCAGGATCCGGCCCTCGTCGTCCTCGGGGGCGAGGCGCGAAGCGATCTCGAGAGCCGTCCTGGCGTCGGTGAGCCGGCCCCCGAGGCTCAGCGCCCGGCCGAGCTCGAGGTGCACGACGAACGACGAAGGCGTTGCCGCCGCCGCCTTTTCGAGAAGCTCGACGGCGCGTTTCGCGTTGCCTTGAACCAGCGCCACGTAGCCCGAGCGAAAATCGTGCCTCAGGATCCGATAGGCCTCGGCACGGGAGGACGGCTTGTCGCCGATTGCTAGCTCGAACAGATCGTCGAGACCCGGATAGTGCGGATCAAAGGCCTCGCGACCGCTGTCTCCGTCTTCGTGCTGCGCCTGCCGCTCGCACGAACGAACGAGGGAGTCGATCGCGATGGTGCGGTGGTCCATAGCCGAGAGGACGGAACGGGCTCTCAGGTACTCGCGGCGCGCCCGCTCGAACTCACCCGCGAGGAAAAAGCGATCTCCCCGCTCCCTCAGCCGCTCGTAGCCTTTGAGGCGGTTCCAAAAGAACGAGAGCACGGTCAGGGGTTCGGATTCTTCTCTGGAAGAAGGATCTCCCAATTGTAGCGGTTCAACTTCACCTTCTTGAGCCGCGCTTCCGCGTCCTCGAGACGGAGACCGACCCCGTCGCAATCGACGGCGAGGGGGACGAAGAAGTACCTTTCGGCCGATCGGCATTGGTACACATCGTCTTTCGCCTGCGCGAGCTCCTGTTGCGCCTGGCTCATTTGCTCCTTCCAGAGGCGGGCCCACTCCTCCCGCAGGTCCCGGATCTCCTTCGCCTTAAGCTTGCTCGCGGCGCTCGTATCCTCGACCGGCTCCCCTAGATCTTCCTCCGATGGCCCCGCCGCGGGTTCCTCGGACGAAATCCCAGAGACCGACAGCGTGTCTCCGCGTGCCTCCTCGAGCTCTTTCTCGGAAATGACCTCTGCTGGGGCTCCCGCCTTGCCTGCCTTGTCGCGGCGCTCCCGCTCCCTCTTGGCCACTTCCGCCAGGGATTGGCCGCTCGAACCGATGGGAGTAAGAAGGAAGACCGCGAGAAGCGCCATCCCGGATTTCCCCATAGGGTCATTGTCCACCCTCAGAGGGGGCGGCGCAAAGGGCGGTCAGGTTCTTCAAAGCGCCGGGGAATTGCGGTATATTGTTCTAGCCCGTGAGCGTTTTCGACCTACCGTCTGATTGAAGATACAAGCGAGATCGTGTCATGAGCTTGCTCGACCGTCTGCGTCCGAAATGGCAGAGCGCCGACGCCGAGGTACGCGCCCAGGCCGTGCGCGAGCTTGCGAAAACCGAGGTCGAGCTGCTGACGGCCGTCGCCCAGCAGGATCCGAATCCGCGCGTCCGCCGGATCGCTCTCAAAAAGCTGGAGTCTCCTCGGGTTCTTCTCGAGATCGCGGATACGGACGGCGACGATGCCCTGCGCTCCTTCGCCAGAAAGCGGGCGCGGCAGCTACTCGTCCATATCGCCTGCGACGAGCGCGACCTCGAAGAGTCCAAGCGGGCGCTCGCCCTCTTGACCGGCGCCTCCGATCGGGTCGCGGTTTTGGAGCACGCCCGCTTCCCCGAGCTGCGGGCGCTGGCCTTCGACACCTTGACCGACGACGACGCCCTTTTCGAAATCGTGCGAAAGGCGAAAGACCCGGACGTCCGGGTTCGAGCCCTCGGCAGGATTACTTCGCCCCAGGCGCTCAAGAAAGTGGTCCTCGACGAGGCGTCGGGAGATCTCGCGCTTTCCGCGCTGTCGCGGATCGATGACCTCGAAACCTTGGAATCGGTTTTCGACCAGCACACCCTGCCGCGTTCGGTCCGGCGACAGGCGTTCTCCAAGCTGGAGAAGCTCGTTCCCCCGGATCACCCCATCAAGGCGCGAGCCCAAAAGGAGCGTTTCCAGGAGCTCTGTCACCAAGCCGAGAGCCTCGCGGATGCCCGGATGCCGTCGGCGGTACGGGACGTCTTCGGCCTTCGCGAGAGCTGGGCGGCGATCGAAGCCGAAGGAGCGGCGGATTCAAAAACCGCGGAGCGCTTCGTCACCGCTCTCGAAACTATATCGAACCTCGCGCCCGCGGGCTCGCCCGCCGTAGCCTTGGCGAAGGCGGGCCCTGTTCCGGAAGCGGCGCCGATCGAACCTGAGGCCTCGGCGTCGGATCCCAGCGACTCGAGCGCCCCCCTCTTTCTCGCGCTCGTGGAACGGATCGAATCCCTCGACAACCAGGAGCTCGACTCCGGCCTCGAGCCGCTCCGCGCCGAATGGGAAGCGCTCTCGTCTCAGGAACCGGCAGGCTCCGAGCTCCAATCCCGGTTCCGGCGCGCGCTCAAGAGCGCGAGCACCAGGCTCGGCCGAATCCATGCCCTGGAGGCAGGGGCCCGCGAGGCCGCGGTTCTGGCAGAGCGTGCGGAGACGGCATCCCGGGAGACGGACCTGTCTCGGGCCGCATCCGAGCTCCGGAGCCTCAAACGGGAATGGTCGCGGCTGCCCGAGCCCCCTGACGCCGCGCTCCACGATCGGTTTCAGGCCGCGCTTTCGCACGGAAAGGCGCGCGAAGACCAAGCGCGGACGCGGCAAGAGGAGGCCGAGCAGCGGAACCTTCGCGATGTGGAAGCGCGGATCCAGCTCATGGAGACGCTCGCCCTGTCGGAGAACCTGTCGATCAAGGACGCGGACCGGATTCTCAAAGAGGCGCAGGAGTTTCTGAAGCACATGGGCCCGCTTCCGAAGAGCGCCAACCGGAAGAAGGCTCGCAAACGCCTGGTAGACGCGCGGGAACAGCTCTTCAAGCGCGCACAGGACACCCGCGAGCTCGAAGATTGGAAGCGGTGGGCGAACGTCGACGTCCAGCAAACGCTCATCGATCGCATCGAGAAGCTGAAGCAGTCGAACGACCTCCCGAAGGTCGCGAAGGAGCTCCGGCAGATTCACGAGGACTGGAAGAAAGCGGGAGCGGCGACTCCGGACAAAGCCCAGGAGCTCTGGCATCACTACAAAGCGATCCGCGACGAGATTAGAGCCCGCTGCGACGCCTTTTTCGAGCAGCAGCACCAGGAACGAGCGGGAAACGAGAAGCTCAAGGAAGCGTTGTGCGTCCAGGTCGAGTCAATGAAAGACTCGGAGGACTGGAACCGGACGGCGGACACGATCAAGGAGGTTCAGATTCAGTGGAAGAAGATCGGTCCCGTTCGCCAGGAGAGCGGAGACGCCCTATGGAAGCGGTTCCGCGCCGCCTGTGATTTCTTCTTCGATCGGCGCAAGCAGGGATTCGACCAGCTCAAATCGGACCGCGATACGAACCTCGCGGCCAAGGTGGCTCTCTCCGAGCGGGCGGAGGCGATCCAGGACAGAACCGACTGGCAGGAGACGGCGAACGAGATGAAGCGCCTGCAGTCCGAGTGGCGCGAGATCGGCGCCGTCCCGAGAAAGAAATCGGACGAGGTATGGAAGCGGTTTCGCACCGCGTGCGACCGCTTCTTCGATCGCTACAAGCGCCGCGACGAAGTCGAGCACGAGGAGCGGCTGAAGAAGAGGCAGAGCCTGATCAATGAACTCGTCGAGCTGATCGCACTCGGTCCCTCGAAGCGGGATGCAGACGGGCTCGCCGAGCGGGTGCAGGGAATCTGGAACGCCTGGAAGAGCGCGGGCTCGCTCCCCGAGTCGGGCTCCGAGATCGCCTCTCGATTCGAGAGCGAAGTGGGAGCGCTCTTGCTCGAGGCCCCCGCGGCCTTCCTCGGGACCGAGCTCGACCCGGTGGCCAACGCGAAGAAGCGGGCAAAGATCGTCGCGCGCCTGGAATCGATCGCCGGCGAGCCAGAAGATCGAAAGCCGGCTTCCGAGCCCCTGGAAAATCTCGCGCAGCGCCTGAAGGATGCGCTCGCGAGCAACACCATCGGCGGCGGCAGGAAGAGCGAGCCGGTCGTCGACTGGCGGCAGGCTTCGGACGAAGTCTCGCGCTTGCGAGCTCTCTGGGCCAAGATCGCTCCGGTCCCCGGCGAGGAAGGGCGCGCGCTCTCGGAGCGATTCGAGCGCGCCTGCCGAAGCTTCTTCGAAAGGCGGCCTCCCGAGCGCTCCCGATCGCATTCGAGCGACCGTGCCACGCTGAGCCGGCCGTAACTCCCGTGGCCGACGTCGATCTCGCGAGACTCCTCGCGCACGAGATCGAGCCGTCGCTCGTCTCGATCCACCTCCGCCTGAGCTCCCTCGCGGAAGAGAGCTCCTGCCGCGCGCACGCCGAATCCTGTCTCGCCGAAGTCGAGGCGATCCGCTCGTTGCTGCGCGATCTTCTGTTTCTTGGAAAGAGACAGCTCGCGACCCGGAGCTTCTCGCTCGCTCCGCTGTTCGAGACGCTTCTGCGCCGCTTCGAGCCTCTCGCCGCCGCGCGCGGAATCACTCTCGAGGCCGAGCCGGCTCAGACCCGGGTCGAGGGAGATCCCGGCGCCACGGAGAGAATTCTTTCGAACCTCCTGGATAACGCGGTGAAGTTCTCCCCCGAGCGGAGCCGGATCGCGCTTCTCGTGCGGGAGAGCCCGGGAGCGGTCGAGGTTCTGGTCGAGGACCAGGGGAGCGGGATTCCCCTCCCGGAACGGGAGCGTGTTTTCGAGCCGTTCGCGCGCATCGACCGCGAAAAACCCGGAGCGGGGCTCGGTCTTTCCATCGCGCGGGAGCTCGCTGAAGCGCAGGGGGGGCGGTTATCGCTCGAGAGCGAGCCAGGTCGCGGCTCGACGTTCGTTCTCACGCTGCGAAGAGCATGATCCTCGTCGTCTCGCCCAACCTCGCGGTCGACGTGACTCTCGAGGTCGAGACTCTCCGGCCGGGAGAAGTTCACCGCGCGCGGAGAGTGCTTCGGCAAGCCGGAGGAAAAGGAGTCAACTTCGCGCGGGCCTTGCGCTCTCTCGGTCCGCTCGGACTTGCCGAGGATCCTCCGATCGTCCTCGGGTTCGCCTCTGGACGAGCGGGGGAGTCGATCCGCGAAGGTCTCGAAAGTGAGGGGATCGCTTTCGAGCTCGTCCCTTTTTCCGGCGAAAGCCGAACCTGCACCATCGTGCTCGACCGGGACGGCGGAGCGACCGTGGTGAACGAGGCGGGCCCTGAGATCGAGGAAGCGTCCGGCTTGCTCTCGGCGTTCGAAGCCCTCCTCGAGAAGTCGCGCGCGGTGGCGTTCATGGGAAGCCTCCCGCCAGGCCTTCCCAAAAGCGTCTATGCCTCGATGATCGCTCGAGCCCGGGACAGGGGTCGGACCTCGCTTCTCGACACCTCCGGCGATGCCCTGCGCCGCGGAATCGAGGCCGGGCCGAGTCTCGCAAAGCCGAATCGCGCCGAGGCGGAAGAGCTCCTCGGCGGTGAGCTCTCGACCGGCGCCTCGGGGCAAGAGGCGCTCGAACGCATCCGCGGACTCGGCGCCGAAACCGCGGTCATTACGTTCGGCGGCGAGGGGTTCCTCGTCGCGAGCGCCGAAGGAATCTACCGCTGCGCTTCCAGCTCTTCAGGGGACCTTCGCCTCGGCAATCCCACCGGCGCCGGAGACGCTCTCGCCGCCGGCCTCCTCGCGGGAGCGGTACGGGGATACCCCCTCGCCGAGTCCGCGCGCCTCGGCGCCGCCGCCGCGACCGCTTCTCTCGCGGAAGGCTACGGACGCTTTCGCGCAAAAGACGTCCGCGTAGAAGCCGTCCACGTGGAGAAATTGACTCGTCATCGAAATTTATTGTAGCTTCGAGACACGATGGGTATTGCACCGATTCAGAAGTTCGGCGCCGAGGTCCTCGATCGGCGCGCGGCGGAGCTCACGGAGTTCTCCGAGGACCTCGGCACCATCGCGCACGACATGATCGAGACGATGTACGCCGCACCCGGCGTCGGTCTCGCGGCGCCCCAGATTGGACTCGGAATTCGGTTGATGGTAATCGATATCACCGTAGGAGAAGACCCGGGACAAGTCATCGTGATGGCGAATCCGGTGTTGACCGGGCAGGAGGGCGAGCAGCACGAAGAGGAAGGCTGCCTCTCGGTCCCCGGCTACAACGGCGTCGTGTCCCGTCCGGAGTGGGTCCAGGTCCGCGGACAGGATCTGAAGGGACAGGAGATCACCCTCGAGGGAACCGGGCTTCTGGCGCGCGCCTTCTGCCACGAGATCGACCACCTCGACGGGAAGCTCTTCCTCGAGCGCCTCGGGATCCTGAAGCGCGACCTCATCCGGCGGAAGATCCGAAAAAAGATTCGCCAGGGCGACTGGTAAACATCCGGCTCGGATTCGGCCATGCGAGTTCTATTCATGGGCTCCGGGGGATTCGCACTCCCCTCTCTTCAGGTCCTGCTCGACTCGAGCCACCAGGTCCTCGGCCTCATCACCCAGCCCGACAAGCCCGCGGGGCGCGGCCATGAGCTCCGCATGCCGAAGACGAAGTCCCTCGCGCTCGAACGGGGCATCGCCGTCCACCAGCCGCCCAAAGTGCGCGCCGAGGCGGCGGTCGAGCTCGTGCGTGGGATCGCTCCGGACGTCATCGCCGTCGTCGCTTACGGCCAGATCATTCCCGCCTCGATTCTCGCGATCCCGCCCCGAGGGATCCTGAACGTCCACGGCTCTCTTCTTCCCCGCTATCGGGGAGCGGCGCCGATCCAATGGGCGATCGCTCGGGGGGAAGCAGAGACCGGAGTCACCACGATGCTCATGGACGCGGGACTCGACACCGGTCCTATCCTGCTCCAGAAGACCATCGTCATCTCCGAGGACGACACCGCGGCAACGCTCGAAGCGAGGCTCGCGCCCCTCGGCGCCGATCTTCTCCTTCAGACGCTCTCGCGCTGGGAGCGGGGCGACCTCGGCGGAATCCCGCAGGACGATGCTCAGGCGACGCTCGCGCCGCGAATCAAGAAGGAGGAGGCTCTCATCGATTGGAGCCTCTTGGCGGCCGAGATCCAGTGCCGGGTGCGGGCGTTCGATCCGTGGCCGGTCGCTTTCGTAGCGCTCGAGAGCGGCCCACTCCGAATCTGGAAGGCCAAAGTTGCGTCCGAGGGCGGCGCGGAGGCGACCCCCGGGCGCATCCTTGGCATCGACCGCGACGGTCTCGTCGTCGCCTGCGGAGGACAGACCGCACTGATCCTCGAAAGCGTTCAGCCGGCGGGCAAAGGGAGAATGACCGCCTCCGACTTTGCCCGCGGCAAGAGGCTCGCGCCGGGGGATTTTCTGGGGCTCCCGAAGCCTCGAAAGCCGTAGGACCACCCCCCCAAAAACCTTGTTTTCTCCGTCAATTGTGGCTTTCGCCCTACGTTAAAGCGCACGCGTCGTCTCTATCTTGTTGAAGGAACTGCGGGACATCTCTCGGAACGAACTTTGCACTCCTTTTTCCTCCCAACTTCAGCGGGGGGTTCTGTTTGCAGCGCCATCGTGGAGAATCGAGCCTGAGGAATCGGGGTCCGGCATCCGCGATCGATCGGTCGCGACTTGATGAAGACCGGTATGCGTTCGCCGCGCGAGGAGCGCGAGACGGCCTCTGGGAATGGAACCTCGAAACCGACGCGCTCTTGATCTCTTCACGGTGGTCGGCGCTCCTCGGCCTCAAGGAGACGGAGCGCTCGACCACTCCCGACGAGTGGCTCGACCGTATCCATCCCGAAGACCGAGCGAGGGTTCGCGAAGAGCTCCGCTCGGCGAGCTCGGGTGAGTGCGCCCTGTTCGAAAGCGAGCATAGGCTCGCCCACGAAGATGGACGCTACCTCTGGGTGCTGGCCCGCGGCGAAGTGACGCAGGGCAAGACCGGAAGTCCCCTCTGGATCGCGGGGTCGCTCTCCGACATCACCCAGCAGAAGCTCGCCGAGGACCGGCTCCGGCACGAGGCCACCCACGACGAGCTCACGGGGCTCCCGAATCGCTCCACCTTCATGGAGCACCTGAGGCGCCTTCTCGAGCGCTCGCGGCGTTCGGAGCGCGATCTGAAGTTCGCTGTGCTGTTCCTCGATTTCGACCGCTTCAAACGCGTCAACGACAGCCTCGGGCACCTTGCGGGCGACCAGCTCCTCGCCGCTATCAGCCGGCGGCTCAAGGACTGCGTCCGCCCGGGAGACACCGTCGCCCGGCTCGGCGGCGACGAGTTCGGCGTCGTCCTCGAGCGGCTCGGCGACGTGACCGAGGCGACCCGCGTCGCCGAGAGAATCCATCAAGCTCTCCTCGACCCGTTCGACATCCATGGACTCGAAGTCCACATCACCACCAGCATCGGCATCGCCGTAGGCTCCCGCGCGTACGAGAGACCCATGGACCTCCTAAAGGACGCGGACACGGCGATGTATCGCGCCAAGGCCGCGGGAAAGGGACGGCACGAGGTGTTCGACTCGGCGATGCAGGCCCATGCCGTAGAGCAGCTCCAGCTCGAGTCCGACCTTCGCCGGGCGATGGCTAAAGACGAGATCCGCCTCCTCTACCAGCCGGTGGTGTCACTCGCCGATCGTTCGATCGTGGGGTTCGAGGCGCTCGCGCGCTGGAAGCACCCTACCCGCGGTCTCCTTCCTCCTTCGGCGTTTCTTCCGGCGGCCGAGGAAACGGGCCTCATCGTCGAGCTCGGATTCCAAGTGCTTCAGAAGGCGTGCCTCCAGATTCAGCAGTGGCAGCAAAGCCCCCGCGGACGCCGCTCGCTCTCGATCCACGTGAACGTTTCCGACAAGCAGCTCTTCCAGCCCGATCTCGCCGACCGGGTGGAGCAGGTCCTCGCCGAGACGAAGCTCTGTCCCTCAGATCTGGTGCTCGACGTAGCCGAGACCGTGGTCATGCAAAAAGCCGACTCGGCGGTCGCGATCCTCGGCCAGCTCAAGAGCCTCGGGCTCCGCATCCACCTCGACGACTTTGGCACCGGATACTCCTCGCTCGGCTACCTCCATCGATTCGAGATCGATACCCTCAAGATCGACCGCTCCTTCATTCGGAACCTTCGCGCCGGAGGCGACAACTGGATCGCCGCCCGCACGATCGTGGGTCTCGCCGGCAACCTGGGCATGGAGGTCATCGCCGAAGGGGTCGAGACCGAAGAGCAGCTCCATGAGCTTCTAGAGCTCGGCTGCCTCCTCGGCCAGGGAAGCCTGTTCCACGAACCTTTGAGCCCGGAGCTGGTCGACGACATCCTCTAACTCGGGGTTGCTACAATGCGCGGGTGCGCGCGCTTCGTCTTGCCGGTTCCGTTGCCGGCATGATCGTCGTTCTCTACCTCTACTTCGCCTTCCTCCACCCGCGAGCTAAGGCCGAAGACCACCCCTTCTTCACGCCCTCCATGCCTTCCATGCCTTCCATACCTTCAATGGAAGAGCGCACGCTCGCCATCGCCCACCAGGGCGGCCGCGGACTCTGGCCGGAGAACACGCTTCTCGCCTTCGAGCGCGCGCTCGATCTCGGAGTCGACGTGGTGGAGATGGATCTTCGCGGGACGTCGGACCGCCATATCGTCGTGCACCACGACCCGTCGGTCGAAAGAACGACCGAGGGCGCGGGCCTGGTGCGCGAGCTCACCCTCGAGGAAATTCGCGCGCTCGATGCCGGCTACCGCTTCGAAGTCGAGGCGGACGGCACCCTGACTCATCCCTACCGCGGGCGGGGTCTCGTGGTTCCGACGCTTCTCGAGGTGCTCGATGGCTTTCCCGAGTCCCGGCTCAACCTGGAGATGAAGCAGTTCGATCCGGAGCTCGCGCGCGCGCTGTGCGCCACGCTGCGAAAGAACGAGTTCGCCGAGCGGGTTCTCGTCGCTTCCTTCGACCACGAGCCGATGGCCGCCTTTCGCGAGGCCTGCCCGGAAGTAGCGACCAGCGCGACGCTGAGGGAGGCGCTCGTCTTCTACCAGCTCGACCGCCTGCGGCTCGGGAGTCTCTACCGGAGCCCGGCGGTCGCCTTCCAGTTTCCGGAGTACTTCGGGGAGATCCACGTCATTCGTCCGAGACTCCTCGAAGCGGCGCGCTCGTTCAACGTGCGGGTTCAGGTCTGGACGGTCAACGAGGACGAAGACCTGGCGCGCATGCTGGCGATGGGCGTCGACGGGATCGTGACCGACTATCCCGACCGCCTGCTGCGGCTCATGGGCCGGCTCGCCCGGATTCCGTAGACGTGAGCACGAAAACCCGGCCGGTATCTCTCGCGCGAACGACGGCGTTCGAGGTTCTGCGTCGTGTGGAGGAACGCCGGGGAGAGCCCGCGAGCGTTCTCGCCGATCCGCGGTACCTCCCGCTCTCTTCCGCCGACCGGGACCTGGCGATGGCGATCGTCTTCGGAGTGCTCCGGTGGCGCGGGAGCCTCGACTGGGTCCTGGCTCACCACGCGAGCCGTCCCCTTCGGGAGCTCGACCCGGCGGTCCTGCTGGCGCTCCGGATCGGGCTCTACCAGATCCGCCATCTCGACCGCGTTCCCGAGCGGGCCGCGGTCGATGAGTCGGTGCGTCTCGCCGAGGCCTACGGCGCCGCTCGCGGCAAGGGCCTGGTCAATGCCGTCCTTCGGAGCGTCCTTCGAAAGCCAGGCCTTCCTCCGTTTCCGGAGAAGGAGGAGGACAACGCGGGCTATCTCGCCTTCGCCCTGTCTCACCCTCGCTGGCTCGCGGAGCGCTACCTCCAAAGACTCGGCCTCGGGCGCGCGGAGGCGCGGTGCGCGGCGCAGAACCGGACTCCTCCGATCCATCTGAGGGTTTCCGCACGCATCAGCGTCGAACGGGCTCGAGAGGCCCTCGCGCGCGAGGGGGTCGAAACCGAGAAGGTTAGAGAAGCGCCCCGCTGCCTTCGCGTATTGTCGGGTGCGCTCGCCGAGAGCTCGCTTCCGCGGGACGGGCTCGTCTTCCCTCAGGACGCGGGCTCGCAGTTGGTGCCCCTCCTTCTCCAGGTTCGGCGAGCCGATCGCGTGCTCGACGTCTGCGCCGCTCCCGGGGGCAAAACGACGGCGATGAGCGAGCTCGCCTCCGAGGGGAGCGTCATCGCCATCGACAGGCGCCGGCGCCGAGTGCGCCTTCTCCGCGAGATCGCAGCACGGCTTCAGTCAGAAAACGTCCATCCGGTCGTGGCCGACGGGCGAAGCCTGCCGTTCGAAACCAGGTTCACCCGGATCCTTCTCGACGTCCCGTGCAGCGGCGTGGGCACGCTGCGGCGAAACCCCGACGTCAAATGGCGGGTGGAAGCATCGGACCTCGAGCCGCTCGCAGCGCTTCAGCTCGAGCTCCTCCGTTCGGCGTCACGCCTCCTCACCGAGGACGGCCGCCTGGTGTACGCCACCTGTTCGTCGGAGCCGGAGGAGAACGAGCAGGTCGTCGAACGATTCCTTTCCGAGTCCCCGGGCTTTCACCGTGCCGAAGCCGCACCAAGCCTCCCGGAGCCGGCCCGCCACCTGTCCGATGCGGACGGCTTCTTTCGCACCTCCCCTGAAGAAAACGATATGGACGGCTACTTCGCGGCGATTCTCACCCGCGATAGAATACTCGCGTGACCGAGCGCGAGGCCGGGGACAAGCTCCTCGAGGGACCGTCGAAGCCCGAATCTCCGCCTCCGGGCGCGCGAAAGGTCGCGAGCCGCACGGGCTCGGGCCCGGGAGCGCAGCGTGCGCGTGCCGTCCTGGTGCGAGTCCTGGAGATCGCGGCCCTCGCCGCCGGGCTCCTCGCGACCGCGGTCATTTCCGCGGCCATCACCTTCATCCTCGCGGTGCGAGGAAACGAGGTCTCTGTCCCCGACCTCGCGGGGGCGAGCGTCGAGGGCGCGGGAGAGAGCTTGAGGCGGGAGGAGTTGCAGCTCGTCGTCGAGGGCAGCCGCTTCCACGCGAGCGTCCCTCCGGATTTCATTTCCGAGCAGATCCCCGCCCCGGGAACCACGCTGAAGAAAGGCCGCTCGGTTCGCGTATGGGTGAGCCTCGGCCCTCAGAAGCACAGCGTCCCCCGGATCGAGGGAGAGACGCTTCAGTCCGCGCAGCTCATCCTCGAACAGAACGGCTTCAGCCTGGGCCGGGTGGTCGAGATTCACAGCGAGGTCTGGGCACCGGACACGGTGGTCGCCCAGTCGCCCTCGGCGTACGAGGACGTGGCTGAAACGACGGCAGTGGCGGTGCTCTTGTCGCGCGGGTATCTCGACAACGCCTACGTGATGCCCGACTTCATCGGCCGCAACTACGTCGAGATTCTGGACCGGATCTCGCGCGGGCAGGTCAAGGTCTCGCAAGTCCGCCTGGTCGACTACCCGGGTGTACCGAAAAACGTTGTGGTAAGGCAAGTCCCGGCGCCGGGGATGAAAGTGTTCAAACGGGATCGGATCGTCCTCTTTCTCAGCAAGGGCGCCTGAAACGATGCGAATCGCTCCTTCCATTCTGTCCGCCGACTTCTCCAGGCTGGCCTCCGAGATCGAGCGGGTCGAGCGCGCCGGCGCCCAGCAACTTCACGTCGACGTGATGGACGGTCACTACGTTCCCAACCTGACGTTCGGCCCGATGCTGGTCGAGGCCATGCGCCGCTCGACCCGCCTCCCTCTCGACGTTCACCTGATGATCGAGGACGCCGACCGGTGGATCGGCGCCTTCGCCGATGCCGGAGCCGACATGATCGCCTTCCATCCGGAATCCGTCTACCACCCTCACCTGGTCCTCACGTCGATTCAGAAACGGGGAAAGAAGGCGGGCCTCGCGCTGAACCCAGGGCTCTCTCTCGCTTCGGTGGAAGAGCTCCTGCCTCTCGCGGACTACGCCATCGTCATGTCGGTGAACCCCGGGTGGGGCGGGCAGGACTTCATCGAGGGAAGCTTCGAGAGGGCCGAGACCCTGCGCCGCTTCGCCCGCGAGAACCACCTCACGCTCGACATCGAGATCGACGGCGGCATGAACCTCGAGCGCGTGCCGCGGGCGGCCCTCGCGGGAATCGACGTGGTGATCGCGGGCTCCGCTATTTTCAAGGCCAAGGATCCGGAAGCGGTGGTCCGCCAGATGCTGTCCTCGGTGCCAGTTTGAGCCAGACCACTTGCCAGATTCGCGTCCGCTACGCCGAGACCGACGGCATGGGCATTGTCTACTACGGAAACTACCTGACGTGGTTCGAGGTCGGCCGCGCCGATCTTCTCCGCCAGCTCGGCCAGAGCTATCGCGAGATCGAGGAGAATGACAAGGTCCACCTGCCGGTGGTCGAAGCCCATTGCCGGTACCACAAGCCCGCCCGCTACGACGATCTGGTCGATATCGTGACCCGGGCGAGCCGGCCCTCGCGGGCGCGCGTCCAGTTCGACTACCAGCTGTCCCGGGCGGAAGACGGGGTCCTCCTCGCAAGCGGGACGACGCTTCACGTCGCCGTGGGGAGAGACGGGCGGCCGTGCCGGCTCCCGCGGAAGCTCCAGGATCTCCTCGAATGACGGCGCTGGTCACGGGCGTCGGCGGGTTCATCGGCTCTACGCTCGCCGAGTCGCTCGTCGAAAGCGGCGAGAGAGTCATCGGCATCGACTCGTTTCTCGACTACTACCCCCGGGCCGTCAAGGAAAAAAACCTCGAGGCCCTTTCAGGCAGTCCAGGGTTCGAGCTCCGCGAAGGAAGGCTCCAGGAGATGGAGCTCCCTCGCCTGCTCGATGGATGCGACCGGGTCTTTCATCTCGCTGCTCAGGCGGGTGTCCGCGCGAGCTGGGGTTCCGAATTCGGAATCTACACCGACAACAACATTCTGGCGACGCAGCGGCTGCTCGAAGCGGCTGTCGGAACCAAGATCGGCGCCTTCGTCTTCGCCTCCTCGTCGTCGGTGTACGGAGACAGCGCACCCCTGCCGATGGTCGAGGACGTTGCGCTCCATCCCGTCTCTCCCTACGGGGTCAGCAAGCTCGCGGCCGAGAAGCTCTGCGAGCTCTACTTCGTGAACCACCAGGTGCCCGCGGTCTCCCTTCGCTATTTCACGGTATACGGACCGCGGCAGCGCCCCGACATGGCGTTTCATCGGCTCTTGAAATGCGCCCTCGACAAAACCCCCTTTCGTCTCTTCGGCGACGGTCACCAGACGCGGGACTTTACGTTCATCGCCGACGCCGTCGCCGCCACCATCGCCGCCTCGGTACGAGGCCGCGGCGGTTCGGTCTATAACGTCGGCGGGGGCTCGCGGGTCTCGATGCTCGAGGTAATCGAGACCGTCCGCGACGTTACCGGACAGAACGTCGAAGTCGTGATGGAGCAAAAGCAGAAGGGGGACATGCGCGACACCTGCGCCGATACCTCTGCGGCCAGACGCGAGCTTGGGTACGAGCCCCGGACGAGCCTGCGCGAGGGGCTCCAACGGGAGTGGCATTGGATTCAAGGACAATCGTCGTCTATGCTGGCTTCTCGGGAATAGATCGTTGCGACCGACTCACTCGTCTTCACTTCGCGCCCGCGCGGCCTCCGCCTTCCTGCTCGCGGCCTTCGCCTCGAGCTCCTGGATGGCGGCTTGCGGCGGCAAGAGCGCCGGTGCGCTCTCGGGCTCGGGCCAGGGCGACGAGAGACTCGTGGCGCTCGGACGCGATGCGCTCGAGCGAGAAAAATGGGAAGAAGCCCGGGGTTACTTCCAGCAGCTCCTCGACAGCTACCCCAGAAGCCAGCTCGCGGGCGATGCGAGGCTCGGAGTCGCGGATTCCTATTTCAATCAGAAGGGGAGTGGAAACCTGGTGCTCGCGATCGCGGAGTATCGCGACTTCCTCACGTTTTTTCCCAATCACCCGCGCGCGGACTACGCCCAGTTCCAGATCGGCTACGGTCACTACCGGCAGATCCATGCCCCTGACCGCGACCAGGACCCGACGGCGCTCGCGATCGAAGAGTTCGAGAAGCTGACCGAGCTCTATCGGAACTCACGGTACGCCGAAGAGGGCCGAAAGCTCCTCGAGGAGTGCTACGAGACTCTGGCCGAGTCCGAGTTCCGGGTGGGGTTGTTCTACCTCGAGATCCGTAAGGCGTGCCGCGCGGCCATCGCGCGGTTCAGCGAGGTCCTCGAGAAGTACCCTACCTACAAGCGGAAAGACGAGCTCCATTTCCGCATGGGGTCCGCCTACCAGATGTGCGGCCAGCTCGATCAGGCACTCCCCCATTTCCAGCAGGTGGTCGACAATTATCCTGAAAGCGAGTTCCGCGAACAGGCGCAAACCATCCTGTCGACCTTACAGGTCGCCGACCGCCCCCAGAGCCCGACCCTCAAGTAGCACTTCAAGCCTCGCGCAAAAAACGGCTTGACAGTTGCAAGATCGTGCTGTTAAATTTGACCCCAAGCTACGTTCCATTTCCCATGTGGAGGTTTGTCGTGACGACGCGAGCTTCGCGGACTCCCGGTCGGCGTCTGTTCTTCTCAAGCCGAGTTCTCGCCCTCCCCGGCGTCGTTCTCGCGCTCTCTTGCCTCGCGGTGTTGCCCGCCGCCGGACAGGAGCCGGAGGTTGCCCCCCCTGTGCAGTCTGCCCCCTCCGAAAACGACATCGTCGTGGCTCCCCATTGGTCGCGCTATCAGGCGCCGGCGAGTTACCCGGAGGGAACCCAGCTGCACATCATCCAGCGCGGAGACACGCTCTGGGACATCTCGAACACGTACTTGCGCAATCCCTTTCTGTGGCCGCAGCTCTGGGACGCGAACCGGTACATCGAGAATCCCCATCTCATCTATCCCGAGGACCCGGTTCGCATTCCGGACGTGGACGTCGTCCGCGGGGAGGGTGAAGAGCCAGGTGGTCCCGGATCCGGTCCCGGAGGGCGCGGCGGGGGTCCCGGCGAAGAGGGGGCAGGCCCCGGCGGTGCGGGCGGTCCAGGGGCGGCAGGCCAGCCGGGAGGTCCAGCGGGACCGCAATTCCGGCCCGCGTACGAAGAGATCACGATTCAATGCACCGGCTACCTTCGAGAAGAGGCGGACGACGACTTCCAGATCTTCGGAAGTGAGGAAGACGGCCAAAAGGACGGCCTCGCGACGGGGGACGTGGTCTATCTGAACCGCGGTTCGGAGGACGGTGTGAGCCCCGGCGATAGTTTCTACATGCAAAGGAAAATCGACTTCACGTGGGGCATCGCCGGAAGCTACGTCCGCAGGTCCGGCTGGCTCCGGATCCTAGCGGTGCAGGAAGAGACCGCCATGGCCGAGATCGTTCAAGCGTGCCTGGACGTAAACGTCGGCGACTACCTGACTCCGTTCGAGCCGATTCCGGTGCCCCTGCTGCCCCTCGAGCCCCATCCGACGCGTCTCACCCCGGAGACGGGACGGATGCGCGGAACCATCGCGGCGTCCCTGGACGACCTCGCGACTCTCGGGCAAGGCTACCTGGTGAGCATCGATGTGGGCCAGGAAGATGGCGTCGTTCCCGGAAACGTGTTCACGATATTCCGTTATCTGTACGACGGCGCGCCGCGAAAGGTGCTGGGAACTCTCGCGGTCCTGACCGTTCAGCGGGAGCACTCGACTGGAAGGATCATGGAAAGCAAGGACTACATCGTCACGGGAGACCTGATCGAGCTCAAGTAGACCGGCGGTCTTTTTGAAGCGGAGCCGCGACCCACGCGGCACCCGTATGGATGCGCGCTCCTTTTTCCGTGAGGACCACGTCGCCGGGGACCAGATCCCGCAGCAGAGGCTCGAGCCTTCCCGCGAGATCGGATGAAGACAGGCTGAGGCCGACGACATCCCACGGCCCGTCCCCGGAAAAACGAAGATCGACGAGACGCTGAACTCCGGCCTCCGGCCGGGGGTCGAACTCGAGGACATCGATCCAGGCCGGTCGCCGCGAGCCCAGCAGGATTCCCCTCTCCCCGCCGAGCGATCGTTCCGCGTTCGGCCCGACGTACACGCGAGGGGGTCTTCCCGAAATCACGGGCGTACGACGCCTTCGTCTCACGCGCGGTTTCCCGAGGGGAGCTTGTTTCCGACCTTTCGATAGAACTTGAGAAAGTAGTCCAGGCCCGAGCCGAGGGCGAGAATGACGGT
>CAZKNR010000527.1:0-10488 GCA_964553925.1 uncultured Acidobacteriota bacterium
CGCCAGTGCCGGTGTTGCAGATGGTCGTCGCAGAAGCTACTACGTCGGCCGGACACGCCTGGTCGGCAATGCCGCTGCAGGACTCATCCGGGTCGCAGACGTCGCCAGTGCCGGTGTTGCAGATGGTCGTCGCAGAAGCTACTACGTCGGCCGGACACGCCTGGTCGGCAATGCCGCTGCAGGACTCATCCGGGTCGCAGATGTCGCCCGTGCCGAGGTTACAGACCGTCGTCGCCGGAGCGAAGGTGTCCGCAGGACACGCCGCATCGGATCCAGTGCATTCCTCGTCCGGGTCGCACAGATCACCCGAGCCGGTGTTGCACACCGTCCCTGCCGGTTTTGGCACAACGATGGCGCAGTTGCCGTCGGCACCGAAGGGGTCACACGATGCGATGCCGCAAGAAGTATTGAAGCCTGAGCAATCGACGTTCACACAAGGGCTTTGGCCGGTCGGCGTGACGATACAGTCCGACGGATCCGAGTTCGGTTGCTCGGATGGATACGAGCAAACATCGGTGATCGGAATACAGTCGCCGTCGGAAGCGCACTGACGCCCAGCGATGTTTGTGCAGACGCCGCCCGGTACGGTGGTGTCGCATACTTCGTTGCCGGGGAGATCGTTCGCCTCTAGCCAGCAAAGAATATGCGCATCTTGGTTCAAGCAACTCGCTCCATTGCACTTGCCACCGCCAGAGTGAACGTTCGGGCAATCCACGTCGCTAGTACAGACGGTCCCATCAGCAATGCATCGACCACTTTCCGTATCGCAGGTGTTTGGCTGGAATGGGTCGTCATCTTGAGTGCCCACGTTGTTGCAAGTGTTTCCGACGCCGCAGTCGCTGTTGCCTTCGCAAAAAATTGAGGAATCGTTAGAGCAGGTCCCAGCATTTGCTACGCATGCGGAACTAAAGTTCGGGATCGAGACGCTGCTGGTACAACGGTCCGGTCTGGTATCTCCACACGAATAGAGCCTGGGGCTCACGCTTATCTGCGTGGCCGGGGGGCCATCCTCAATGGTCACGCAGAGGGCGAAGTTGGCGAACGTATCGCCGTCGGTGTCGAAGAGGGCGCAGCCGTCGCCCGTATTGGCACCAGTCCACCGTGTGTCATCGAAGTTCCAGCTGATATGCAGTTCGAAGGGGCTGTTGCTCAGCTCTTCGGGGTTGTCGCTGGGAGCCTCCTCGCAGAACTCGGTGAGGTCCTTTTGACCAGGCTCATCGTCCGCGCCTTGCTGGTCGATGAGACACTCTCCCGTTGCGTTCGGGTCAGGTAGCTGCGCCGCTGCAGGCATGGCGCCCAGAACGGGAAGCAGAACTGTCATGGCCAATGCGACGATGTCGAGTCGTCCAAACATCGTCGATGCGCCTGTTCGACACCAAAAGAATCCAGTACTACAACCCATGCCTTCCCCCCTTCAGATCATTCCCCGAAACGCTGTAACTCACGCTCTCAAAAAAAAATGGCGGCCTCAGGCCGCCAGTGGTGCTGCCCATCACACGACATGGGCAGTGCGACGCGTATATTTTCGAAACCGAACAACCAAAGGATGCAGTGCTCGTGTTGAACGTCAAGCTGTCCCGCTTTTCTGATACCCCCATTGTCGTTTCCCCTGCGCCCAATGATTTCCTATCAAGAAACTTGAGACGAAACCGAGACTGGGGGGTAATCGGATGCGAGTCGTATAATACGCGCCCTGTTCAATTTGGCAAGATATCAAAATGGGGTGTTTTTCTAGTTCATTTGCATGAAGTCGGGGACAAGTTGTCGGCAAACCCGTACTAGTAGGCGATACTGGGCAATTCAGCGTGGGAACCAGCTCCCGCCTTCCGACGAGCAAAGCCCCTTCTCCGGCCTTCTCTGGGTTGTACTCAACTGTCGACTGCGGAATCACACCTGTCTCATCGAGTGCCAGTATCGTCGGCGTACCGCTAGCCCCTTATGGGATGAAGCTTTTGCGGAGAGTGGCGACCGCAACTTGGTCAAAAAAACGACCTCCTGTCGCCTCTTCCGAGAGCGCGCAGCCGTCGTGAAATCCTCACGGTGATGGACATGGCGGGAAACCCTACCCCAGTCCAAAGCCATGACACCGGGGACGGCGAGGTTTGCAGGCGGCGCACCCGATGGCACAGAAGAACAACTGATGAGCACCGATCGTCGAGTTGGAATTTCGGTTGAGCCCAAGGCTCCGGAAAAAGTTGGAAGCACAGCGGCGCGGTCGCGGAGCTGGGGCTGCGCGGAGAACTCGGGCATCTCGAGCGGAAAGGGGGCGGACAACTAGGTCCACCTCGAGAAGCGGAATCTCTTCGGTGACGAGCTCGGGGACGGCCGGAAGCCCTCGAAGAAATTGCTCTGGCCAACCAAGGTTTCATTTACCCAGCAAGCTGATGGCCGACCAACTTAGCGGCACCTGAGCCTTTCTGAGAAGCACGCATCCTGCAAATTGCCCGAGAGAGTGGATCGCAGCCGGCGGGCGTTACGGACGTGCAATATGCGCTGAGCTTCGGCGCCATTGTCCATGTCGTGGCCGAGTTGGCCAGCGCTTACCCGGGCAAGTTTGGATCGGCCGAAGTATACGAGTCTACTTTTCAGTGCGGAACGCCTCCCCTAAGGTCCTCAGGGCGCACGACTTGACGCGGCATTTTGACGCTGAGTATCCTTACAGCACCCAGGGAGAATCTCGTGTCCCGTCGGGAGGTGGCGTGGCTAGGTTCCCGCCGGCACCCCGGGGGCCCGCAAATTCCGGCGTGGAAACCTTCGAACACCGTACGCCCAAAAACAAAAACGTGTCGCGGACTCCATCCTGAGGTACAAGATCGAGGGCATCGTGATGGCTCTCGCGCTCAACGAGACTCGGTTTTCACGTGTTGGTCGGGGAAGGAGCATGCCCTCCTCAATCCACGAGAACGTGACAAAGACCTCCGCGGGAACGCAGTTTGGAATGATACGGAACGGCAAGACACTTTGCCTGGTAGCCTTCTCGATCCTGGCTGTGACCACCATGGGGAACAGCGCGCCTCAAGCTAGGCCGCGGGTGGTGGTCGAGGTAGAGACCAAGGAGAACACTCTCGATGGCTGCACGGCCTGCGGCTGCCGTGCCAAACGTGAACTCGAGCCGGGAGCTGAGCACAAGTGGTGGATCTCTTTCGGCCTCGTCGAATCGAATGCTCAAGAAAGCTGGGCGGCGGCCGGTCGTTCGAGCCACTGCGGCATCGGGCCTTTCGAGAAGACCGCGTCGGACTTCAGCCGAACCGTAGGGACTCCGTACGTCATCCTCGATCTCTCCACAACGGCCGACCTCCTCCCCGCGGGCGACGTCCATCTCGAAACAGAGCTGATGATCCAGAAACTCTCTGGCTTCGACAAAAGAGGGCAGCCCGTTTATGCCCGGAGCGCGCAGAAAAGGATGCTCAAGTTTGCCAGCCAGGGCGACATCACGCTGCCCCTCCTCATTCCAGACGAGCGCGAGAAGGAGGCTTTCGGGGTTCACGAGGTTCTTCTTCGACTAGGCGCGAACGTCCAGGGGCGGGAAACCACCGCGTCGTTCGGCACCATCTCCGTATCCTCGGATGTGCCGGGGGCGGCGATTCTTCTCGACGGAGGTTGGGTCGGTAGGATCGCCGAAGGAAAACCGACTCACATCAAGAACGTCTATGTCGGGGCGAGGGAGATTCGCGTACGGGACTTCTCGAGTCGCGAGGCCCGCCAACAGGTCGTCGTGAAGAATGGCGCGACGGTCGAGGTGGAGCTCGACGTGCTGGACCTGACGAGCGCCGGGCCTTTCGGTGATCTGGTCCCCATCGGCAAGAACCCGCAGGAGCATGAGGAGTACTGGCGATTCAAGGATGGCGCGATGGCGGTGAGGATCCCCGCGGGCGAGTTCCTGATGGGAAGTCCAGAGGGCGAAGGTCAGCAAAACGAGCAACCTCAGCATCGGGTGTACGTCTCGGAGTTTCTGATCGACAAGACCGAGGTCACCTGGCGCCAGTTCCGGAAGTTCGCCGAAGCCCAAGGATTGTCGCTTCCCACGGCACCGGTTTGGGGGACTCCCGACGACTACGCGGCGTCGTTCGTCGACTGGGAGGAAGCGAAGAGGTACTGCGAATGGGCCGGCGGACGGCTTCCTACAGAAGCTGAGTGGGAGAAAGCAGCCAGGGGAACGGATGGACGGAAATACCCATGGGGAAACGAGTGGGATCCCCGGCGCTGCAACTCCATAAGCGGCGGTCTGCACGGGCCTGAGAGCGTCGGCAGCTATCCGAACTGTCTGAGCCCGTACGGTGTGCTGGATATGCTAGGCAGCGTGTGGGAGTGGTGCGCCGATTGGTACGAAGGCACTTATTACGCCCAGAGTCCGCCAACCAACCTGGGCCCGACTTCCGGCCAGTCACGGGTGAGGCGCGGCGGCGCCTGGATGAGCCAGCCTACGTGGCTGCGCGCGGCGTATCGCTTCTCGGGGTCCCCCTCTGCGCGCAATGCCGATTCTGGCTTCCGTTGCGCTCAGGACGCTACTGAGTAGCCATGTTGACGAAGCTCAAGCTTTCACTCGGAGCTCTCCTCGTCCTTGCCCAGAGCCACTCCGCGGGCGCGTTTCTCCCTCGCCATCGCGTGCAGGTTTCAGTAGAGGTCATCGTGAATGGCGTCGAGGGGTCCTCACGTTCTGGGTGTGAGGCCTTTGAGGAAATTCGAACCTTCGTAAAAAAGGAAGTGTGGGTCGCCATTGCGGAAACGAAGCCCGAGCTCCCATCCGGATGGGAAGGGGTGGGGAATGAAGTTTGGTGCGGAACCGATTCCTTTGAGAACGCGCGCTCGGATGTTGATGTTAAGGATGCGTCGGCGCATCCCTACCTTATTGCCGGGGTTTCGACGGTCGCAACGCTCATTCCCCGGATGGAGGATGAGAGGGTCTTGATGGTGAGCGTCTCCCTCTCTCTTCAAGAGCTCTCTGGCTTCGAAAACGGGGAAAAGCCGGTTTACGAGAAGTCCCTGGTGAAAAGGGAATTCTCCTTTTCGGAGATGGGGTCCGTCTTCGTTCCCCTGCTCGTTGCGAACCGTATCGAGCAGGAGGCGTTCGGAATCCACGAGGTGTTCTTGAGAGTCGCAGCGAGACCGGTTGGGGAAGAGTCGGGTGCGGCGTACGGTGTCGTCTCAGTGACTTCCGAAATGAAAGACGCCGAGGTCCTTCTGGACGGGGGCATCGTTGGGAAAATCTCGACAGCCGGTGAGATAACCCTCCAAAACGTGCCGGTGGGATTGCGAGAGGTGCGGGCGCGCGATTCTTCAGGACATGATGTCCGGAAGGCGGTGCGTGTGGTGGCGAATCGGACGGTCCTCTCGGAACTGAACCTTCCGCAGCCCGAGCGGGATGCGCTTCCTTACCGACTTGTGCCCCTCGGCAAGAACGCCCAGGGGTACGAGGTGTACCAGCGACAGCTCGATGGAGCCGTAGTTGTGAAGATTCCGGCCGGGGAGTTCCTGATGGGGAACAAGGAAACCGAGCGAACTCCTCTCGAGCATCGGGTCTACGTGTCCGAGTTTCTGATGGACAAGACGGGGGTGACCTGGAGACAGTTCAAGGAATTCGCCGAGGCGACCGGGATTCCCCTTCCCTTGCACGAGCCGTACTGGGGAATCCGTGACGACCACCCGGCTGTCTACGTCACGTGGTCGGAGGCGAAGGCGTATTGCGAGTGGGCCGGGGGACGACTTCCCACGGAGGCCGAGCGGGAGAAGGCGGCTCGAGGAACCGACGATCGGAAGTACCCCTGGGGCAACGAAGAGCCTGATCCCGAGCGGGCCGTGTTCCGACGGTCCTGGGGTCACGAAGCGACGGACGCAGTGGGGACGCACCCCACAGGCGCAAGCCCTTATGGCCTTCTGGATATGGGCGGGAACGTCTGGGAGTGGTGCTCGGACTGGTATGACGGCGGGTACTACGAAGTCAGCCCCTTCAAGGACCCCCAGGGTCCACCTTCGGGGATTACTCACGTGGTACGAGGGGGCTCCTGGGACAGCCGCCCGGCCGTATTGAGCGCCTCCTGCCGTAATTGGGGGCACGTGGGCTATCGCGAAGGCGACTTCGGCTTCCGTTGCGCCATGAGCGGGTCCAATTGAGAGCCAGTCCGCTCCCAGCGGGAAGCTCCCGGGAGGAAGAACTCACCGCGACCAGCTCCACCCCTCCACCATCAAACCTCGACTCGCATCATAGCCAACCTGGTGGTTGCGAACCACGCCCTCTTCGTCCACGAGGACGATTGTGGGCGTGCCGTTGACACCATAGGCGACGAAGCTCTTGCGCAACCGATCGACGGCCACCCACTGGAAAAAAGTTGGACCGAGGCCTTCTAGATACCCGGCCACGGTATCGACGTCTTCGTCGCTCACGGCGAGAACCGGCAGCGCCCTGGCTTCGGCAAAAGCCATCACCTCGGGCACGGCCCGCTTGCACGGCACACACCACGTCGCCCAGAAGAACAGAAGATGGGGGCGGCCGCTGAGCTCGGGTAGCGCGGGCGATCCGACCGGCTCGAGCCCGGGCGGGAGAGCTGGGGCCTGGTCTCCGACTTGCACTTGTTGCGGGAGCTCCGGCAGTTTGAGTGGGTAGGGCTGAAATACCAGGTTTACTTCGAGCTCTCGATCATCCGGGTGCAGATCTCCGGGACGCAGTACGCGCAATGGCGAAGGAACGCCACGCGGCGAGAATAGCGCCCACTCACGTACTTGATCCGGGAAGTGGAACGGCCGCCCCGGTGGCCCCAGAACGATGTCACCTGCTATGAGCCCGGCTTCTTGGGCAGGTGATCCGGGATAGACCGCCTGGATTAAGCTGACACCAACCGGGAGCTGGCGCTCAACCTGGAGGGATCTCGATGCCGGCACGAAACTGACGCCGAGCCAGGACGGCACGATCTCCTCCTTGAGAGCGATCTCATCCGCCAACGCCGGAAAGGGGACGACGGACGGCACCTGATCTACTGCGGCGCTCGTCGTCGGAGAGTTGCCTAGGGTCAGCGCTTCGCATTGTTGCAAGCGATTAAAGGCCTGCCGCTGCGCAACTCGAGGCACGCGTTCTTCCTCCGAAGCTGTCCCTTGCTCCAGGAGCACACGCGCAGCAATGGCTGTAAGAATTGATCGCATGCGCGCGATCGCCGCCGTGCGCACGTCCGATCGCCACTCGGCCTCCGATCCCCGACGCGTGTTCTCGCTCAGTCTTTCGAGCCTCCTCCATATGTCATCACGGTTGCGAACGTAGGCACCGAACTGCGTGATGAGTTCGCTTACCAGCGCCGCGTGAGACTCGGGGTCCATAGACTCCACCGCTTCCTTCTCGACACGGGGCCGCCATTCCGGCTGTTCGTCGAGAAAACTTGTCAGTGCAAATTCTTTGACGTTGGCGAGGGCGGTGTTCCAGGTCTTGGTGTAGATCTTGAACTGGCTGCCGAGAGTAGCGAGCTCGCTTGCATGCCGGTTGAGCTCATGGAGGCTTCGGGGGCTAAGCAAGCCGTACGCGTTGGCAATTTGATCGACGAGTGTGATCTCTGGTTCCCAAATGTCGGGACGCAGCCAGGCCTCCTTTAGAAGCGAATCCACCAAGACACTTTTGTCAACGTCACGCTCCGCCGCCTCGTCCGACACCAGTCGTTCCAAGTACAGGTCGCTGGTGCTCAGTGGCACGTCGGGCGTGTCATCAGTAACTAGAACTTCGTGGTGGGCGCCGACCGTCGTTCCCCTCCGACCCAGCGCGTCGATGAATCGGAAGGCGTGTCCCATCTTGTCGCGGTCACGACCTTCCGCGTAACAGCCGTAGGCTCGCAGATCGCGGGTCGTGGAAAAGAAGCCGCACACGTCACCGGACGGCTCCGACGAGCTGTTGGCGTACATGGTGTTTGCGAAGGTCCCGGAGTAGCACTGACTCATGGTCATCACGACCTGCACACCGCGGGGTAGAAAACCCAAGAGCTCATTGAGCTCGCGTACCGTGAGCTCTTCCTTCCAAAGAGAGATGGCGCCGTTGTCTGGCTCCTCGCGGTTGCGAGTACCGTGGTCGGTCACGAAGACGAGGAGCCGCTCCCCCGGAAGAAAATCTTTACCAGCCTTCTCGAACCACGCTCGGAGTGCGTCCTTCTGCGCCGGGTGCACCGTGACCCCCGGCCACTCGCTGTTGGTGAGCTGGGTCGGGGGGCTCAATCGCCTACCTAACTGAGTTCCCTCGATGAGCCAGAAGTCCGATGTTTTGGTCTTCCGCACGGCGAGATCCGCCGCGACGTCTTCCCCATCTGCAGAAAAGATGTGGATGCGTTCCGGCGCCACACCGCGCTCCTTCAGAAGATCGACCATATCCTCGAGGTGGTGGAAGTGACTCAGATAATTTGACTCCGGTCGATGGCCGCCATTAATGAGGAGAGCGTGGATGGAGCCATTGGTCGACTCCTCGGCCCCGGCAGCCAACAGCGAGAGCGAACAGAACGCAAGAGCCGCAGAGATGTGAAACGCTGCGCGCCGGCGATGTGCCAGGGGCCAAACTCTGATCACTATCTGCCTCCTTGACCGAGGTAGCTTACTCGCCACTGAGATCTCGTCGAGTTCCTTCGAATCCTAACACGAGCCCCAACGACGGAGACCGTTCGCCTGGCATTTGACCGAGGTGCAGGCTTACCCTTTTCGAGTTAGTTGGCCGGCGACCAGTGCCACCCGTCGACGTGTAGGCCCTTTTGCGGGTTGTAGCCCACTTGGCGGTGACGGATGACGCCGTTCTCGTCCACCAGCAGGATCGTGGGGGTACCGCTAACTCCGTAGGAAATGAAACTCTTGCGAAGACTGTCTGAAGCTGCGCTCACGAAGAAGGGTTCCTGCCACTTCTCCAGAAATGTGGCAACCGTGCTCAAGTCTTCGTCGCTGATCGCTAGGGCCGGAAGCCCTCGCGCCTCGGCGAAGGCCATCACCTCGGGCACGGCTTTCTTGCATGGCCCGCACCAGGTGGCCCAGAAGAAGAGCAGATGGCTGCGGCCGGTCAGCTCCGGCAGCTCGGAGCCAACGGGCTCGAGAGACGTGGGCAGGACAGGAGCGGCGTCTCCGACCAGAGGCGGCCCGGGAAGTTTCGGGAGCTCCAGTGGATAAGCTTTGAGAATCAAGTCGACGACCATCGACTCATCCAACTCCGCGTTATCCCCAGGACGCAGAACCCGGAGTGGCAGGGGTACGTTGCGAGGGGAAATCATCGTCCATTCGCGAAGCTGATTGTTCGACTCGAAGGGCTCGCCGGGAGGACCGAGGACGATGTCGCCAGAGAGCAGTCCGGCCTGCTCCGCAGGAGAATCCGGGTAGACAGCGCGCAGCATGTTGGCGCCGGCCGGGATCTCTCGGACAGAGCGCACGGCATTCGGGACCGGACCAAACGTCACTCCGAGCCAGGAGGGTTGAAGCTCCTCGAGAAGCGGGATCTCCTCGGCGACCGTCGGAAATGTCTCGAGCGACGTCGAGTCGGAAACCACGGTCTCGGTCCCCGGGGCGCCGAGAGAGAGGGCCTCACATTGCTCCAGGCGGGCGAAGGTGTCACGGGCATCTCGGGCCTCCACCAGCACCCGCCCGGCAATCGTCGTGAGAAGGATTCGCATGCGGTGAAGCGCCGCCTTGCGGACGTCGAATCTCCATTTGGCTTCGGCGCCTCGCTGCGCGTTTTCGTGAAGCCTCTCGAGCCGCTCCCAGACTGCGGGCTCACTTCGAACGAAGGCGTCGAAAAGGGGAAGAAGCTCTTGCAGCGTCGCCTCGCGGGTATCGGAGTCGAGGCTCTTCAGAGCGGTTTCCGAAAGCCCCTCTCGCCACTCCGGCCGCGATTCGGCGAAGTTTCGAAGTGCCGTGTTCTTGACGTCGATGAACGCGAGCTCCCACCTCTCCGCGTACGTCTTCATCTGGTCCGCGAGAGCCGATAGCTCCTTCTCCCGTTCGTTCAGCTCCGCAAGCGTCCGGGGGCTGAAGGTTCCGAAGGCTTCCCCGATCCGATCGAGAAGCCGAATCTCCGGCTCCCAGTCGGCGCGGCGCCGCCAGGCCTCCGCGAGAAGAGAGTCGATGAGGGTATCGACCTCGACTCCTCGCGAGGCGGCCTCTTTTGCGATCAGACGCTCGAGGTAGACATCGCTCGTGCGCAATGGCACGTCAGGGCTGTCGTCGGTCGCGAGAACGTCGAAGTGGGCCTCCGCGGTCGTCCTTCGGCGATCGAGAGCATCGATGAACCGAAAGGCGTGACCGATCTGGTCCCGATCGCGACCCTCCGGATAACACCCGTACGCGCGCAGATCCCGAGTCGTCGAGAAGAACCCACAGACGTTCCCCGACGGCTCACCGGAGCCTGCGGGATACATCACGTTCGCGAAGCTCCCCGAGTAGCACTGGCTCATCACCATGACGACGCGGACGCCCTCCGGAAGAAGAGCGATCAGGTCTCGAAGCTCGTTCACCGTCAGCTTCTCGTTCCAGAGCGAGATCGCTCCGTTG
>CAZKNR010000528.1:0-10750 GCA_964553925.1 uncultured Acidobacteriota bacterium
CCACCGCGAGCACTTCGATCAGAAAGCCGACGTTCTTCTCGTGCGCCATCCGGCCGACGTGCACCAGGACCGGCCGCCCGGGCTCGATCGAGAGGCGGCGCCGAAACGCCTCGCCGTCGCCGCCCTGCATCTCGTCGAGAGGAATGCCGGTGGGAATGATCTCGACGCGCGAGCGCACTCCGTAGTCCCGGAGGACGTCCTGGATCGCGCGCAGTCCCTCGCCGTTATCCCCGGGACCGGAGGCCATGGGCCAGAGCAATTCGACGGCGATACGAGCCGATTCGACGTCCGTGAGCTGGCGCAACTCCGACACGCGCCGCGCCTCGAGAATTGGCCCCAGCCGTGCCCAGTTATTGAGCCACTCGGCCGTCTTTGCGCGGGCCTCGGCATCGAACGGCCGCACGGTACTCATACGTCATTCTAGCGCGCCAAGACCCCCGGCGGTCTCATCACGAACGGGGAACAGGTGCCTGCTGGAGGTGAGAGAGCGAGAAGGAGGAACTCGCACGGCGGGAGTCTGTCAAATCGCCCGCGATCGAATAGCGCGGAATTCATGGGGTGTGCGTCATAAATGTGGGGTTGACACTACCCGTAGCGGGCCTCCCAAAACTCCTCCCAGCGACCGCTGAGGTCGCAGCATCTGAGGGCGATGATGGCATTGGCACCGCGGACAGTCCATCGCATTCCAGATTGCTTGAGCCGACGGCCGATGATGGTCTTGCATCCCGCCTCCACGACGCCGGAGCCGACGAACAAGCCTTGGTCACGGAAGCGTTGGTAGCGCATCCGCTCCATGTTGGTCTGGAAGTATGCCTTTGCCTTTCTGAGCTCGTCCTTGACGAATTCGCTTTTAGGGCGCAAGCGGGCAAAGGTCGAGAGGAGCCCTTCAATGTTGCCTGCATCGAGCAGTTGGATGGACGCCTTTGTCCACGCCTTGGCTTGGAGTGGTTCGTACAGCAACTTGGCAAGGTCCGAGACATGCTCGCGGGCGTGGTAGAGGTCGACGATCTCGGTGGCACCCGCGAAGTGCTCAGCCGCAAGATTCCAGATCCAGGGCGCACCATCTCCGATGACGATGACCTGTTCGGCAAAGCGCAGGCCCCGCCGGATGGCCTCGGTAAAGATTCGTGGACCGAGCTCTTCGGCGGTTTCGATGGCGCCGACGTAGGTGGTGGAGTCCGGATCGCGAAGAGCAAAGCCCTCGTCGTCCAAGCTTGTCTGAGTGAACACGCAACCAAGCTTGGCCTCCCTGCCCTTCGCCTTGCCCGAGTCGTCTTTGCCTTGCCGTCCTTGTGTCTCACGTGGAACCATGGGCACTCCGGTGCCGTCGATGGCGATGTACATCTTGGGCACCGGTTTGACCCGAACGATTTTTCCGGACAACACCAGCTTACGCTCCTTGCCAGCGATAGCCTCGACCTGTTGGCCAAGTCTCTCTGAAACCCGCTCCACCTCTTTCGTATTGACCACGATTCCAGCCAGCACCTCGAGATCCTGGCGCCCCTCGTCGAAGGGTTCTTTGCTGCCGACGCGTCCCATGAGGCGCCGCACGCCGGGAGAGAAGGAGGTTGCCACGATGTCCAGCTCACGGTCCCTGGGAATACTGCCCTGCTGGCAGTCTTGACAGTGGTAATAGGCCCTTCGAAGCTCGACCTTCGACAGGACGGTCTGGAGCGTCTTTTTTCGGTAGTCCACGAACGTGGCCAGGTGACCTTTGCCGCAGTCGATCCGGTGACCTCGATACCCATCGTCAGCAGCGAGCAGCTTCTCCAGCAGGACACCACCCACTTCGTGCATCGAGTTCCGCACAGCCATCTCAGTTGCCTCGAGATCGACGCGGGCGGCTCGAGCGCTTCCAGGCAGAATGCGTGAGAGCAAACGCTCTACTTCCCGCGCGAGCTCCTCGCGGACGACCTGCGTGAGGTTTTTTTTAACACGGTTGTTTCCGAATCGGTGACGGGCTCCTCGGGGCGCGCGTTGCAAATCCCCTCGTTGACTTCCAGCAGCTGCTGGGTGAGCAACCGGAAGCGCTTATAGGTCTCGACCTCCCGCTCAATCTTGGTGAGCCGCGGCCCGGAGCGGAGTTGCAAGGTTTTCGTCTTGCCCTCGACCTTGGTGGTGAAAGCGTAATAGGGACCGTGGCCAGGATGCTTGCGCTCGGAGCAACAACAGCCGGGCTTGCCACAGGAGCGGAAGACCTCTGTGATGGTGCCTCGACGCATGTCACCGAGCTCAGCGATCTGGCGAAGGATGGCTTCGCGCTGGGTCAGGAGTGGGGGAAGCAGGTCTGGCATGGGCATCTCCTTCTGATAGTAATAATACTATCAGACAGTCGCGCCCAAACCAACCCACTTCAAATCCACCTACTTTCATGACGCACACCCCGTGCGGTGGCCGAGTTTGACCACGCGTTGCGAGTTGGTGTATAGTTGGTGTATGTCACGCACAAACATAGATATCGACGAGAAAGCGTGCGCCGCGGTCATGAGACGGTATCAGTTGAGCACGAAGCGCGACGCGGTGAACTTCGCGTTGCGAGCGCTCGCGGCGGAGCCGCTCACCATCGATGAAGCCCGCGGTTTGCGTGGTTCGGGTTGGGATGGCGATCTCGACGCCATGCGCGGCAGTCGGACCGCGTGATCCTCATCGACACCTCGGCATGGGTCGAGTTCCTTCGCGAGACCGACTCATCGGTTTGCAACCGAGTCGATGAGTTGCTTGCGGAGGATGTAGCCATCTGCGACCCCGTTCGAATGGAGGTCCTTGCAGGAGCACGCGACGAGCAACATTTGCATCGGCTCCGTCGGCTTCTGGCGCGAGCTACGGTCCTTCCCACGGATCGCGCGAACTATGACCAGGCGGCCGGCATCTATCGTCACTGTCGCCGCCAAGGGGAGACGGTCCGGAAGCTCATCGATTGCCTCATCGCCGCCGTTGCCATCAGCGCCGACGTGGCGGTCTTGCATCAAGACGCTGACTTCGATGTGATGGCGCGCCACACCGATCTCAGGGTAGATGAGGGCTAACGGAGGAAGACGAATCGCTCGCGGCCCGGGGTGACGTCGCCGGAACAGATGGACCAAGGAGATCGCCCGCTTCTGAAGACGCTCGTGATCGCCGATCCTGGATCCCTGCTTAAAAAAAATCGCCCTCTCCCCCGTGAGGAGGAGAGGGCGGCAAGCCTCCGGGAGGAGGCGGAACTTTAGCGCAGCTTCATCGGGTAGATGAAGTGGCTCGTCTGGGACCACGCACTCTCGTAGCTCTGAGCGTCGAGAGTGGAGACCCGCCAGAAGTAGGTTCCCGGCTCGATGTCCGAGAAATCCATGCTCTGGATCTGAGCGGAGGTGCCATCAACCCAGGTCTCGTCGACGAGCTGCTTGAACTCGGAATCAGCGGAGACCTCGAGGTGATAGCGGACGGCATTGGCAGCCGCGGACCAAGCGAAGTTGTACATCGCGAGGTCGCCCTCAAGAACCTGGCGGTTCTCGGGAGCGAGGAGTTGCGCGGGAGCCGCGGGAAGCGCGTGGGGCGCCTCGGGCTGAGCGCCCTGGGCGGTCACGAGCGAACCGAAGTTGCCGTCGACGGAAACGTTCTGGCTCTGGTCACCGAAGTCGACCCGGCCCTCGAGCACTTCGAGACGAGTGGCGCCCTCGGCCTCGACCTTCACGCGGAACTCGGTTCCACGGATGAAGGACGTCGCGGTGGGCGTCGAGATCTCGAAACGGCTGTCGCGCTGGGCGAGCTTCTTGACCCGAGAGAGAATGGACCCCTCTTCGAGCTTCAGGTGGGTGGTTCGGACTTCACCGCGAGCGGTCTGCGTTGTGCCGTGCGCTTCGAAGAGAAGCTTGCTGTTCGGCCGCAGTACGATCACGGTTCCGTCGTCCTGGAGAATCTCGGCCGAGGACTTGGCGCGGGTGCGTACCCAATCGCCTTCCTGGACGAGCATGTCGGGAACGACCTTGACCCACTTCCAGTCGAAGTTGCGCGCGATTTCGACGCTGCCGCTGAACTTCGTCACCTTGGCGGGAATCTGGCCGTCCTTGAGCATATCCTTCGGAATGCGGACGGCGACACCGTCCTTCAGAAGATTGTGCTCGGTGATTTGACGCCAGAAATCAGCGCTTTCCAGATATTTCTGGTAGACGTTGAGCGGCGTCGTGTCCTTGTCGGTGATGACCACCACGTAGTCCTCGCCGGAGCCCTGGGCGGAAGCCGTCAGCTCCTTGGGAGATTCGATCGTCGTCGCAGGTGTAGCTTTCTTATCCTGCTCCTCGGAACGCCCCCCGTTTGCAGCGAGGTTCAACGCGATGGACATGACGAAGGCGAATGCGAATACCTTCGTCCAGTTCTTGCTGTTCATCGTGCTTACCCTCCTTGAGACAAACGAGCCCGTCCCCGCGGTCGAGCTCGCTTTTTTGGTTGGGGAAACTGTTGAGACTTTCATCATGATATCTTTCATTCGAAACCGACGGCTCGGATGCGCGGGCTGAAGGCCTCGACCTTCCCCGTTTCCGCGCTCTTTCCATTCTCTTTGACGCCAGGTACGGCTGACACGGGAGTCGCCGGGGCTTCTCCCCGCGCCCGCTGCTTGTTGACCCGGATGAATCCTCGCTCCGCCAGATCCTTCAGCACCTCGGCCATCTTCCGCGGCGCGAGGCCGACGATATGGGTGATGGCTCCGAGGTCGCGCTTGCCGTCGATCGCCGCGAGAAGCTTCCACGAAACCGCGGAGAGCTCGTAGGGCTCTTCTCCCCGGAGATCCAGCCTGAGCTCGGGAACGGCGTCGAAGAAGTTGTCTCGCTCGTTCTTGTCGGGCTCGAAGGACAGCGCCCCGAGCGTGATGAGTCCAAAGACGGTGCGGCCGACCTCGTACACGTCGGCTCCGACCTCGACCGCGATCTGCCTGATGGTCTTATGTCCGTCCACGAGGCTCGTGACTCTCCAGTCGCTTCGGGTGAGGCGCAGAGGCTCCGCTCCCGGGGTCGCGACCCGGTGAGGCACCACGTCGAAGCTCGCGATCTTCGAGGAGATCAGGTTCCACTCGTCCATGCGGCGCGTGGCTTCCATGAGAAGCGAGGTCCCCGACTTCCGGATGCTCTGCTCGGACGAGACCTCGCCCACGGTGTAGCTGAAGTTTCCCTTGTTCCAGAGGGCGAGGTCGTAGAACGCATCCTCGCCCGAGAGCGAAGCCGCCTCGGCGTGGATCACGACGCCGTCGTTCAGGTAGACGCGGCCGTCCTTGTCGCCGTTTCTTAGAACCAGGGTGCCGCTCTGTCCGTACGCGAGCGCGAGCTGGAACGCCTCGGGGAAGCTCTTCTCTTCGAGCGAGCCGCTCAAGACGGCGTCGGAAGACTCCTTGTCCCCGCCTGGCGCCGGCTCGTAGCGTCGGCTGCGGCGAAGGATCATCTCGATGCGCGCCTGGATCTCCTCGGGGTCTACGGTCTTGACCACGTAGTCGTCCGCTCCCCGGCGGATTCCCTTGACCTTGTCCGACGTCGACTCGAGGCCGGTGAACATGATGACGGGGATGTGCTCGGTCTTGGGGTCTTCCTTGAGGCGGTGGCAGGTCTCGAAGCCGTCCATTACCGGCATTTCCAGATCGAGGAGCACGAGAGAAGGCCGCTTCGCCGCGACTCTCTTGAGCGCCTCCTCCCCGTTCGCCGCGAGCTCCACGTCGTAGCCCCAGGACTCGAGGAAGTAGCGCATCATGACGCGGTTATCGAGCTCGTCATCGACCATCAGCACGAGATCTTTGGACATTCCTCGACCCATCTCCTCAGTTGTGGCTCGCCGACGCGGTCATGGTGATCGGCTCCATGCCGGCCTTCGCCACGGGCACGGTGAAGGTGAAGGTCGAGCCCTTGCCGTGCTCGCTCTCCACCCGAATCGTTCCCTGGTGCACGTCGATGATCTGTTTCACCAGAGACAGGCCGAGACCCGTTCCGATGATGTCCTTTCGGTCGTCGCAGCGCACGCGGTAGAACTTCTCGAAGAGCCTCGGGATCGACTCCTTGGGGATGCCGAGGCCGTTGTCCTGGACGGCGATCGCGACCGAGCCGTTCTGCTGGGCAATGCCGATGCGGGCCCAGGCGCCCTTGGGGCTGTACTTGATGGCGTTCGAGATCAGGTTGATGAGCACCTGCTCGATGAGGTTGCGGTCGCCGAAGACCTCGGGGAGCCCTCCGGGAGAGGCGTACTGCAGGCTGATGTTCTTTTCGTCGGCGAGAGGCTTCAGGTCGGCGACGGCGTTCTGGACGAGCTTGTCCATGTCCACCGGGCCCTTGGTGATGACCTGCCTCCCCGACTCGATTCGAGTGATGTCGAGGAAGTCGTTGACCAGGTTGACCAGGCGGTTCGACTGGCGGTTGATGATCTCCAGGAACTCCTTCGACTTGTCGCCCCCGATTCCGCCCTTCAGCAGGATCTGCGCGAATCCCCGAACCGTGGCGAGAGGCGTTCTGATCTCATGGGTCACCATGGCCATGAGATCCGTCTTCATCTGGTCCATTTCCTTGAGCTGGGTGATGTCGGAGAGCACAGCGACGATTCCCTGAACCATGCCGTCGCGGCTCCGCACCGGTCCGAGCTGCAGGGTGTAGTACCGCGACGCGGGGAGCGAGATCCGGATGTCGGAGGAGAACGTCTCGCCCCGCTCCACGATCTTCTTGAACTTCTCCCGCATCACTTCGGAGGGCACGTCCTCGAACCTTCGGATGAAGTCGACCGCGCTCTGGCCCACCGCGCTCTCGCCGTAGAGGCCCAGGATCTCCTTCGCCTTGGGGTTCATGATCTTGATGGCGCCGAGGACGTCGGTGACGATGACGCCGTCGGCGATGCTGTCCATGATCGAAGCCATCAACGTCTTCTCGCCCAAGATGGCATCGCTCAGGACGTTCAACGTCTGGATCCGGCGCTCCTGGCTCTTGTAGGTGAAAGGAGCGATGGGATTCGAGCTCTTCTGCGTCAGGCGGCCGTAGAGGGACGCGTTGTACCAGATCGACCCGAACTCGCCCGAGACCGCCTGGAACAGCGTCTGCTCCTCGTCCCGGAAATGCTCGGCGCGCGGCCGGAAGAGGCAGAGGGCGCCGACCGTCTCGCCCTTGGAGAGCAGCGGCACCACGAGCGCGTGATAGGACGAGAGCTGCGCTCGCGGTACCAGGACCGCGAGCGGGTGCTTGGTGAGGCTCTCGACTTCCATGGGCTCGAGACCGGCGAGGAGCCCCATGAGATCGCCCGTGAGCTTGAGCGTCGTCTTCTCCCGCGGGTTCATCCGAGCGAGTCCGTACTGGGCGGTGAGCGTCAGGATGCTCTTATTGCGATCGACCTTGAGGAGCGCGGCCGCGGGAACGCCCAGCACGTCCCGAAGTGTCGGCTCGGCGGCGTTGAACGTTTCGATGATGGTCCTCTCACCCGCCTTCTCCGCGAGGGCGGCGGCCTGGGTGAGGTTCAGGACCTCGTGGTCGAGGGCGACGTTCACCTGGCGCATCTTCAGCATGAGCCCGAAGATCAGGGATAGCACCAGCGACACCACGATGGGGCTCACTTCCGTCCACTGGCCGGCGCGGAAGAGAGCGACGTGGGCCCCCATGGTCGCTCCGATGAGGACCACCATCAGCAGCGCCGCGAGCCGGGTATCGACGAACTGATAGAGGACGGCGGCGCCCATGGCGATGAGCGCGGTCGCGATGCTCAGAATCCAGAGCGGCGTTCTCTGAATCGAGCGCTCCTTGAGGATGGCGTCGATGACGTTCGCCTGGATCTCCACCCCGGGCATGGGCGCCCGCTCGTCGGAGAACGGCGTCATATGATCGTCATAGAGCCCCGCGGCTTTGCCGCCGTAGAGGACGATCTTCCCCGCGAAGGAGTTGGCGGGGATGTTGCCTTCGATGACCTCGAAAGCCGGGACGTACTCGAACGTCTCCCTCTCGCCGACGTAGGCGATGTGCATCTCGTAGTCGATGGCGATGCGGCCTTCGCTCGGCTCCCGCGATTCCGGGTCGGACATGACGGGGATCTCGATGTCGCCGATTCCGAGAACCCCCGGCCGCAGCTCGCGGATGGCGCCCTCCGGAAGGCCGAGATAGACCTTGAGGATCTCGAGGTTCATGCCCCAGTAAGTTCTCTCGGAAGTCTTGTAGGCGAGGTGCACCTTGCGAGCGATTCCGTCGGCGCCGGACTCGATATGCGCGTGCCCGATACCCGCGGCCGCCTCCGCGAGCCCGGGGAGGGTCTCCATGACCTTGATCACCTGCTCGCCGTCGCGCTGAAACTTCTCCACCACCACCGGGTAGACGACGTTTCCCGCCTCGCGGGTCGCGGCGGCGAGCTCCTCGTCGTTCACCGGGTCGAGGCGGTCGGGCTCGTAGAAGCCGATGTCCATTCCGATGACCTTGGCGCCGTTCGCCTTCATTTGCCGCACGGCCGCGGCGTGGAACGCTCGGGGCCAGGGCCAGCTGCCCAGGCGCCGGAGCGACGGCTCGTCGACGGCGACGATCACGATCTCCGCGGGAGCGCTCCCCCGCGGCCCCATCCGAAAATCCCGATCGTAGAGCTGATACTCGAGAGACTCGAAGATCCCCGAGAAGTAGAGACCCGAGGCGATGAGCGCCGCCACCGCGCCCGCCAGCACTCCCCGTATCGCTAGCGATTTCTTATCGTCCACTTCGTCGTCCTCAGCTTGGCCAAGGGGCCTTCAGTTCGCCGACATCTCGTCGCTGCGAGCGTCGCTCGTGCCCCGTCTCTCTGACAGAAAGTTGCTCCCCTGGAACCGCTTCAAATATTTCTTCAGCTCGGCGGCGCGCTCCGCGATGAGGTGGGTGCTTTCGAGGTCCGCGCCGGAACCGCTGACCACCGCAACAGTGATGCTCATGATGGGAAAGTTCTCGAGCCGGCCGGAGCGGTTCTCCACCTGGATGGTCTTCCGCTTCCGATCGTCCTCGTCGTAGAAGTCAGGGATGGTCACGTCGAATCGCTCGACGACCCTCTTGCAGATGCCGCTGTCCTTGACCGGGGTCGTCACCACCACGAAGTCGTCGCCGCCGATGTGGCCGAGGAAGTCGCCGTTCTCGCCGGTCTCCCGCACCGCCTTCATCAGGATTTTGGCGGTATGGCTGATGACCCGGTCGCCGGCTTCGTAGCCGTACTTGTCGTTGTAGGCCTTGAAATTGTCGAGGTCGCAGTAGCACACCGAGAAGTTGTTCCCGCTCGAGAGGCGCTTTTTGATCTCGCGGTCGATGGCGAGGTTTCCCGGAAGCCGGGTAAGCGGGTTCGCGCCCGACTGCTCTTGCGTCCTCCGGATCACCATCTCGATTCGCGCCTGGAGCTCGAGGGGGTCGACCGTCTTGATGACGTAGTCGTCGGCGCCCTTCCCGAGGCCAGTGATCTTGTTCTGCACCTGGTCCTGGCTGGTCAGCATGATGATCGGAATGAAGGAGGTGGCGAAGTCGCTCTTCATGGCCTCGCAGGCTTCGAAGCCGTTCATCTCTTCCATATTCACGTCCATCAAGATCAGATCCGGCGTCTCTCCGTTAGCCCGCTCGATGGCCTCCTTGCCGTTGGAGGCGGTGGTCACTTCGTACCCCCAGGACTCGAGCAGGAACTGCGTGAGCCTCAGGATGTCGGGCTCGTCGTCCACGGCCAGGATCTTTTGCGTCAACTAGCTCCCCCCCGTTATGGGAATCTGATTAAGCGGACCGGATAGAAGAGAGCAATTTCCATACCACCAGTGCGATCGGTCACGCTCGCGGGGCGAGGCGAGAGAGGCAGGCGTAAGTGCTGCGCCAGCAGGGTCTTGAGATCGCCCTTTCTCCGACGGCAAAGGGAGAGATCCACGATTGGTGACGACGGCTCTGGGGAAATTCCCTTCGGCGTGGCGGCAATCCCCTACGAGGCCAGCGCTGGCCGCCGCGGGTTTGAATTTCGAGTTGGCGGTGCGGGAAAAAGCCTATGAGATTGCTCGTGGTTCGGGTGGAATTTGCCGCAGAGATTCGACAGGCGGAAGTAGAAGTCATTACTACTCTATATTTTCCGCGCCGCGGCTTTTGAAGGCGCGATGGCACACCGGTTGCTATTCATGAGAAACAACCAAGCTTGAGGCTTGCAAGGAGATGAGTATGATGCACCGCGAAGACGTTGCCGAGATTGGCAAAGAGTCCCCGCTGGCGTTGCTCATCCTCGATTACCTCCGCAGCCACCCCCAGGCCAAGGACTCCGTCGAGGGCATCGCGCAGTTCTGGGTCAGTTCAGATCCCGTCGAGGTTCGAAGGGCGCTCGATCGATTGGTGGACATGAAGCTCGTCGAGAAGCGCTCGAAAGCCGCGACGGATCTCTACAGTATGAGCGACGACAGATTGGTGGCGGCGGACTGAGAGTTCTCGTCCGCGGTTCGAGCTAGAATCGAGCCTCGGATGCCCCTCATCGAAGCCCGCGGCCTGTGGAAGAGCTATTCCATGCAGGCCGAGGAAGTCCACGCGCTCCGAGGCGTCGATCTGGACGTCGAGCGCGGCGAGTACGCAGCCATCATGGGGCCGTCGGGCTCCGGGAAGTCGACGCTCATGAACCTTATCGGCTGTCTCGACACGCCCACGAAGGGAAGCTACCGATTGAACGGCCGCGAGGTGAGCGCGATGGACGACGACGAGCTCGCTCACGTTCGCAATCAAGAGATCGGCTTCGTGTTCCAGACGTTTCATCTTCTCCCCCGCGCGAGCGCCCTCCGAAACGTCGAGCTCCCCCTGGTCTACCGCGGCGT
>CAZKNR010000529.1:0-14900 GCA_964553925.1 uncultured Acidobacteriota bacterium
AGCGCCTGGATCTGGTCCTGCGCGCGTCGCACCGTGGCGGTCGAGGCGACGATCTTGGGGCGCACCGCACGGCCGTCGATCTCCCGCACGCACAGTGCCTCGATCGCCGCTTCGTAGAGGCCAGCCATGGTGCCGAGCGGCCCCGCGATCAGATGAAGCTCGTCCTGGATCACCAGATCCGGCGGCGGGAGCGCCGACGCGAGGCGCGTGCCCCGGCCCGGCTCCGCGGCCCCGTAGAAACCCTTCTTGTCGGCTCGGTCCGCTCCGCCGAGCAAGGCCCCCGATTGCCCGACCCACGGAAGGGAGGCGAACTTGTCTACCGTCGCGATCAGGAAGGCCGGAAGCCTCCTGTAGATCGGCTCGTCCACGGCGACGATCGGCAGCGCCCGGTCGCGCGTGAAGTCGCACTCGAAGTTCGTGCAGACGATGCGCAGCTCGCTCGGATGGTCCGAGTCGGGCTCGAGGGAGAAGGAAGCAGGCTGAAAGCGTTCCCCGCACCAAGGGCAGTTCTCGAGCGGAATCGGCGAGGGCTTGTGATTCGGATCGTTCTTGAATTGATTGACCTTGCTCCGAGCCGAATCCGACCGCCCGTCGCCCTTCTTCCCGAGGATGTTGGGCGTGGCCGCCTTCCCGACCCAAAGCCCGATCTCGAAGGGCCAGTCCCCGTAGCGTGCGACTTCCCTCTCGCGCTCGAGCTCGAGCGCACAGACGAGTCCGGCCGCCCGCGCAAGCTGATCGAGGGTGAGCAGGCGCAGCGTGTAGCGCATGATGACGCTGACCCCCGCGCCTGCGAGCCCTTTCTCGTCCGGGTGGCGCAGCCGCCGGAGCACCATCGCGAACGCCGCGAGGCCCAGGTACGCCTCGGTCTTGCCGCCGCCCGTCGGGAAGAAGAGCAGGTCCACCGTCTCCCGGTGGGGATCGCGGGGGTCGGCGAGGCCCGGGAGGTTGAGCAGGATGAAGGCGAGCTGGAAGGCGCGCCAGCGCGGCGTCTCGATCTCGAGCCGCTTCCGGAGCGCGCGTGCGACGGCCCGGTTCGCGACGCGGAATGCGTCGAGCGCGTCGGCGTCCCCGGCGAGCACGCCGATGCCGCGTTCGATCCGGTCTGCCGCGATCCACGCGAAGCGCAGCAACTCCGTCGCCGTCTCGAGGCGGGCTCCCTGTAGCGTCGCACTCCCCTTCCGCTGGGCCTCGATCCAATGTCGGTACTCCGTCACCAGAGACCGCAGCGCGGTGGCGGCCGCGGCGCCATCGGCGAGTGCTCCGAGCGTCTCCATCGAGAGCTCGACGCCCGGCACGTCCACGGTCGCCGTCTTCTCCACCTGGGCGCTCGGAATCCACGCGGTGCGGAGCAGGCGGCACGCCCCATCCACGACCTCCCATTCGGCCGAGACGCCGTGGCCTGTCGCGTACTCCGGCGTATCGGCGTAGTGGAGGTCGGCCACCTGCTCGTCCCACTCCGCGGCCCGTGCGCCGCGCAGGTCAGGGCGTGGAACGAAATCGCGGTCGCTCTGCACTTCGAGCTCGGGCTGGAAGACGTAGGCGACATCGGGCTCGCCCTGCTCCGGCCCGACCGGGGCGCGGTGGTTGACGAGAAAGACGGAGATCGACCGGGTCCCGTTCGGGATGTGCCCGGCGAGATCCTTCGCGGAGATCGACCGCTCGAGGACGTGGAGCTGAAGACCGCCGGAATCGGGGACGTTGTGCACCACCGGATCGGTCGCGCCTTTGAGGCTCACCGTGACCATCGCCTCTCGTGGATGCCGCTGCCAAACGGGGACCGCCTTCCCGTCCCCGCCTTCGATCTCCGTCTGCTCGTAGTCGCCCCAGCGCACGGTCACGGTGAGGGCGCCGGTCTCCTTCGGCACGAGGAAGCTCAAGCCCATCGACGAGGGGAAGAACCCCTTCTTCGCCGCCTTGCGCTCCTCGTTCGACTCCTCGGCGAGACCCGCCGACCCCGGAATCTCGCTCTCCATGTCGTCAGCCTCGTCGTCGTCTCCACTCCTTTCGGGCGGCGTTCCCGACGGAATCAGGAAGCCGGTCAGGTACCAGTTCGAGGGACGCACCCAGCCCTGAAGGCGCTCCTCGGCGAGCGGGTGCCCCGCCGACGGGCCGACGAGGTCGAGCTTCAGGGCCTCGACCAGCCGCTCGCGGACCTCGAGGGAGGTCGTCCCGGACCGGCCATGGTCATCACTCATCGCGCATCTCCTCGTTCCGGCCTCGTGGAGCCCACGGTCCGCCGGCAATTCACTGTCGTTCGAACGCCTCACCGCGCGACGCCGCGGAGAGAACCGGCCCGAGGAAGCGCCGCAAGATGTCGGCGAGCCGAGCCGTGTCCGGAGGCCCAGCGAGTCGGCCCCGCCGCAGCAACGCGCGCCACTGGGTCTCTCTTTCGGGCGCCGACAGGAAGCCCGCTCTGAGGACCAGCGGCCCCAGCATGGCCCGCGCGTCCTCGACGGCACCAGGGACCAGCTCAAGGGATTTGTCGGGCGTCGGGTCGTGCAGGTTGTTCCTCACGTGCACCAGCGCGCGGCCCCGTCGATCACCTCCGCCACAGTCCATCCACGGTTCCGTAGCGTTGCGACGTGTTTGGCCATTGCAGCATCTTTGCCAAGCACAGACCGTGGAATCGCGAAGCTGAGGAGGTGGCTCGGTCGTGTCATCGCCACGTAGGTCTGCTGCAGGCGCATTCGGTCCTGTTCCCCAGCACCGTTCAAGTTCACCTTCTCGCCCAGCAACCAAGGAAGCATCCTCCCCGCGGAATGGTCGTGCCAGTACGTGCTAAGAAGCAGCGTCGCCAAGTGGGTCTGGCCCTTCATCGAGTGTACCGAGCCGAGACGGATGTCGACACTTCGCCCGGAGCCATCGTCAACTCGATAGACGTTCGGGCCCGCATCCTGCGGTGATGCTGCCGCGGAAGCCGCGAGCGACGGGTCATCCTCATCCCAGCGCAGGAAGCTGTCCTCTGGGTTCGGGGGCGTGCCCGAGTCACCGAGGCCCCTCGCTACCAGAAGGATGTCGGCCTGTCGCTCGCCCCACGACGCAGGTGTCTGGGTCTTCCAGTCGATGAGGAACGCACGAAGGAGACGTCGATACGCTGCTACCGCCTCCATATTCGTTGCCAGCGCCTCGACAAGCGCGCGGTGCTTCGGTGGCCGTCGTCCCAGCAGTTCGGCGCTTCCGGTGTTACGCGCCAAGCGAACCAAACCGGACGCGATCTTCTCAACACCGGGCCAGAGGTCGCGCCCATCCCGCACGAGGGCCTGGGCGACGCGGACGTACTGGATGAGCGTTCGCGGGTGTGCTTCGCGTCGCGCAACCTCGGCGGTGTAGCCGCTCCAGTAGTGCGGCACGGTCTTCGGGAAGTGGGGGTGGCCAGCCGAGACATCGATCGCATCCTGATGAACAGCCCCCACCGCGGTGACATGTCCCGCGGCCAGAGCTCCGTCGCTGAAGGTCGACAGAACGTGCAGGCCGTAGGCGTCGAGGACGCCTTGAGCTTCGGCATCTGGAAAGATGAACACTGCATTCGAGCAGCACTCGGGAGCGTCCACCACCGCCCGCGGCCCGACTCCTTGGAGGCCGTCAGGGCCTGCCGCGTCGACCGCGAACGGTGATGCGAGCGCCGCGATCGAGGAACCGAACCGAAAGCTGTTCGGGATCTTCAAACAGGTCGCGGGGTCCGGAAACGTACCAGGTACAGCGGTCCCGGCTCCAGCGCCATCGAAGATCGCCTGGTTCGGGTCACCGACACGTTGAAGCACGACCTCGGAGCCAGATCGAGGAAACACGGCATCCAGGATGCCGACCTGGAGTTCCGACGTGTCCTGCATCTCGTCAACGATCACCAGCGGGAATCGACGCTGCAGCAAGGTCGGGACGGCCGGACAGTCCTCGAGCAGGGCGCGCGCCCAGATGAACATCTCGTCGTAGCAAAAGTACCCTGCGTGCGCCGCGGCCTCGACCGCCTGCTTCGCCAGCCCGTGAGTCGTTGTCTTCTCCCCCGCAGGAAAGGACTTATCGACTCCGATGCCGAAGCTCAAGTCGCGGTCGCGGACCCGGATCTTGTCGAACCCGCTATGCTTCTTCTTCAGGAACGCCTGAACCATGCGGTAGTTGGGCTCCCCGATCGCGCGGCGGCGGTAGGCCGTGGCGACGTCGTCGTCGACAGTCGCCGAAGGAAAGCCGTTCGAGTTCAGCCACGGCAACGCGAGGAACCGGTTCACGAAGCCGTGGATGGTGTCGATGAAGTGCGGATAGGAGAGCAACTGCTGGCCCACGACCGTACCGCGCAAGCGCCGCTGGATCTCCTCGCGCGCCGCGTTGGTGTGCGAGAGCACGCAGATGCCCTTCGTGCGGTGTGGCCACTTCCGGGCCATGACGGCGAGCTTCGCGACGATCAAGCTCGTCTTGCCGCTCCCCGGGCAGGCGGAGACGTCGAGCGTCGTGCGGGCGCGCAAGAACTCCTGGCGGGACTGGTCGACCTCACGAAGGTTCATTACTCCGGAGATCCACTCGACATCTTCTTTGACCACCTCCGGGATAAGGGACTGCGGCTCAGCCATCCGCTTCCTCCGCAGTGATCGCTTTGACCGCCGGCGCCGCCGCGTCATCGGCTCCGCTCACGTGAGCGATGGCCTCGGCGATGTAGCGAGGCAGCTTGTGCTCGAACGCTGCAGGGTCGAAGTCGTCCTTCTCCCCTTCGGTGGTCAGGGCGTTGGCGAGGTACTGGGCGGCGATCGCCTTCGACGCGGCGCCTGAGTGGAAGAGCTTGTAGATCTGGCTGCACAGCACCGCCCGGTCGTCACCAGCCGACTCCACCATCTTCTTGAACTCGGCCTTCGCGGCAGCTTCGACATCGGCGGTGGCCTTCTTCCCCTCGGTGATCGCACCGTCGTCTTTTGCCAAGCTGGCAGCGACGTACACTTCCTCGGCGAGGCCGCAGAATGCGAGGTCATACTCCAGTGTCCAGTGGTCCGCGACGAAGGTGCGTACAGACTGGCCGTCCGAGGCGCGTAGTTGCTCTCGCCGCTCATTCAGCGCCTGCCCGGGTGACCCCTGGTCGTCTCCGAAGTCGCGCTCCGCTTTCCAGCGACGTCTTGAACTCATCCACGTCTCGTCGTCGTCGCCTGTAACCAACCCGAGAATGGCCGGCGCGCAATCGGGCATCACGTCCATGTCCGCCACACAGGCAACAGGAACAGAGACTGCCGGCGAAGCGTCATCGGACCGCTGGAAGATCCTGCTGAAGCGTCGAAGCCCCGTCCCGCCGACGTTGACGACGGAGACCCCATGCTCCGTCAGGTCAGTGCCGAGGAGGCGGGCCAGCGTCGGGATCAACAGAGCCTCGGCATCTCCCTCGACGACGACGACGCCGTGGGCGAAGAAAAGGTTGGCCTTCGTGACGTCAAGGAAGCGCTCCAGGAACCGGTAGTCGCTGGTGCCCAGCTTGGTCTGGCCTGCGGCGAGGGGATAGGCACGCCCGCCGTCCAAGATGACGACATTCTCGAGGGGAATGGTCGAGGCCAGGTTCGGGCTGTGAGTGGACAGGATGACCTGGACCGCGCGCGGGGACTCCTTGACCTTTCCGGCGGCCGCCCGCGACAAGAAGTCCATCAGGCGAAGTTGGCGCTGGGGGTGGAGGTGCGCTTCCGGCTCCTCGATAAGAAGGAGGGGCAACCCCTCCGGCTCACGCCCCAGCAGGAGCAACTCGCAAGCCATGTATAGGATGTTGTTCGACCCGAGGCCGTAGTACCCGCACGCGGTGGCTGTCGAGGCCTCGAGCAGCCCGAGTTCGAGCCGCTCCAAGATCTGACGAAGGCGAATCGCGTCGCTTCCGCCTTCCGTGAGGTCGATTCTCCCGCGCAGGCTGTCCCCCCTCAGAAAGAGGGAAGACAGGTACTGGCTGTTGATCGCTTCTTCGGCTCCGCTCACCCCCTCGTGGTTCTTCACGCTGTGACGGAGATAGTCCGCCAGGCCCAAGAGGCTCAGCTTTCCCACGGCATCCGGATCGCCCGGCAGGGCGGCCTCATCGAATGCCTCGCCCGCGCTGATTTCTGGGACGTTCGCCAAGATCTGCGAGAGACGAGATCCGCGCCCGGACGACATCTCGCGAGCCGCGTCGCGGAGCGGCCGAAGGTAGGCACTCGACAGGAACTCGCGCACCGACGCTTCGAAGGTAGGCCCGGCGCCGTCCACGCCGCTGCGGACCGACACGTCTACCCACCGACGAGCGCTCGGTGACTGGCTCCGTCTTTTCGCGGCCCAATTGACGACGAGGATCACGTCGGCACCATCGTAGGAGAGGTACTCCGCGAGGGCGCCCTTCTCATTCTCGTTGAGGTCACTCAGGTGGCACCGAATAGAGATCTCATCGGCCTGCGTGCCAGACCCGTCGATGTGGAAGTCTTCGGGCTGAACCCGGATGTAGTTCTGGTCGCGCGTCAAGAGGGCGTACCTGATGGCGTCGACCACCGCCGACTTCCCGCTATCGTTGCGCCCGACCAGGGCGGTCACGCCACTGCTGAGCGCGATCTCCAGTTGGTCGTCGCCGTCGCCGAACTGACGGAAGTTGCGCAGAGTTAGACGAGATAGGTACATGATGATCGCTACGCGCCTCCGATTTGATGCCTGAGTACGAGGCTACATCGCCTGCCCAACTTAGGCTTGGACGGCGGAGTGCTCATGAGAAGAGGTCTCCTGTCCTTGGATCCTGCGGCTTGCGCAGGGACGCCGGCTTCCGGTCGCGCTTCTTCGACGCAGCGGCGCCGGAGCGGGTCTCTTCCTTCGCGCGCACGGCGTTGAGCTCGAGGAGGCGGGCGAGGACTTCGTCGCGGACGTCGTCGGGCCAGCGGTAGCGGTAGGGCTTCTTCTTGTTGCCCCACTCCTCCTCCTCGCTCTCGTAGTCGAGGAGGAACTCGCACTCGGTCGGGAGGTCGCTCCAGCCGTAGGCGTCGAGGACGGCCTTGTCCATGGAGGTGTGAAGCTCGCGGAGCTTCGCTATCTGCGGGTCGCCCTCGTCAGGGTCGTGGAAGCGGTTGTAAGTCTTCGTTAGGCCCTCGTCGTTTTCGACCATGAGCGCCGCACGGAAATCGTAGTAGGCCTTGCCGGCCGCCTCCATAGCGATCCATTCCTTCCAGTTCTCAGGAAAAGGGAGCGTCTCGAAACAGTCTGACGGAACGTATCGGAGATCGTCCTTCATAGAAGACCCAAAATGACGAGCCCACAACTCATGTAACCTCCCCTGGAGGAAAGCGAACGCGCCGAATTCTTGAAAGAGCATGACGTACAGCGTGCTCCCGTAGACATAGCCCGTTTTGAGGAAGGTCACAGTCAGGTGGGGACACACCTCTGGGATGACCAACACACGGTTTATGCCCCGCAACGCGTCGTACAGCGCCGTCTGTCTTTCGGCGTACTGCCACCATCGTTCGCGGTAGAGCTTGCGCTTCTGCAGATCACGCTCTGGCTTGACGCGTCGTTCAACTATCTCGAACAAGGCGGGGTAGTGTCGGGCCGCTTCCTCTGAGATCCCGTCAAAGTCGATGATGAATCGGTGGTGGCGGTGAGTGGGACTTCCCACAACCTCCGCACCACCAATATAGGGACGGATCAGGCCGGCAGCACTCGGGTCCGCTGAGATGATCCGTTTCATGTCGGCCAAGGGCGTAGCGACTCCGGCGTTGCCTTCATCGTCAAAGGTGAATCCCATCCCTAGGACAACCGTCCCCTTGTAACTCTGGCCCTTATGTTCGTACAGTTGACGAGGATTAGAATCGCCGCCCGCGGAAAGGAGGAACGCAGAGATTCTCGGCACCTCGGCTCCGTTCAGCTTCGACTTTTCGTCATTCCTCTCTTTGCAGACATGCACTACGCTGACGACAACAGCGGCTTGGCCGGGCCAGGCAAGACGCTTCGTCGCGTTGTAGATCGTCCCCCCGTTACGGCAGATCCACCCTAGTCCACCGGAGCGCGTGTCGCCTTGGGCAATCGTGTTGGTTGCGACGAGTCCAAAACGGCCGCCACTCCGGAGAAGCGCGAAGCTTTGTCGGAAGAAGAACGCCACCAAATCGGCACGATTGCCGCAATCCTCGAAGCTCCGGTACAGGTAGTCCTTGTATGTCGTCGAGAGAACTGACGAGATTCTCATTCCACCGAGAAACGGGGGGTTTCCGACAATCCCATCGAATCCGGGGTTCTCGCGCTCGAACACCTCCGAGAACTCAATCTCCCAGTGGAACGGCGCGAGCGGCGGGTCGTCGTGGCGCCGCTCTTCGAGCCAGCCGCGGTACTGCTCGGCTTCGCCGCTCACGACCGCGTTCGCGGACTCGGCCCGCTTCGCCTCCCGCTCCTTGGGCTTCGCGCCCTCAAAGAAAGCCGCGAGCACCAGGTCCCCGAAAAGCCGCACCTTGCCGAGCTCGAGCTCGGCCTCGCCCCAGAGATCGCGCCGCTCCCAGTCGGAGACACTCTCGTCCGCCTCGCGGATCCGCTGGCGCAGTTTGGCCACCTTCGCCACGTGCTCCCGCACGCGCATGGTCTCGAGACCGGCCTGAAACGCGGGCGCGTCCCCCTCCCAGTGGAAGGCCTCGATCTGCTTGCGCGAGAGTCCGACCAGCGAGTCCCCGTGCCGCAGCGCGTGGTCCACAAAGGTGAGCGCGTGGTCCTTCGCCAGCGTGACGAGCCAGAGCGAAACCTTGGAGAGATCCACGGCCACCGGATTTCGGTCCACGCCGTAGAGGCAGCGCTGCGCGATGAGCCGGCGCGCGAAGATCACCTCGTCCTCGTCCGGCGGGATCGCCGGCACCTCGCCGTGGGCGTGCCAGGCCTCGACGAGCGCGTCGCCGAGCTGGCGGCAGGCCTCGACCAGGAACGCCCCCGAGCCCATCGCGGGGTCGCAGACCTTGAGGTCCAGGATCTGCTGGGGTCGAGGCGGGCGGCCGTCCCCTCCGCGCAGGCGGGCGAGGATCGGCTCGAGGGTCGTGCGCACGATCGGCTCGGTGAGCGCGCGCGGCGTGTAGTGCGAGCCCGAGCGGCGCCGCTCCTCGCTCGGCTGGAGCACCATCGCGCCCTTGGGCACGAGATCCGGCGTGGCGGCGGAGTCGATCACGGGCAGGAGCGCCGAGTGCAGATCCTCGAGCGTCGCGGCTTCCTTCGCCGCCTGGTCCACCTTGTCGGTGAGCTTGCGGTCGGCGCGCTCCTGGAGCCACTTCGCACGCTTGGCCGGGGCTTCGGCGAGCAGCGCCTCGAGGTCCACTGCCGTGGGCGCACCCTGCTTCTTCTGGGCCTTGATCGCCACCGAGCGGCCGCTCGCGGTCTCGAGCCGGAAGCCCATCATCGTCTCGTAGACCGAGCCGATCTGCTCGACGTCGAGCGCGCGGTAGGAGATGCGCTCGCCGTCGAGGACTAAGAGTTTTTCAAGCGCGCGGTAGATCGTGCCGTCGGGGACGAGCGGCGGCTCGATGGGCTCATGGATCTGGCGCGCCCCGCTGCCCGCGCGGCCTTCGAGGAACGGGAAGCGGCCTGGGTCGAAGAGGACGCCGTGGCGCTTCGGCAAACGCATCGCGCCGGACTCGGCGCCGTCGTGAATCATGCGGAACAGCACCAGGAGCTGCGCCCAGGCGCCGTAGCGCTGGTCCATCGTGTCGGGAAAGAGCGCGGCGTCCTCGCGCAGGCGCTCGTGGAGCCCCGCGAGCGAGTAGTAGCGCAGCCAGGTCTCGTCCTCCGGCAGCATGTCCCGCTCCTCGGCGTAGAGCAGGAAGACGAGCCGCAGGATGACGGTAAGGAGCGCGCGGTAGACCTCGTCGGGATGTTCGGCGAGCGCGTCTCGCAGCAGCCGGCGCTTCGAAGCGTCGTGGGCGAACTGGAAGCCGCGCAGGAGCTCGTAGAGGGCGTGGAGCACCTGCTGGGCCAGGCGCTCGCTGACCTCGTTCTGAAACTTGCGGCTGTCATCGAGGAGTGCGGTGAGCCGCTGCGCGCGCGGCAGGCTCAAGAGCCGCGGCTGACCGAGGAGGAGCCGCAGCGCGGTCGAGATCGGCCGGCCCGCCGTCTGGACCATGTCGGCCACGCGGAAGTCGAGCCAGCCCGAGCTCTCGCCGCGAGGCGCGGAGACGAGCCGCAGCGCGCGGCCGTTGAAGAGGAGCCCCGCGGGAACGCTCGTCGCGCGCAGAAGGCGCTCCATGCGGCCGTGGGACGAGGCCTCGAGGTGGCCACCGGCGCGCGTCACGCGGTCGAAGTCTTCGCCGGCCTCGAGGACCCTCACCAGAAGCTGCCACGCCGGCGCGCCGCCGTTAATGTCGTTCGGATCGAGCTCGCGCACCGCAAAGTCGGGGCGGAGCGTCTCGCCGTAGTCCGGGAGCGGGAGCTCGAGCTCGGGCGGGATGGGGCTCTCGGCCGTACCCGCGTAGGCCTTCGGGGAGAAGCTCCAGCCGAGGACCGACTGCGCGAAGGCGCGGAAGTCGGGCAGGTAAGGTTCGGCCTCCGGCGTGGCCGCGCCGTAGCCGGGCGCCCGCTCTTGGACCCGGTCCGGCTCCGGCCCACCGGCACCGTCGAGACAGGTCCGCAGCAGCCGCTGGCCCTCGGCGTCGCGGCGGTCGAGGATCGCTCCCGCGCGCACCAGGGCGGGTGCCGAGACCACGAGGCCGGTGGGACGAACGAAGCCGAGCCATTCGAGGTGCGCCAGGATCGCGGGATCGAGCTTGGCCTTGGCCATCAGTTCGTCTCCGGCGGGAGGTGGGCATGCGGGGCTTGGTCCCAACGCTCGCCGCGGCCCGCGCTACTCATGGTCTTCTCCCACGACTTCCCATCGGCCCTTCTTCGTCGGGCCAACGTGGCGAATCCGACCGGCGTCGCGAAGACGGTCGAGATGGTACTTGATCCCGTCGGACGTGATCCCGATCCGCTCCGCCAGCGCCTTTCGGGTGAGCGTGGGCTCCTGGCGCAGCAGCGCGAGGATCTGTTCTTGGGTAGTTTCTTGGGTAGTTTCTTGGGTAGTTTCTTGGGTAGTTTCTTGGGTAGTCCCGCCCGCGATGTGCTCGATGTAGGCCGCGGAGAACGGAAACTCGACCCAGACGGCGCGCGACTCGACGCGGAGCCGAGGCTCCGGCGTCCCCGCCTCGCGGCAGGCGGTGAAGATGCGATGGATACCGCGCCCCCAGGCCTCGATGTCGCCGGAGCGGAAGAAGGTGTTGGCGATGTCCGGATTGAACGGCTGGGAGGGGTGCCGCGCCAGCAGATTCTCGATCGACCAGCCTTCGGGCAGCTCCCCAGGGTTCCAGACCAGCAGGCGGTCGGCGTAGACCCGGATCTGGATGGGAGCCGCGACCGCGTAGTCCCGGTGGATGATGGCGTTCAGCAGCACCTCACGGAGCGCGCTCTCTGGCATTGGATAGTTCTCGATGCGCTGGAGGCCTTCGTAGCTGATCCCAGCCTTGAGGTACTTCGTCAACAGCCGATCGAGGGTCTTGCCGGGCTGCGAGAACACGTCGCCCGTGATCTCGTCGTGATAGCGAAGGTCCGACTCGCTCGCGAAGTAGCCGATCTTGACCGAAGCACCCGTGACGAATCGCTCGGGGTCCGAGTGGAAGAGGAGCGCAGCCGCGCGCTTAAGGTACCCGCCATCGGTCAGGCGGAGCTTCTCGATCAAGCCCCTGTCGTCCTCGGTCAGGACATCCTCACCGAGGCGTTTGCTGCGCGCGGCGCGCTCGCGAAAGCGCGCCAGCACGGCAGAGTCCAGGTCCTCGACGGCCACGCCCGGCATCGGCGCGGCATCCCATCGGCGACCGGTCTTGCCGAGCAGGAAGCGGTCGAGCGCGGCACCCTCGAGCACCTGCTTCGTGCTGCCGGTGCGGTAGTGGTACTCGCCGCGATAGCTGATCGGCACCGGATAGGGATCGACCGCGATCCGCAGATACGGCTTGCCGTCCTCTTCCAGAAGGTCGATCTCCGCGACGATGCCCAGGAGGTCGCGAAGCTTGTTGGGCAGCTCTTCCAGCAGCCGCTTCGCGTTCTCGATGCCGACGACCCGCCCCCGGTCGTCGCGGCCGATCTCCAGCACGCCGCCCTGGGCGTTGGCGAAGCCGCACAACCACTTCAAGTACTCGTCGCGCCAGGACGACTTCCATTCGGTGCGCTGATCTTCCTTCATGCGTCGGTCTCGCCGCGGGCGTCGCGCATCAATTGGTCTCCGGCCAGAGATAGACGAGCCCGACCGGCTCGACGCGTTGCGCGCGCACTTCGTAGAACTCGCGGATGCGCTGGGGCTCCCGCTCGAGATCGCGATCGAACTGCACGAGGCGCGTGCGCCAGGAGCGCATGTCGGATTCGAGCTGGCGCCGCTCGTCGTCGTCGAAGCCGAGCGTGAGCTGTTGGAACTGCGGCTCGGTCCTCGCGAGCTCCTCGCGCACGCGATCGCGCTGCCGCTCGAGGGTCTCGCGCAGGTCCCTCTCCTCGCGCTCGCCGCGCTTCTCGAGCTTGTCGATCGCAAGCTTTGCCAGCTCCCTGGCGCGAGGTTCGAGCTGGGGTAGGAGCTCGGCGATGTCGCCGGCCGCCGCCGCGAGGAGCTTCTTCTGGATCGCCTCGCCGGGCAGGCGCCGGTGCGCTTCGCCGAGCGATCGGTCGAGAAGGTCGAGCGTTTTCGCCTCGGCCTCGCGCGCGTAGGCCGTGAGCGCTCCCTTCCGCTGCGACGGTTCGACCCAGCGCGCCGCGAGCGGCACCAGCTCCTCGTGGAGCCGCTCGGCGCCCCGGCCGTAGAGCGAGAGACGGCCGAGCAGGATCACGCGCGGGATCGAGTCCGAGGCCTGCGCGAGGCACGCGCGCGAGAGGTCGTGGTGGATGAAGCCCTGGGAGCGGAAGCGGGCGAGCAGACGCTGCGCCACCCGCTGCTCGAGGTGCAGGTGGACGGTGTCCTCGGTGAGGACCCCCGCGTCCTCGAAGACGACCGGCCGGACCTCCGCATCGCGGCGCCAGTCGGCGAGCTTCTGGTTCTGCGGGCGGGGCGTGCGGAGCGTGTCCAGGGTGGCGGCCCAGCTCGCATCGGTCTCCGCGCGGCGGTCGAGTCGCGGGAACTTCCAGACGCGGTTGCCGTGATCGTCCCGGCTCTCCTCGAGGCGCTTGGCGCCCAGGAGCTCGAGGGAGCAAGAGAGGGCATCGCGGAACGGCTCCGATTCGAACCCGACCCAGTCGCGGGACGCTTCCAGCAGATTCTGGCAGTGCGCGATCTGAGCCTTCAGATCCTCCTGGCGCTCGCGGGCGGCCTCAAACTCCTCCTCGGTGACGCGCTTTTTTTCCCGCTCGAGGTCCGCGGCCTCGATCTCGCCCGCGAGCCGCTCGGCGTCCTTGTGGCGGATGCCCTGCCGAAGCCGGCGCTCGATGTCGTCGTCGATCACTTTGGAGAGGCTGCCAAGCTCCTTCTTGATGGTCTCCGTCTTCCGGACGAGCACTTCGAGCACGCGGTCCTCGATGCGCTGCGGCAGCACGAAGTAGTGGCAGCGGACCTCGGGGGCGGGCTGGAGCTTGCGGTCGATGCGGCCGTTGCGCTGCTCGATGCGGCCGGGGTTCCACGGCAGGTCGAAGTGGAAGAGGTCCGTGCAGTGCGCCTGGAAGTTCAGGCCCTCGCGGGCGGCGTCGGTCGCGAGCAGGATGCGGAGCGCGTCCTTGGCCGGGTCAGTGTTGAACCGGCGCTGGACTTCCTTGCGCCTTGCACCGCTGGTGAGGCCGTCGATCACCGCGATGCGATCGTCGGCGCGATCGGTGCCCTCGATGGCCTGCTCCAGGATCTCCTTGAGGAAGCGCTTCGTGCCCTCGCGATTCTCGGTGAAGATCAGGACGCGGCGGTTGGTCCACTTCGGCGGTGCCCCCGTCGGTGACTTGCCGAACTTGCCGAACTTGCCGAACAGGGGCAGGTCCGGGCAGAGGTTCTCCCGGATCCAGTCGATGAGGCGGCGGGTCTTGGCGTCCAGCGAGTGCCGCGAGCTCTCCGCGATCTCCTGCATCCGGTCGAGGAGCGCCTGCTCCCCGCGCCAGAGCGCTTCTGCCGCCTTATCCCGGGGCGACTCCGCTTCAGCCGCTGCCGTCACGGCCTCGACGGCGGCCTCCTCCTCGGCTTCCTGCTCCTCGGGCGTCCATTCGCTGCGCTCGTCGTCGGCGTCCGGGGCGGTCGTGAAGAGCTCTGATTCCCGGTCGCTGATCTTGTCCTCCGCGTCCGCCGCTGCCTGTGCCTTTTTCCACTGTCTCGCGACCGTCGCGCGGTGCACCTTGAGGCTTCGCGCAAACGCCTCGATGGACGAGAGAAGGCGCTGCTGGAGGCCCACGACGAGGAGCCCCGCGGCGGCTTGGGCGCGGCGCGAGGTGCTGGCGAAGCGTTTCTCGCGCGCGGTCCGGTACTCGTCGAGGAGCCGTGACAGCTCGAGCTCGGGTGCATTCGCCGGTAGGCCCTCGATGGCCACACGCTCCACAATCCGCTTCGGGAAACCGCCCTGGACCTCGCGGATATCTTCCTTGAGCCGACGCACCATCACGTCTTCGAGCGCCTTCTTGCCCCGCACCTTGACGCCGCGCGTGAAGCGATACGGGTCGAGGAGCTCGAGGAGCGTGGAGAAGCTGTTCGAGTGGCCGTTGTGGGGCGTGGCCGAGAGGAACAGACGATGTTCGAAGCGCCCGGCGAGATCGCGCACGGCGCGGGTGAATTTGGTCTCGATGCCGTAGCGTCCGCCGCTCGCGGGTGCGGCGTGGTGCGCCTCGTCGAGGATCAGAAGGCTCCCGGGCAAGAGGGGGCCGAGCCATTCCCGCATCGGGTCCGTGTAGGTCGGGTCTATAAGAAGGTTGTGGGAGACCAGGAAGCGGCTGTGCGTCCGCCACGGGTTCACGCCGAAGCCACGCTCGCGCCGCATCCTCGTCAGGTAGGCGCG
>CAZKNR010000530.1:0-14580 GCA_964553925.1 uncultured Acidobacteriota bacterium
TATCGGACCCGCCCAGCGTCCGTAACTCCACCGACCAGATAACGCCCTCCCGGCGCCCCCGCCGAGCCGTCGCACGCGGCCCATCGTGCCCCGGCCCTGCGTGTCGCCGTCGGTTTACCCGGGCTTGCCGAAAGGACACGCAGTTCTACAACCAGTCGTTCTCGGTGATCTACTACTTCATGCACGGCATGGGCGGAAAACCCGCGTTTCAGTTCGCCGACGAGCTGAAAAAGAAAAAGAACGTCGCGGCAGCGATGGAGAAGGTTTTCGGGAAGGACCTCAAGAACTTCAAGTCTTTCGAGGAGAAGTGGAGGGGGTTTATGGCGCAGGTCAAGATCGACGAGAAGGTGTGAGCCGATCCATCGAGCTGCTTCATCGCGCGCTACTTCGCTTCGGTTTTCCCCTTTTGCTCGTTCGCCTTGCGCGCCTTGGGTTTTTTCAGCTCCAGAGCTGGCTTCAGGAATTTCTCGATGTGCTTGGTGAACGCGTACGTCTCCGAGATGAAGGGGTAGTCGGCGGACTCGGCCATCTTGGCGATGACCGCTCGCTGGAAGAGCTTCGCGACGGCATGCTGATCCTGCAGCGGCGTCCAAACCGCCTTCTCTCCCATGACGATGAGCGTCGGCAGGTTGGCCTTGACCTTGGCCTCGGCGAGGATCTTCCGAGCCGACCAGGTCACATCGGCTGACCGTCGCATGCCGCCCGGAAGGTCATAGAGCTCGTCAATGAGGCCCACTTCGGGCTCCGTTGGGTCGACGAAGTGAACATTGTGCAACGCGCGGCCCAGCCCTCCTGCCTCGGCGTCGTCGGCCGCCTTGTACTTCGTCGTGCCGTCGTCCATCTGCGTAACGCTGTCGATGCCTTTGACGATCTCTCGGTTGCCGGTGCGAAAACCCTCGCGGCGGACGTTTTCCATAGCGTTCCAGTAGACGTCTCCGGCCGATCGGGGGTTGACCAGCACAAGGTGGGTGACCTTCTCCGGATTCTTCGCTGCGAACATCATGGCCAGCGTTCCCGAACTCGGGCCGTGGGCCAGGACGGCAAACCTCTTGAGGTTCTGCAGCTCCAGGATGTCGGCGACGGCCTCTGCCAGGATCTCCGTAGGGTAGATTACCGTGTTGCTCTTTTTGTCTCGCTCGAGGCCTTTGAAGTCCTCGAGCTGCGGCATGCGGAGGTAGAAGACCCTGCAAAACTCCTCCACGCCGTGGAAGTAGGGCCGCATGTAGTCCACTTCCTTTCCCTCGAGAGGCAGGACGAGGAGAGGGTAACCGTCCTTCTGCCCGGCGACTTTGAAGAACAGCTCTACCTCGACTCCGCCCGCCTTGGCGACGACAGTCTTTCCGGTGCTTTCGGGGTCCTTTTTCTCTTCGTCCACTCGCTTCTGGATCGAAAAGCGGCCCTTCTCGATGTCCCACCACGCGACCCAGTCCTCGACACTCTCGCGGTAGTAGCGCCCTGACAGCGTCTCGAGCGCGGCGCGTGTGAGGACCCATTCGCGGTACTGCTTCGCCTTCTGCTTCTCGAGCTTCTTGAGGTTCTCGATGAGGAGCGGGATCGTCGTCCCGTCGGGGTAGACCGTCAGGCCCTGGATCGCAGCACGGCGCACCCGCGGGCTCTTGTCCCCAAACGCCGTCTGAAGCCTCCGGAGCTGGATCTTCTTCGGGTCGTACTCCTGGATCGCCTCGAGAACGAGGGCGAAATACTTGACGCCGTGTGTCCGGCGCAGTTTGTAGCGGAACTCGGCGATTTCATTGTCGTCGTTGGGGTCCGCGAGCTTGCGGACGACGGCCTCCCGCACCTTCTCGATAATCGCGTAGACGATCGCCTCTCTCGCCAGCTCGTCCTCGGCGGCCACGCTTCCCTTTAAGCCCGACGACGCGGTGGCTCCTTCTTCGGCCTTGGATTCGGAGACGCCCAGCACCCGGTCGATCTCCTTGTTCGCATCCGGGCCCTCCGCCTTTGCGATCGCGGCCTGCGCTCCTTTGCGCACGTACCAATCGATTTTCATCGGATCGCGCAGGGCGAGGACCTTCCACAGGGCGCGCAGACCTTTGACGGTCTTGGTATCGACCTGCTTGAGCGCGTCGTGCCGGGTCTGGCTGTACTCCGACTCGAGCCCCTGCTGCAACACAGCCTCCCATTGGTCTGCGAGAACAGCATGGGCAGGACCGAAGGCGAAGAGCACCGACAGAACCGGAAGCGTTTTCATGGCGTCTCCTGCAGTCGAAGCGGCGTTTGAGACGAGTGGGGCGTCGATGGAGTGGGATTCTCGTCATTCCACAGGACAGGGTCAAGGTTGGAGGCTCTCGGCTTGCCCGCGCTTTCGGTGATTCTGACGCCACGTCAGCCGCAGGAGACGGTTCCGCTCACAGTCATTGGCCGCTCGACGACTGCCAATTCTGGGTGGTGCGTGCGAATAACTTTCCACCCTCTGCTGACCCAACCCATTGTGGGCCACCAGGCCAGGACTCCCCTGTTCACCCACGACCTGCAAGCCGCCGTAGCGGATCTCAGACACCACCAGAAAGAGCAGAAGGCGCAGTTCGAAAAGCGCCTGCGCGAGTTCGAGAAGGCGCTCGGAGAGCAGAAAGTCGGCGGGAAGGAGTGACCTGACCGGTCACTGATCTTGGCACGCAGGCGCCCGCTACTTCCCCCGCGTCGCCGTCGGGTTCGCGATCTTCTCCCGCGCCTCAAGCAGCCTCTGGACTAGAAGCTCGATGTGCGTTTCGTCGGCGAAGGGGGAGAGGATGAAGCTTTTCAAGGCGACGATCGGCTCGCCGTAGTCCGTGTGCCGGTAGCAGCGCGTCACACCGATCAGAACTCCGCGGCCGGCCATCGCTTCCTCGTGGAGGTAGTCGTAGAGGCGGAGGTTGTACTCGTTGTGCTTCAGAAGCTCATCGCGGTAGCTCGGGTCCGTGCGCTCGCGCTCCTTCACCGTCCACGTGTCGACGCCGTCGGGATAGGCGCGAAAGATGGTCACGGTGCCGAAGTTTCCGTCGTTGAGGACCACCGTGGCCGCATGACCTTCGAGGTGCTCGCGCAGCACCTCCGCGATCTCGACGATGTGGCCTAAGAGCGCGCGATAGCCGTCCTTCCCCAGTAGTAGCAAATTCGCGAGTGAGCTCATGATCCCCGTGCCCGAGCGTGTCGTCTCGAGCGTGAACATCCCCGGGTGGTATTGGCCTGTTTGGAAGAGATAGGGCATCGTCTCGCGCGGCCGAGCGATGTGTCGCAGGTCCGCGCCGTCGCGCAGAAGAAACAGGCTCGAGACGTACGGCACGAAGTCCGTCTTGTGAAAGTCGATGCCGACCGAGTCGAGGATAGCGATTCTCGGTGCACATCTTCAGCCGGCAGGGGTTTGCGTCAAGATGGTTGCCCCGCCAGAACGTCCCGTCGAGCCGAGGAGGAGAGGAGACGCCGTCGTCGAACGACTGGACGCCCATGCTGGCGCGGGTCACCCCGATCGCCCGCATGGCTTCCACCTTCAGCTCGTCCACCGAGCGAGGGGCGCACTCGAATGTTACCTCGCGAGCGTGGCGCCACGGAATGACGCTCTGGAGCCCTTGCGCAAGCGATCGGATCTGGTCGGCCGAGAGGATCGACGGGGTCCCGCCGCCGAAGTAGACGAAGGAGATGTCGCGGTCTTGGATCGCTCCGAGCTTCGAGTAGAGCCGCAGCTCGTCGGCCAGCGTCCGGGTGTACTCGTCGATGGTCGAAGCCCGCCCTTCGACCCAGGAGAGGTAATAGCAGTAGCCGGCTCTGCGAGTGCGGCTTGTGACAGCGTAGACTGGGCGAACAGCTCGGCAGGGCAGACTTCCGCGAGGGGTCGGGATAGAATCCGCCACGACTCATGGGCGGGTTCGAGGACCAACTCCAGACCATCCGCAAGGCCTCGGATGGAGATCGCGAGGCCTTCGATCGCCTCGTGCGCGAGCAGGAAGGCCCGCTGCGGGCTCTCGTCACCGCACAAATGGGGGAGGGGCTCCGCAGCCGCATCGAGGTCGAAGATCTTCTTCAAGAGACGTTCCTCCACGCCTTTCGCTCGATCGGGCAGTTCGAAGGCTCAAGCGAGGCGGCGTTTCGCGCGTGGCTCGCTCGCATCGCATCCAACACGGTGGCGGAGAAAGGCCGGCGGCTCACCGCGCAGAAGGTGGATTACCAACGGGAAGTGGCGTTGCCCGGCGACCCGTCGAGCGATTCCCCACGCGGCGGGGCTCCATCCCCCAATCTCGCCTCGCCGCAGACGAGCCCGAGCGGCAACCTGCGGCGCGAGGAGCGGCTCGAGCGGCTCCTTGGCGCGATCGAGAAGCTTGCGCCCGATCACCGCCAGGTGATCGTCCTCACGCGCATTGAAGGACTTTCCGTGAAGGAGGTGGCCCAGCGAATGGGTCGCTCCGACAAGGCGACATCGATGCTTCTCTTGCGCGCCATGCTCGCGCTGCGAGAGATCTTCGGCGACACCGACAGCCTGAGCCTACCGCGCCCGGGAGCGGCTCAAGGCGCGCGAGGAGATCATGAGCTCTGACGCCGCGCCGGATGCGCGCAGGGAGCGGATCGCGGACGTCCTCTCGAGCTGCTCCGACCGCCTGAACGCGGGCGGCACGATCGATATCCCGTCGATTCTTGCCGAGCATGCGGACCTGCTTCCGGAACTGCAGCTCGCCCTCGAGGCGATCGATCGCGCACCGGTCCGCTCCCGTGACCGGCTCGAGCTTGAGGCGCTCGGCAGTCACCGCATCGTTCGGGAAATCGGCCGCGGCGGCATGGGGATCGTCTACGAGGCGGTGGACCTGTCGCTCGGCCGGCGCGTCGCTCTCAAGATTCTTCCCGGCTCAAAGACGATGGACCCGAGCCGACGCGAGCGCTTCCTGCGCGAGGCGCGGGCGGCGGCTCGATTGCACCACACGCGCATCGTGCCCGTCTTCGAGGTCGGCGAGGCTGAGGGGATCCTCTTCTACGCGATGCAGCACATAGCCGGCTGTGGGCTCGATCGTGTCATTCGGGAGCTGCGGTACCTCGGGCTCAACGCCCGGCCTTCGGTCCCGGAGGGCCAGCCGGCGGCGGACCGGGATGGAGCAGCCGCTTCCATCGCCCGAAAGCTCGTGAGGCGTGGCTCCGAGCGCTTCCTCCACTCCGCGCATCACCACGCGGCGGCGCGCATCGGATCCGAAATAGCCGACGCGCTCTCCCACGCGCACGGCCAGGGCATCCTCCATCGCGACGTGAAGCCTTCGAACGTGATCCTCGATGCAGACGGCTCGGCGTGGCTCGTCGACTTCGGGCTCGCGAAGTCGGAGATGGAGACGGCTTCGCTCACCCAAAGCGGCGACGTCGTGGGCACCGTCGCCTACATGCCGCCGGAGCGCTTGAGAGGCGAGGGCGATCACCGCGGCGACGTTTACTCTTTGGGAGCAACGCTCTACGAGATGCTCGCGCTCCGGCCCGCGTTCGAGGAGAGCGACCGGCATAGGCTGTACAAAAAGATCCTCGCGGAGGATCCGCCTCCCCTCTCTCGCGTCGCGCCGGCGGTGCCGCGCGTCCTCGAGACGATCGTCCAAAAGGCCATGGCCCGCGAGCCGTCGCGCCGCTATCCGACCGCAGCCGCGCTTCGCGACGACCTGGACCGTTTTCTTCGGGGCGAGCCGATTCAGGCGCGGCCCACCCGTACGCTCGAGCGCTCGCTACTTTGGTGCCGAAGAAACCCGATCGTCTCTTCGCTCGGAGGCGCGATCGTCCTTTTGCTCAGCGTGCTGTTGGCGATAGCGACTTTCTCGGCTCGTCGTCTCAGCGAACAGCTTTATGAGGCGGAGCTGTCCCGCGCTCAAGCTCGTCGCGCGAGCGGCCAGCCCGGACGACGGTTTGAGACCCTCGCTGCCATAGAGCGAGCGGCGCGGATCCGACCGTCGGACGCGCTCCGCGACGAGGCGATCGCGGCGCTTTCGCTGGCGGATGTCCGTGAGATCGCCACCCCGTCATCCCCTGTGTCTGTCGGAGCGGCAAAGGTTTTCGACTCGGATCTCGAGCGGTACGCCACGCTCGATCCGCAGCGCGGCCGGATGGTGATCCGTCGCGTCTTGACCGGCGAGGAACTTCAGAGTTTGGGCGATCCGCAGGTGCGAGAAACCCCTCGAGTCTTCAGTCCGGATGGCCTGTCCCTCGCGTCGTCCTTCGATCAGGGAGGGAAGCGGTTCTTCCGCCTGCGAAGCCTCGCGGCGGGAGAGATCCTCCTCGAGCGCGAGACGCACCCGCGCCATGCCGCCTACGCGTTCGGTGAGGCCGGCGTGCTCCTTGCCTGTGGTGAGCCTGACGGGAGCATTGCGCTTTTGGATCTGGCGAGCCGAGCGGTTCGGCGTACCTTTCGCCCCCGCGTTCCGGCCCAATGGATTGGGATTGCGCAGTCAACGCGAAGGCTGCTTTCGTTCGGCCCGCCCGGCGAGGTGGTGGAGGTCTTTGACCTCGAAGGAGACCGTGCGCTGGACGCGCTCGAGGTCCCGACGGGGGTCTACACCGCAACGCTGAGCGCGGATGGGCGACTCCTGGCGACCGGACCCTTCGGCGGCACGATTCACCTTTGGCGGACGGACACCGCCGAGCACTACCGTGCCCTCACAGGGCATCTCGGCGGCGGAGTCCTGGTCGCTTTCAGCCCGTCTGGCGGGCTTTTGGCCTCGACGTCGTGGGACGGCACGCTTCGTCTGTGGGATCCGTGGAACGGCGATCTCCTCCTCACGAAGTCGATCGCCGGAGGCACTCCCCGCTGGAGCCGCGACGGCGCGCGCCTTCTCTTGGAGGCGACCGATCGAGTCCCTTTGCTCGGCGTCGATGCGGGCGCCGAGCGCCGCGTGTTGCGCAGTCTCGACGCCCCGGAATCGGTCGGCGGCGGCGGGTCCCAGTTTCATTCCGGCTCTCGGCTGCTTCTCACTTCTTGGGGTTTGTGGGACGTCGCGCGGGATGAGGAGTTGAAGGTCCGAGCGTTGCATCGCTCGCTCCTGGACGCGCTCTTCCATCCCGACGGTCGCTCGGTCGTGGTGACTCGGCCGAGCGGTGTGTTTCGTTGCGCGATCGAGCTTACGTCCGAGAGGGAGAGCGACGTACTTCGCCTGGGAGCCGCCGAGGTGATCGCGACGCTTCCGCCTGGGACAGGATCTGTCGCGTTTGATGGTTCGGGGCGGACCCTCGCCGCGGTCGAGCCCAGTTCCACCGTGGTCGTGCTCAACTGGGATGGTCCGCAGGCAAAACGGGTGCTCGGCGCGCATCCGGGCGCCGATCATCTCTCCGTCAGCGCAGACGGCGCTCTGCTCGCGAGCGGCACCTACAACCGCGGCCACGGGGTCAAGGTTTGGGATCTTCGTTCGGGGCAGCTCTTGCAGGAGCTTGATGCCGAAACGGGAGCCCACGGCTACTTTGATCCGAGGGGTCGGTGGCTCGCCGTGGTGACGCCCAGCGAGTATCGCTTCCGGCGCCTCGGTCGGAGCGGATCCGAGGCCTGGGCCATGGAGCACGTCCACCGGCGCAAGGTGGCCGCACCCGTGCTCGGCCCCTTCGCGTGGACGCCGGATGGCGCGGCCGCAGCCGTCGAGGATGCCCTGGGCGAGGTGTTGCTCCTCGATCCCGCGACGGGCCGGCATCTGGGCCGTCTCGAATCGTCTCAGCGACGGCCGGTGCTGCACCTCGAGTTCAGTGCGGACACGCGATTTCTGGCGGCATGGTGCGCCAACGCATCGGTGGAGCTGTGGGACCTTCGGAGGATTCGCGACGGTCTGCAGAGGCTGGGCCTCGACCTCGAGCCTCCATCGCTGGCTCCGTTCACGCTGGATTCCGCGGTGGGCGCGAGCCGACCGTTGCGTGTCGAGGTGAGCGAAGAGCCTGCCGCGGACGCGGAAGCTGCCCTCGACTCTCTGCGTAACCCGCGCCAGCTCGCGAGTGTCGCGCTGGCGCTCCAGCGGCGCGGGGAATGGAACGCGGCGATTCAGCGCTACGCGCAGGCCCTCAAGCTCGAGCCCGACTCCGCGGGTGCGCTCAACAATCTCGCGTGGGCGCTCATTGTCGCTCCGGAGGAGCTGCGCGACCCGCAGCGAGCGCTCGTGCTGAGCGAGCGAGCCGTCAAGGCGGGCGGCGAGCACAGGGCGTCGCTCAACACGCTCGGCGCCGCGCAGTTTCGGGCGGGGAACCCCCGCGCAGCGATCGACACTCTCCTGCGCGGCGCACGGTTAGGCGCCGGCGTCACCGCGTGGGACGGATTCTTCATCGCCATGAGCCTTAAAGCGCTCGGCTTCGACTCCCTTGCTCGCGACTACTTCGCGGGCGCCGTGCGATGGATCGATCGCCATCCGGAGCTGACCAAGGACGAGGCGCGCGAGCTGGAGTCGCTCCGCCGCGAAGCGGCGAAAGTGCTCGCGGAGGAGAAGGCCTCGCCCGCCGCGCCGCGATAGACGACCCGTCTGACGGCCCGCGGCGCGTGGGAAACCCCGCGATTTCCGCGACGCGCGGGGTTTTTCTCGTTACTTTGCCCGCCCGGCTGCACCTACCCCCTGTCGTTACCCACGAACATCGATTCGAGATCCGGAGGTTCAGCCATGTCGCCTGCACGGCAGTTTCGTTTGGCCCGTTTTGCTCTTCTGTCCGTTGTCGCGTGGTTGTGCGGGGTTCCGACCGTACTCACCTTCTTCTTGCTCGCGTCCCAGCTTCAGGCCGGCTCGACCCACTTCGAGCGCGGCGATGCCGACGGCAACCGCGCGATCGAGATCAGCGACGCGATCACGATCCTCGGCTACCTCTTCTTCGGCAACCCGCAAACGCTTTCGTGCGCTGCGGCCGCCGATTCAAACGGCGACCAAGAGATCGACTTGGCCGATGGAGTCTCCATCCTCGGCTACCTCTTCCTCGGCGGGACCTCGCCGGTCGCTCCGTTCCCGGCTTGCGGCGCCGATCCCGCGGTGCCGGGCCTGGGCTGCGATGCATACACGGGCTGCGAGAGTGGGAACCAGCCGCCGGCGGCGGCGTTCACGGCCACGCCGGGGTTTGGCGCGGTGCCGCTTGACGTGACGTTCGACGCCTCGGGCTCGACGGACGTCGATGGCACGATCGGGAACTACGCGTGGGACTTCGGCGACGGGGCGACATCAGCGGGGAAGGTGACCACCCACCGATTCGACGCCGAAGGGACGCGCACGGTCACCCTGACTGTGACCGATGACCAGCAGGCGAGCGCGATCGCCACCCGGGACATCGTCATCGGCCCGGTGAACGCGCCGTCGAGCTTCGCCCTCATCCAAAAGGCCTTGAATGCGGGGGAGATCGATCGGGAGACTGCGGTGGTCTACGCCGCCCTCGCCGCCTACGGCGACCCGAGGCTCCCGGCGGCCTTCCAGGGTCTCCTCTCCGAAGGAGGCGAGGCGGCGAGTTGGGAACTCGAGCTGGGCTTCGACGCCCTCTCCGCGGAGCACCAGGCGCTCCTCGCGCCCTTCTTCCTTCCCCCCTCGGCGGATGGGAGCTGGCTCGAGATTCAGGAATCCCTCCGGCCTGGCGGCGGGGGGAAGATCGAGTGGCAGACGTTCACTTCTCCCAAGGGTCGGGTCAAGGTCTGGTACCAGAAGCGGCACCCCGAAGATCACGACAGCGCCGTTTTGATCAAGGATCATGCCGACGCGATCTGGGATGACCTGGCCGGAGCCTTCGGTGATGACCACATGCCCCCCTTGGATGGTGCGATCACCGACAAGCCCAACGGGGGCGATGGCGCATTTGACGTTTACCTCGTCTACCTGCCCGGCTCCGTGGAAGGGAAAAACACGGGCTATCAATCGATGCAGTGCCCCGCTTGCAGCTATATCCTCTTGGATCCAAGGGGACCGCTGCGGAGCTGCCGCTCCAAAGCGGATGCGATCCTCTCGACGGTGGCCCACGAGCTGATGCACGGGGTACAGCGGACTTTCCCGGGCTTCGTGACCACCCGGAAGAATCTCTGGTGGGTCGAGGCCACCGCAACCTGGGAGGAGAGCCATTACGACAAGAATGCCGACTGCGAGCACACCTGGGCATTCGATTACTTCGAGCGGCCCAACGAATCCCTGGATTATGATCCTGAACTCCAGGTCGACCTGCGCCGATACGAGGCCTATCTGTGGCCCTTCTACCTGGAGTTGAAAACGGGCGGCACCGCGATCCTCAAGAGCATCTTTGAGAAGCTCGCGGGGATGAGCACCCACAAGGCCATCGATGGCACCATCGCCGGAGGATACCGGGAGCGATTCCCCGAGTTCGCCCTCTACAACTACAACCAGGAGAGCTTCACCGAGAACTACCGGTTCGACCGGATCAAGATAGGCGCGCGGACCTCTGAGCCCCACAACGGCCGCGTGGTCCCTTCGAAAGAATCACCCTTTCGCTTCGAGACCAGCGTGAACATGGGCGGGAAGGGCGCGATGGACATCGAACTCTCCCTCTCCATTCCCAACCTCTCGGCAGTTTACTATCAGTTCGTTTTCCCCGACCCGGAAGCCCGTTGGGTGCTCCTCCAGCACGAGCTGATCGAGCCCGGGGACCCCGGCCGTCTCCAGATCCTCTACAAGATCGAGGGAGATCCCTTCTGGCACCACCGGGACCTCACCGCGGAGGCGGAAGGAGGTTCCTGTGTCGTCTTCTGTCGTGATCAGAAGGACCAGCGCCTCGAGAAGCTGGTCATCATTATTTCGAACAGCGAATGGACCAGCGCCGGGGTTAAGAAGACGCTGGACGAGCTCGTCAGTCTTTCGCGCCCCATTCTCAAGATAAGGAACACCGGCTGCTGGCGCTGGCAGGGAGACGTGACCGCGACCGAAACGATCGCAGATGGCGACAGGCAATCCACCACCACCCTGAAAAGCAAGGTAACCCTGGAGCACTCCGCGGAGATCTCGCCGGGTGGTGTTAATGAGAATTGTGAATTGAGGCTCTTCCGGGTCGTCAGCCTCGAGACGGATTGGAGCCATTCCGGCACGTTAGGCGACTGTTCGGGGACCGGGAAAGACCACTACACGTACACGGCGTCCAACTCCAACGAGGTCGTCCTTCTCGTCACAGACTCCAGGGAGTACCTCGCCTCCGGCGGCTGGGGGGACGCCACAGGGCCCTCGGTTCGGTACCGGTGCCCGGACCCTCTCGACGATTATGACTACAACGTACTCCGCTTTTTCTGGTGGCGCGCGAATGAGAGTGGCGGTGCCGATCTCCCCGTGGTCAAGAACAACGGAGTCCTCGATGGGACTATGACGGCGCTGGAGGGGCCCGGCTCGATCACCTGGACCTGGAAGCTCAATCCCATCTCCGAACCCTGAATGGGACGCCCTAAGGTCACTCGCGCTCCGCTGGCGTATCGTCGATGACTTTCGGAGACGAATCGATGCTGCACATCTTCTTGGACACGTCTGTTCTCATCACGGCCGCCGACGACCCTACCCCCCTCGTGGAAGCCGCGAGGAACAAGAACCTCAGGATCCTAGTCTCCCCCCACAGCATCGACGAGATGTTCGCGGGTCGCGACGAGCATCGAAGCATGAAAAACGGGAGGGGGCTCCTGAAACTTTGGCGGGAGCTGCCGAACCGGATCGAAGTGACCCTGCATGCCTGGGGGATCTGGGCGGAGGAGGCGAAGGGCGCGCTGACTTCCACGCCAACCGATGGGATCAATTGGGAGAGCCACCTCGCCGCCGCGGTCCGCGGCGGGTTCACCGCGGACCTTCTCGGCGAAGTCCGGCAAACCGTGAACGTGCAGAAGGACCAGACTATGGCGATTCACAAGCACGCGCGAGGCGTTCTCCAGCAGCACGTCAAAGACCAGACGAATCTCGATGAACTGATCAAAGAAGTTGAAGTGCTCGATCCAGCGCACTTACCTGACTGGATTTTGGAGGGACTCTTGAAGGATCTGGAGAGGCCCGCCGAGGACGCTCGGCTTGTCAAAGAGGAGACCGGCCGATACCTCTCGCTCCGGGCCGAAGCGGCGATGCTGTACCTCGACATGTTCGGTAACTCGATTCCCCCGAAGATGCGGGGATTGATGCCCGGGGATCTCGCCGCCGCGCTCAAGCCCGGCCGAGGGGACGACTACGACAACGTGATCGCCTGCTCGGCCGCCTACTGCGACGCCTTCATCGTCGACGACCGCGCGCTCAGGGAGCAGTGCAACTTCCTGCGAAGGCGTCGACTCCTCCGGTTCGAGAGCCTGACCTGGGCCGACTTCATAGAGAAGGTGCGACGGTAACAACAAGAACGCGATCCCGGTGGCCGACGATCCGGCCCGTGGGGAACGCCCCCGCGAGCCGGACTTCCATGGTCTGAAGAAGAACCCCAATATCACCACCGCTCAGGAATCTCTCGTGGCCCAACGTTGATTTCCAGCCCTCAATCCGCGTACCATGCCCGCGTGAATTTCGTGGGCAGGCTCCTGATCGGTGCAGCAGTCCTCGCGTCGAGCATGGTCCCGGCGACCCTGCCGGCCGCGTGGTTCGTGCGCGGCGACGTCAACGCGAGCGGAGCGATCAACGTCACCGACGCCATCCAGGTCTTCCGGTTCCTCTTCTTGGGAGACCCGGCCGCTGTGAGTTGCCCGGACGCGGCCGACCTGGACGACGACGGGCAGGTCTCCATCACCGACGGGATCTACCTCCTTGGCTACCTCTTCCAGGGCGGGCCCCCGCCCATTACCCCGAACTTCTTCGCGGGCGGGCCCCGGCCCAAGACCTCGATCCGCGGCTGCTGGTTCGACCGGACGACCGACGCCCTGGACTGCCCGAGCTTCGTACCCTGCTCGGCCATGGGCGTCTTCATCGTCGGCAAGAGGTCCGGCAATGCAGGGAGCCCTGCCCTGCTGAGCATCCAGAAGGAGGCGATCGAGGCGATCATCTCTTCGCTTTCGGAACAGAGCCAGTTTGGGATCGTCCTCATCGCCAACGAGATTACGAAGTTCCCTGCGTCGGGCCCGCCGGCCGAGGCCAACCCCGCCATGAAGGAGGCTGCCATTGCCTTCGTAAGGTCCACGCAGGCGGACCACGGGAGCTGCGTGCTGTCGGGGCTCATGGAGGGGCTCGGATTCGCAGCCCTGTCGAACAGGAAGGAGAAGGAGATCGTCTTCTTCTCGGACGGGCAAATCACCTGCGGTAACGATCCGGACGAGATCCTCTCACGGGTCCGGGAGCGGAACTGGGGGGTCATCATCCACGTCATCGACATCGGCGCGATCGTCAGCCAGCAGGCTTGGATGAAGGATCTCGCCGCCCAGAACGGCGGGTCCTACGTGCGGATCGTCCGATAGGCCGAGTGGGAAGGGTCGTCGTGAGGCTCCAAACGCGGCAGATAGGGGGACCGGTTCTCATGAGGGGATGCCTCGTCACAGTGTTCATGGTGGGTGTCGGTGCGTTTCTCGGCGCGATCGTAGTTTTCACGGTGATGGCCCTCTTCGTTCGCTCGGGCGGCGAATTTGCCGGCGGGCTCGCCTTCGCCGTCGCCGTCAAGTGGGGATGTTTCCTTGGAGCGGTCGTCGGCCTGGGCGTCGGCGTGTCCATCGCGGAGAGGACGGGGAGGCGGTAGCGAAGACGACCTCGTCGATTGCGATCGCATCGAAGCGTTCGTTTCGTGCATCCTCGAGGATCGCGATTCTCGATGCACAGCTTCAGCCGGCAGGGGTTTGCGTCAAGATGGTTGCCCCGACAGAACGTCCCGTCGAGCCGGGGAGGAGAGGGTGGAAGCTTCTAGATCGAATCCCTCCCCCGGCAAGGCCAACCAAGCATCGCAGCCATCGCGAGCGACGCAAAGAGAAGTGAGAACGCCCACGAGGTTGCCAGCGACCCTTGCGGGCAGCGACTATGAGGCTTCGGTCTGGTCGACGAGCGTCGACCGGCAGACGGTAAATTGCCCCGCGGGATCTCCTTCCGATGAAGAAAGCGCTCCTCCTCCGTCTCCATCTGGTTCTGCGCATCTGCGCTCTCGTCGCGCAGGTCCGCGCGGCTTCTCCGGCGCCCTTTGAGCTGCTCGGTCCCGGCGTGGACCCAGCGCAGTTTCGCGCGACGGTCTTCGCCGGCGGCCTCAACTACCCGAAGGGCATGGCGCTCCTTGCCGATGGCTCGCTCCTCGTCGCCACGAGCGATCCGGTGCAGGGATCAAAGAACTTTTACAGCTCGAAGGGCACGCTCGTGCGGCTCGTCGATGCCGACGGCGACGGCGCGGCCGAGGCGCTCCTCAAAAACTTTTTCAAGGGCTTCCGGGGAGCTTGAGCGGGCTCAAGACGGCCGGCGGACTGGTCTTTGCGGTTAGTACGGGCCAGGCGATCACGATCCTGCGCACCGGCGAGAGTCCGTCCGATCCTCTCGCTTACGCGGGGCGAATCGTTTTCCACTTGCCGGATGGCTGGCTCCATCCGCCCTCCGATCTCGCCGTGCGGCCATCTCCAGGCGCCGCCGGCGGCGCGGGCGCCATCGACCTCTTCTTCCAAGTCGGCTCTCGCTCGAACAAGAACCCCACGACGGGCACCGTCTCCATCGACAGCGACCTCGGGGTCGCCGGCGAGCTTCTCGGGGACTCGATCTACCTCGTGACGATCACAGT
>CAZKNR010000531.1:0-24015 GCA_964553925.1 uncultured Acidobacteriota bacterium
AATGGGGCCGCACTCTGATGAGCGCGGAAAATCGCGGCGTGCGTGGGTGTCGCCCCTGACCGCATCTCGCTTCAATGGGGCCGCACTCTGATGAGCGCGGAAAACTTCGGGCTCGACCTCCGGAGCCGGGGGCTCGCTCTCGCTTCAATGGGGCCGCACTCTGATGAGCGCGGAAAAAGGCGGCCCGATCACGGAGGTGGACGAGGCGTCTCTCGCTTCAATGGGGCCGCACTCTGATGAGCGCGGAAAATTCTTCGCCGTGCACCCAGAGCACACCCTCGAGATCATGCTTCAATGGGGCCGCACTCTGATGAGCGCGGAAAACAAGAGCTAGGACACCGTTCACCGTTGCAGGGGCGGCTTCAATGGGGCCGCACTCTGATGAGCGCGGAAAAGCCTTCGCGGCAGTTGGGTTGAAGGACGCGAGCTGGGCTTCAATGGGGCCGCACTCTGATGAGCGCGGAAAACCCGCGGGGATGTTTGACATGTCGGGAGCGAGGCCACGCTTCAATGGGGCCGCACTCTGATGAGCGCGGAAAAGGTCGTAGCCCGCGATGGCGCCATGCGCGCCGCGAGCGCTTCAATGGGGCCGCACTCTGATGAGCGCGGAAAATACCACGTTGGGCGTTCTCTGAAACGCACGAGGAGTAGCTTCAATGGGGCCGCACTCTGATGAGCGCGGAAAAACGCCGGAGGCCAGGCGGGAACTCGCCCTGAAGATGCTTCAATGGGGCCGCACTCTGATGAGCGCGGAAAAACCCATCCCGGACGGGATGTGCGTCCTCCATACGTGCGAGCTTCAATGGGGCCGCACTCTGATGAGCGCGGAAAATGGGCTGTACCGAATCTCCCGGTGGGCGATCGTCTCGCTTCAATGGGGCCGCACTCTGATGAGCGCGGAAAAATGGGGCGCGGCGACGTGTGGGACGGCCAGGGCCGGCTTCAATGGGGCCGCACTCTGATGAGCGCGGAAAAGGGTCGTAGCCCGCGATGGCGCCATGCGCGCCGCGAGCGCTTCAATGGGGCCGCACTCTGATGAGCGCGGAAAAGAAGGCGACCCCTACTTCGCCTACGCCGAGGTCGAGGCTTCAATGGGGCCGCACTCTGATGAGCGCGGAAAAGAATGCATCGGTGGCGTCACCCTCGTACCACCTCTTGCTTCAATGGGGCCGCACTCTGATGAGCGCGGAAAAGGCGCGTCTTTTAACTCCATTCGCGGCAAGTATTTCGCAGGTGCTTTTCGAAAAGACCACGAGCGGCAACGGCTTCTTGCTCACCACCGCGGTGCTCGCACTTCAAACAACGAGCACGGCGGCAGTCGGACGGTAGGGCTTGCCGAGACACTCGAGGCCGCCCTCCAGGGGATTCTCTGCAGCTCCCAAGTCCAGAATCATGATCTGGTCCTCGATCTCGTGAAGTGCCGCTCGAAGCTTACCACGTAACTCGGCGAGTTCCATCGCGCTCAGCTCACAAAAAAACACGCTGTACTGCGCGTGATCGCCGTAGGCGTAGAGGGTTCGGAATACGCGGTTACGTCGCTTGTCGTCCGAAATGTCGTAGGTCACGAGGAACCGCTTTCGTCTCATTGTCAGCGGGTCACGATGCTTTCGTAGCGGGGGACGTCGCCCCGGAGCCACCGCGCCAGCAAACGCGCATGAACTCGGATCATACTCCTCCAGGAACATCGATAGTCGAACAATGGATGAGTCACGAGCTGGTCTAAACGCGATTCGTAGGCCCGGATCACCGCTCGGCGGGCGGTGGAGTTGAGCATGCACCCGGCTCGGCTGGCGGTGAAGTCCTTGGCCTTCACCATGCCGGTGTTGATTGCCGTGACCGTGGCGGAATCCACGATCAGAGGACGGAAGGGCTCCATGATGTCGAGAGCAAGCGCGGGGCGTCCGTGACGGGGCCGATGATAGAAGCCCCACCACGGGTCCAGGCCTTCGGCGAGGAGAGCGACGGTGCACTCCTTTGTGAGAAGGGCGTATCCGAACGAAAGAAGGGCGTTGACCGGGTCCTGTGGCGGACGGCGGTTGCGGCGCTCGAACTCCCACTCGGAATCGAAATCCCGGGGCCGCAGCATTCCGGCGAAGTTCCTGTAGTAGTGCGCGGCGATGCCGCCTTCGAGGCCGAGAAGCTGCCCCGGGCTCTGAGCGTCTCCGACCTTCGAGAGGATCTGGTTCATTTCCTCGAGCGTTCGGTCCGACGCGGTTCCGTTGCGCCGCAGCATCGTGCGCTGGTTGGAGCCTTTGGCGGAGACGATCTCCTTCGCGAAACTCAGACAGCGTTCCGGCCGATCCGCGACCGCGAACTGCGCCGCCCGATCGTAAGCGTTTCGAAGCCCGATGCCGTAGGTGATGGCGTGGAACCAGTGGCCGCTCGACAGGTGAACTACGGGGACGCCCGCTTCGGCAAGCAAGTGAATCGTTTGGGCGCTGATCCCGACGTTTCCGCAGAGCACTAGCTGACTCACGTCTTTGAGCCTGGCGGTGGCCAGGCTGTCAGTACCCTTGCGAACCACCAGGTTTTCTCCGGTCTTTCCGACCTTGGCCCCCTGCTCCTGTACATAGAGCGGAGTCGCGTCATCACGGGCCGGATACAGCCGGCGCACGCCCGGTGCTGCCGGGTCCTCGGGGACCCTCTGGAGGGCCAGGGTCTCGTCCGGAAGGCAGATCCCATTGAGGGAGCATCCGATGCATTTGGGGCTGTCGTCGAGAGGGGGCGGAAGCTCTCGGCACTCTGAAGCGACCCGGGCCTGCTCGATGAATGCAAGCGTGCGCGCTTCGAGCTCCGGCGTGAAGGGCACGTCGACCCTCGTTCGAGAGCTCGTGAAGTACAGGACCCCGTGGTCGCATTCGTACCCGTGCTCGCGAAGCAGGAGTCCCTGGGCCATGAGCTGAACGCGCTCGGGCTCCCAGGAGCGCTCGGGGTTATTCGGAACCCGGCCCCGCTTGGTTTCGACCGGCACGGCCTCTCGACCTGCCGTCGAGACAAGGTCGAGCTTCGCCGTGATGCCCAGACGCCCGCTTGCGAGCGGGACGGAGCGCGAGATCCGCGGCGGGTCGTCTCCGCCCAAGGATTCCGGAGTGGAGGGTGAAGCCTTCTTATCCTCCTTCCCGCCCTCTGGATCCGGCAGGACGTGATCCAGTTGATCCACGCGCCGGTGGGCGTGCTTGCCCTCGACGGTGAAGACGTTGTCCGCCCACCGGCCCTCGACATGCATCAGGTGGAATAGGCGTGGACAGTACGCGTACTCGTTCAGCATCCGAACGGGCAAAAGCCCCTCGTTCGGCTCCTCGGTCGCACTCTCTTCGTCGCCTCCAGTTGGGCCCAACGCGCCCCCAGTATCCAAGGTTTGTTTCCGCTTCTCTTTCGACGCAGACAAACCGTAATCGTTCAACGGTACAGCGCTCCTTCGGGGCGTACTCTTGGGGGATGGTGCTCCGCGGAAACCGCGGGAGTCTCACGCCTGCGTTACTGAATATCACCCGAGCGTGACATCCGAGGTCACGCTTGAGTAAAAAGACTCGACCGCGTCACCGGAGCGTATCGGTTATGAAGCCTGTGGCCTCACACGACACCTCGAGCTGGAGAGAAGTTCAGCTTGTAGTTTGCGCCTGAGCCTACCCTGATCCGACGCGCTCGAAAAACCGCGGCCAACCCTCGCGCTTCGAGTATCGCCGAATCGGGGTTCGGCGCGGTGAGCTCGCGAAGCTGAACGAGGGAGCGAATCGTGTCGGCACTCGCCGGAAAGTCCCAAATGGGCCAACTGAACGTGGGCTCCCGGTCGAGGACCGTCCAGCCTGCGACGCGCAAGCCGCCACGCCTGGGAGCGGACGGGAACAGGACCAGGGACCGATAGGCGAGAAGATTCGCCATCCACACCGTCCTCGCCTTGTTGTCGGATGCCGTCGGGTCGCGGTCCATGAGTGCGTACCTTCGATCCTCGACCGGGTCCCAGCGCATCGAGAGAGTCTCGTCCTCATAGGTCCAGGGATCGAAGAGCACCCGCTCGACGCGCTCGGCCGAAACCTTCTGAATCAGCTGCCGAACGGTGTCCAGAAAATACTGATGCCCACCTCCCTTGATGAAGCAGAACGGCGTCGCTTCGATGGCCTCCGACCGCTCTTCGAGACAGCCGTCGCTGCCAAACGCCGCGATCAAGTCCAGCGTTTCCCGATCGCCTCGGGCACGAAACGCCCCCGCGTGTTCTCGATACTCGAGGCGCGTGCAGTCGATCTTCTTTCCCAGTGCGAGCTCGGGACGCGGTACGGCCTCCGCCAGCGCCCGGAGCCACTCCTCCCGGCTCGCATCGCGAGCGCGTTCGAGCGGCGGCCCTTCCGCCGCCATCGCGTCGTCGCGATCCTTCCCCTTCAGGCCGCTCCTCCGAATCTCCTTCCTCTTGTCTTCGACGGTCTTCCTCGCCGCCTCGTATCGCCGCTCGGCTTCAGTCCTCTTCCTCTCGGCATCCTCCGGGACATCAACGCCGCAAAGTCCGCGAGCGACGAGCTCGCTGACCGCCGGGCGAGTGGGTGCGGAGACTCCCGCGAGGACGGGAACCCAGGTCGCCCGACGGCGCCAGCGGAGCCTTGCACCGTTCCTGCCGACGGACTGGAGCGTGACGAGCGTGCCCAGGGCTGCTAGGAAGCCGAGAGGATTGGCTCCATCGAGGCCCGAAAGCTCGACCTCATGCACGTTGGCGTCATCGGCCATCACGTCTCCTTCTTCTCGTCGGTTCGTTCATCGAGGACGAGCCCGCTCGCGTACCAGTCACCCAGCCTTATGAGAGCCTCGAAGTACGCGAGACCCCACCAACCGTGCCGTCGCACGAGACGCCAGAAGCGGTCCGCAACTCCGGAGTCCACCCGATGGGGCGCGTTGAGCTTCGCTCGTTCCTCCTCAGTGAGGGTGATCGGAATCGCGCCCAGACGTCCCGAGATTGCGCGAGGACGCGGATCCTCGCTCAGCGGAGCGAAAGGACGCGCATGGCCGTGATGGCTCGCAATCAGGTGCAGGAAGAGATCTGCCGCCTCTCGATCGTCGGGCGTCGGCGCAAGCCGCTCTGCGAGCTGCGCGGAGAGCATCTCGTGACGGAAGTTATGCGGAAGGCCGCAAGCGGCCCGAATGGCCTGGCGGCGGGCGGGCGATGTCGGCACTTGCGAGGACTTCGCGAGAGGCGCCGGGGCCGCAAGCGCCGCGGGCTCGCTTCCGTGGTGCAAAAGGGTTTGAAAGCGCTCATCTAGTTTTCCGACGTCGTGCCAATATGCAGCCAACGAAAGCACCGCCCGGTATTCCTCGGGCAAACACCGCTCGGCCAGCTTTTCCACCGTGCGCCTCACGAGCTCGGAGTGCTCGTCGAGCGTGACCTGCGCCCCGCTCGACGAAGTCAGATCGTCGTCATCGGCAAAGAGGTCTGGCTCCGCCGTGCGGGTGATCCGGGGGGAGCCGCTGCCGAAGAGAACGAGGCCGCGTCCTGGATGCTTCACGATGCGGCTCGGGCGAAGGTCGCGAAGTCTCTCGATCCACAACGAGGGAGGAGCCGGAGGAGCGTCGTCGTCCTCGGGTTTGTATTCGACAACGGCTTGGACCGCGTCACGGACTGCCTCCTGATCGAGCTCCGGTTCTTCCGCCAGTTGGAGGAGCTCGTCGACAGGCGGACAAGCGATCCACGGGGCGAGCACCGCCCGGTTCAAGCGCACCGCCGGCGGCCTTCCGGCGCTGTCGAGAACAGGCTCCCAAAGGTCCAACGCGTCTTTCCCGAGCGCCTCGGCGGGGGCGGACTGCCCCAGACCCGACATCCCGTACACCGCGGGTAAGACGACTACGTCCCCGGGAGCGAGGTCGCTTCCACTCCAGGCCACCACCGACCGATCAGGCTCCCGCCCGCGCCAGACGACGCATGGCCGGATGCGATCGGGGCGGTCCTCTCCCTCCGGCGCAGGCACACCTTCAACGTCCGCCTCATCGCTGGTCTCGGTGGAACCGGAGAGAAACGCGCGCAGACGATAAAGGGGCGTCGAGAGCATCTCTCCGCTGAGGGGCGCACACAGCGCGATGGTCTCAACCCATGCGGACGTGTCGTCCGGCGCAAGATCCGATCGCCACAAGACGCGCACCTCCGGCGCCCCGCGGTCTATCCCGTGCAGGAACAGTTGTGCGTCGGGCTCGGGATGGGGGATCGGGGACGTCTGGCAGAACAGATCGAGGTGTGCGGGAAGAAGGATTGGGGCTTCGGCGACCGGCGCCAGATAAGGCGACAAATCCTCGAGGTCTCGAAGCGTGTCGCGTAGATTCTCGAAGCCGAAGTCGATCACGTCCCCCTCGGCGCGTTCCTTCAGAAGCTTCCACGTGGCGGCGATCGCCGACCCGTAGATTGGGTCCGGCTCGGCCTGGTCCGGATCGGCATCGCGGCTACGGACGAGAATGGCGGCAGGAGACGCGCCCGCCTCTCCCATCCGGTCGAGCCGTCCGAAGCGCTGCCGGAGCGCATCGAGGCTCGCCGCTTCGGAAACCAGCGCATCGAAGCTGAGATCCGCTCCGACCTCCAGGCACTGCGTCGAAACCAGAACGATCGGCTTCGGGGGATCGTCGGGCAAGACGGCTCGAAGGAACTTTTTCCAGCGATCGACGAGCTGGTCTCGCTCGAAGGGCCGGATCCGCCCCGTGAGGAGCACGACATCCGTATCGTCTCCAACCGTCTCGCGCAGAGCCGCAGCTATACTCTCCGCCGTGCGCACGCGGTTCACCATCACCGCGACGCGCCGCTTCCCGGTCCCCAGAAGATCGAGGGAGCGATCCACCGCGCCAACCACGAGCGGATCGTCCAGCTCGCCGACTTTCCCCTTTACCTCGATGAGCTCGGCTTGCTTCGACGCCCTGAGTCGCTTCTCGAGCTCCGGGTGATCGAGCGCGGGCTCGCGCATCGCCCCGGGAAAGATGGCGTCCCCGGGGATCTCCGAGGGAGGCGTCGCAGAAAGGACGACGAACGCGAACGGCGACTGCAAAGGCGCCTCCGCCCAGCCCGGGCTGCGATAGGTCTCGACCGCGTTCAGCGTCTGCAGAAACGGCACCGAGCAGTGCGCTTCATCGAGGACCACGAGGCTGTCGTTCGCCGCGAGACCCGCGAAGATCGGGGCGGCCAGATGGCTGTGGCCGTAGCCTCTGAAGAGCAGGCGCGAGCCAAGCTGATCGACCGTCGAGGTGATGACCGCCGGCTGCGAAGGGAGGCGCGCCCAGCCGTCGTCGCGAAAGATCCCTCCGCGGAGGCGCGCGACGGCGAGCGGCCGTTCGGTGCCCGCAACGTGTCGCAGCCGATCCGCAACTTCTCGGAGAGGCCCATCGGAAGCCTTGCGAAGTCTCTCCGCAATCTTATTCGCACGCTCGAACGCCTCGTCCACGACGATCCGCCGATCTACGACGAACCAGATCCGGCGTGGCGCGGTGCGGTCTTCGGTCGACCGTTCCGCCTGCGCGGCAAGTGCGTATAGCGCGACCTCGATACAAGCCGTTTTGCCGGACGCCGTGGGAAGGTCGAGCGCCTTCGGCCAGGTACCGCCTTCGACTCGCTCGGCCAGCATGGACTGCCATGGGAAGGGGCCGTAGCCCCAAAGGGCTTGAAAGAATGTCGTGAAGTCGGGGAGTTGGATCACGCCGTCTCCTGCCTTGCCCATCTCGGGCGACCGCTGCCCCTCAGTTTGCTACCAAGTGTTACCAATGCCACACTGCCAACCGTGAGCAAGATCATCTCCCATCGGGAGCTGCGCAACGACTCCGGCGCCGTTTTGCGGGAAGTCCAGGCAGGACAGACGATCGTCATCACCCGCAACGGGGTGCCGGTCGCTGAGCTCCGGCCCATTTCACCCGGCAGGTTCGTGCCACGGGCGGCAATTGCGGATGCAGGGCGGCGGGCTCCTCGGATCGACGCCGGTCGGCTGCGAGCCGATCTGGATACAGTCGTAGACCAGTCCATCGAAGGCTGAGCCGACAAGAGGTTTGCTGGACACGTCCGTAGTCGTGGACCATGACTTGGTCGGTCCCGCCGTGCTTCCCGACGAATCTGCAATTGCCGCGGTGACCTTTGCCGAGCTCTCTCCCGGACCTCACGCCGCGAGTGACGAGCAAGAAAAGGCGCGGCGCCAGGACCGGCTGCAGCGGGTTGCGTCGACATGGGATGCTCGGCCTTTCGACTCGGAGGCGGCCTGAACGAGGGCCGAGTGTTTGCCGCCCCGAAGGCGGCGGGACGGTCCAGTCGAACACGTCTGGCCGATCTGCTCATCGCGTCGACCGCGGCTGCCAACGGCCAGCCGCTCTACACGAGAAAACCCTGCCGACTTCGTCGGCCTCCACGAAATCGTCACAATCATCGTAGCCTGACAAGCGGCGAGACCCGCGCAGCGTAGCAGGACCACCGTTTAGGCTGGCGATGAGCCTGGTGGGCAACTTGCGCACGAGGCGCAGTGAAGGTTTCCTCACGTAGCGCAATCCAGACTTAAATGCCGCAGCATAGCTGCCCAAGGTGACATCATCCGGCGACCTCCTCGCGGCGTGTGCCAGATTCCGCCTGGCCCTCCGGATGCAGCGGCCGACAGAAGCCGTAGCCGCGGTAACGGCCAGCTCCGACAACGATCGGTCCGCACACCGGGCGCTCGAACACGAGAATCGCGTGGGCGTGACGGCGCTCGGTGCCGTCTTTGCGGCAGAGCCTCGGGAAGGCGGACGCCGGGGGGACTCCGAGGTGCGCCGAAACCTGGGTCACGATGACCTCGCGTGGTTCGGGTACTCCGATCCGCGCGCAAGCGGTGGCGATCATTCGAGCTACCTCGGTGTGGTACACCGAGCGCTCGTCCGCTTTCGGGTGTCGATCGAAAACCATGGGTGTCACCGTGGACCAATGGGTCGCCCCTCGGGGATGGGCCGTCCATACGTGCGGGCGAAGGTTCCACGTCGGAGAGGCGCTCGTCTCGGCTGCGATTTTCCATTTCCCGAGGCGGCCGAGCGCCAGATATCGGACCTTGCTGATTACTCGGAGCGTCGTGCGCCGATCGTCGGGCGAGACGTCGGCCGGTAGCGTGAGAGCCATGCCGAGGAGTCGGCCGTCCGCGTGGTCGTGGCCGACGAATGCGAGCGGGAGGAATGCCAGGTGAGGTCCTTCGAGGGGTGCGCCGTCTCGATCGTGGCCGGAGAGAAGTTCGCGAGCTCGGTCCGGAAGACCGTTGCTCTGGGTGAGGAGAGCCTCGCGCCAGCGCTTGACGACTGCAAGCACAGAGGCGAGGTCGAGGTGGCGGTAGGGCCCGTCCTCACGCTCGAGCGTCAGGATGACTGGGTGCGGGCTGAACACCGTTCCGGGCGCGGAGGTCGCCTGGTCGCCGGATGAAGCCGCGCGAGCGTATCCGCGATACGCCGATAGCTGCGGCCTCAGCTGCGCCGGTGCGCCATCGGGAAACTCCTCGTTCAGTCGCTTCAAGGCGGCCTTCTGCGCCTTCTTGTCGCTGTCGTCCGCCGCGGTTACCTGTAACTCGGCGAAGAGGTCGAGGGCTTGCCCGTTGTAGCGGCGCTCCAGATCGGCCAGCGTTCCCGGACCCGGGACGCGCAGGTGCACGGTCGCGCGCCGCTCGTCGGGCACCCAGTTGGGCTCCTTGAGCGCGCGGTCCTCACCACCCTCACCGGGGGCCACGATCCACATCTGCACAAGTGACGACGAATGTCCGATGCGCGTGACCTTCGAACAGAGCGATTCGAGCGCCTGCCGAATGGGCTGAGAGGGTTCCGCCGACGGCCACACGACGTACGCGATCTCGCTCTCGAGGTGCGCGCGCGCGAAGGTGCGCGGCTGTCGGTCTCGCGTCAAGGGAGCGCTCTGGAGGAGGGCCTTCGATGGGCCGGCTTTGTCGTTCACCGGGACGTAGTGCGTCACGACCGCGCGCTCGGCGCACTCGGAAGCGCAGATCGCGGGCGCCGGGTCGAGCCCCTCCAACCACAGCAGGGCCTCACGCTCGGACGGCTCGCTTTCAGTCTGAAAGTGCGCAGCGGCGAGCGCCATGAACACCCGGCCCGGGTGCGGCGGCCATTCGGCTCGCTCGTGGGAGTCTGGCTCGGTGGCGGCGACAAACCCGTTCAAGTATCGAATTCCGAGGGTCAGCATTTCACTTCTTCTCGTCTGGCCCTTCCTTGGTGGCCTCGAGCTGGCTCAGACGAACGAGCTTGATAAGCTCCTCGGAGGGCAAAAGCGGGATGGGCTCCTCGGGCCAGGGGAGCTTCACGTCCCTGGCTTCGCGGACCGCGGCGTTGAGAAGGTCGATCGCGCCGCCAGCGGACAGGGAGAACGTCTTCGGAGCTTCTCCAGGCCGGTCCAGCAACTCCCAGCTCATCGGCCCGTCCGGCCACAAGAGGCATCGCGACCGCAATCCCACGCCGGATTCGAAGGCGAGCGCCGCCGCGCAAAGACCCAGAGCCGCCAGCACCGTGCGAGCGGCAGCGTCCGTCGCGGGGCCGGAGGCTCCGTTAACCGGGAAGCGCAACCGCCTGAGGCAGACTAGCGAGAGCGTGGTTATCTGCTCGGCGTGCTCGATGGTGACGCCGGAGTTCACGGAATCGAATGGGACGCTGCTGTGGTTTACCTTGGACGGCTCGGTGGCGCCCTTGGCTTTCGCATCTGCGACGGTCCAGGACTTGTCCGCGGCTTTCAGTACTTTGACTGCGGCCCGGATTTCGAGCGGATCGCGGCGCACGCCTCGCGCTCGGTAGTCGTCACCCCACGCGGCGCCGATGCCCACGATCTCGGAGACCATCGCCCGCTCGAACTTCGGGCCGAGGCCGCCCTTCGGACCCGTGGAGTCCCACATGCCAAAGACAAGCGCCGTGGGACAGAGCTCGAAAAGCGGCGTCGCGTTGGCCAGACTCACCTGATTCAGCGCCTTGCCTCTATCGGACTTCCGGAAGGGCTTACCGTCGAGCTCGCTGTCGCGAAGGATGGCGTCCGCCAGGCGATGGGGGACCTGAAGGCTCGTCACCCTGCCCACGGCATCGATGAGCCGGCCCGCCTTCTCGTCGGCGTCGATGTCCCCCGTCGGATCCCGTCCCGAGAAGTCGACGACCACGAGGGGCATCTTCAGCTTTCCGGCGTCAACCGCTTCTTGCAGCGCCAGCTCCATGCGATTCGCCTGGCTCTGCACGCTGTCGAGGAGCACGCACTGGACGGGCTCCGTGCGGCCAGCGACGCGCCGTTTCTCGAGCGCGTAGACGGCGTTCGCGAAAGTCGGCGGAAAGACTTTGTCACCCTCGCCGCCCGCAGGTTGAAGCCGCCTGCGGGACCGGAACGCGGCGGCGGATGAGGTCGCACCGCGCAGCACATCGAGCGTCAACTCGGTCATTTCGATCTCCTCCCGTTCGAAACTCCTAATAGCACGCGCTCAGGACAGAAGGGGTCACACTGACCCCGGAATTCTCTGCGCTCCATTTATTACTCTTTGTGCGCGTCTCCGGAGCAAAAACTTTCACCTGACTTTAATGGCCACGAACCCAATGGAGCCCGATCCTCCCGGATCGGGAAAAGGCCGTTGGTGCCTTTGCCAAACAAACAACCCACAAGGCATCTTCAATGGGACCCGTGGCCTCCATGACAGGAGGGCACGGGATCAGGAGCGGCGCGGGTATTGGACGCCCGCTCGTCGCGTGGTCGACCACGCCAAGCCGCTGAACCTCAATCTTATAAGGCGAACTATTCCAAATGTCAAAGCATTTCTCGTAATGACTGGTAGGGTGTTTGTACGCCGCCGCTAGGACCACCTTACACACAAGTCGCGCAGGTTTCCGAAGAGGGACGCGCCCTCGGCGGGAAGGGTCGGTCATCTTGACGGGGCCGGGCGTGGCTCTCGTTTTTACCCCCTTCGGGATGTCCAACCAGAAAACGAAAAGGTCGCGATCCTCGCCCGTTCGAATAAAGCGACTGATATCCAGATCGGCACCCGTAAGATCCGGAGTGGTGTCGAAGAGTTCCTCGAGTTCGCGTCGCAGGTTTGGGCTCGTAAGGGAAAAGAGTCTTTCGCTCATCGCGTTCGAGTCCTTCCTCGAAGCCTTCCAACCGCCCAGCGCCAACGTCACTGCCCTTGTCATTGAGTTTTGTGAGCGCTGCCCACGAGGCCTCGATCTCCTCGGCGCTGTACGGCGATGCGTCGTCCTCGTCACGCCCGCGATCGACCACGAGACAGACGCCGCTTCCGCCGTACCGGGCGCAGCGGCCGAACCGCTGTACCAAGCTAGGCCAAGGAGCCAGTTCCGTTACTACCGCGCCAGCCGAGATATCGACACCGGCCTCGACGACCTGCGTAGCAACGATGATGCGGTCCACGCCGGCGACGCACGCAGCCCGGCTGAGGAAACTCGTCCTCCACGTGCTGCGCTCCAATGGGCGGAAACGGCTGTGGACCAGTTCGGCCGGCTGTCCGGGCGCCTGAGCACGTAGAGCGTCGAAGGTCGCGCACGCTCGCTCTACGGTATTGCAGACCACGAGACTGATGCGGCCGTACTCACCGTCGCCGAGCTTCCGGTGTTCGTCGAGAACGCGGCTCGCGAGTGCTTTGCCAAATGCTTTGGCGTCCTTGCTCGCGATCGTCGTCAGAGAGAGGGTCTTGCGAATCGCGCCCAGGCCAACGCCACGCTGGTCATGGAGCACGACGGTCGGCTCGCGAATCCACTCGGCGTGCCTGGGCTCCGTATCCACGCTCCTCAACCAATCCGGCTGCAGGGTCGCACTCATCCACCATGTGTACCGGCGTCTAAAGCCTTTGCGCGCATCGGCATCGTGATAGGCCTGTAATTGACCGCTCGTCGCGAGCCCTACGTCCATGAGCTGGACTTCGTCCATAACCCAGAGTGCGTCGTGGCTCAAGAGTCCGAAGTCGACGGGCCAGCGTGCGCGTCCGCTCGCGTAACCCCGATTCAGCGCCCGGGACAGGAGCATGTCCTGCGTTCCGATCAGGATGGCGCATTCCTCTGGAAAGAGGTTCCAGTCTCCTCCGGGATCCGCTCCACCCATGAGCAGATGCACACCGACCTTGCCTTCATGCGTACCAGTCCCATCCCAGAGGCTTTCCAGTCGATCAAGGGAATCACACGCGACTCCATAGGTTTGCTCGACGAGAACGCGCATGGGCAAGCACCAAACCAAACGCCGGGGCCAGGCGTCCTCCCGGCGATGGAGGCTATGCCAAGCCCAGGTGGAGAGGACCCCGAAAGTCTTCCCCATTCCGGTCGGGATACGGACCAGGCGGCTCCGTGGGTCGGTCTCGCCGGCGAGGGCACGTTGCCACTCATGAGGCTTGTCTGCCGTGCCCGTGAGCCGCGCGAACCACACGTCGAAATCGTTCACAGCTGGGTTGGCTTCCTTTCCTGTCTATCGCACGACCTACCGACTGTACTCTCGCTGGCGAGCACCTTGCTTCTCCATCTGCACCCACTGGATATCACGATCCCGTGACATCCGAGGTCAAGAGCCCCGCAGAATTTTTTCGGCCTCCTCGCGCACGCGCTCTCTCAAAGACTCCGGCGACAGCACCTTCGCTTGGCTCCCGAAGCTCAGGATCCAGCCGACGAGCTCCCGCGTGTCGGCGACACGCAGGGTCATGACGAGCGTTCCTCCACGCCCGGGCTCGAGGCGCTGGCTTCGGTGCCACTCCCGATCCCGGACCCAGGGCGCCGCCTTGCGGTCGAACTGGAGGCGCACGTCGATAGGGGCTCCTCTCATGACCGAAAGGGCATTCGCCACGTATTCGTCGACGTCGAACCCGAGCGGCATCTGGCAGGGGTCGTTCGTCATCGCGATCGAGCGAATACGATCCACGGAGAACAGGCGAACGTCGCGGCGCATGTGGCAGTGGCCGATGAGGTAGAGGGCACCTTGCGCGTACCAGAGACGATAGGGATCTACGTTTCTTCGGGCGGTGACGTTGCGGGACGCGGAGAAGTACCGCATCTGCACGGTTCGCGACCGCGAGATCGCCCTGGTGAGGCAGTCGATGGTGTCGCGGTGCTCGCGATACTTCTTGTGGGGCCCGAGGCCGACAGAGAAAAAGTCGCGCAGGTGGCCGATGAAGCTCGCGCCGTCCGTTGGCAGGGCGGCGGCCATCTTGTTGAACGCGGAATCGAGCGACGATTTGAGCTCGGTTCCCTCGAGGGGTCTCAGGAGGTCCTTCGAGAAGACCAGTGCCATGAGCTCCGTTTGCGAGAACGTGAGCCGCAGGGAACGGTCGTAGCCGTCCATGAGCCGCCATATCGTTTTGCCCCGCCTCCGCTCTGTCAACAACGGAAATCGCGCCTCGAGGGCCTCCAGATCCCGGCGGATCGTTCGCGGATTGCGGGGGCTCTCCGGCGGAAGGCAGTCCACGAGCTCCTCCAGAGTGGCGCCCTTCGAGCGCTCGAGTCTCTCGAGAAGGAGCCACTGGCGAACGACTTGGGCGTTTCTGGACATCTTCCGTTCAGAGAGATGGTGGAGGGCTCTGCCGGCTCTCGCCTGATTTCGCCCTCTGCCGCTTCCGATTCTCGATCTCCTCCAGGAGCATGGCCTTTCGATCGCGGATGAGCCGTTCGACCCCCTCGTTGCGCACCTGGATCGCCTTCGATTCAGCACCCGCGAAGCCGTGCACGATCGTGGAGAACGATTTCCTTCCCTCGCGCCCATCGGCGTTGTTCCAGCGAGCCACGAACCGCGGGACGACTCGGCCGGAGCGAGCACGGTCGTAGATCAGGCTGACTCCGGGGATACCCGTCGAAGTATTGCTCTTTCTGTGGATCCGGACGGGAGGCGGGAGCTCGGCAAGGAGCGCGTCGCAATATTCGACAGCCCGCTCGAGCGCCGCGCGGCGGCCCCCGCAAGTCGTATCGCTGAAGGACTTCGAAACGCGCGAACGCACGCGCCAGAGCGTTACGACGTAGCCGTGGAAGTGGTGGTGATCAATGCGCCGAACGTTGGGGTGTCTGGTGGCCATCGAGCGATCCTGAACGGACTTCGAGTTGATTTCGACATGGGCGTTTGCCGTCTTCCCTTTCTTGCGCAAGCGTCGCGCCCGGCGAGTTCTCTCCCTTCCCTCCCTCAGAGCCCGTTTGGCCAATCGGAGCGCTTCTTCTTTCCCGTGCTTCAACCACGAGAAGATTCGCACTTCTCGCGTTCCCCTCGCAGCATACCAGTAGCTCGTGTAGTTCATGACGTAGCGGCCGGCTGACGTGAGCACCCTCCCCACACGGATTCCAGGGATACCGGTCTCTTCCTTCGACGTTCCCGCCCGGCCAGCGCCGGAGATGATGCCATCTCGAAATCGCACAGCGGCGGCGAAGGCCACCGATGGACTTCGAGACTTGTCCTCGCCGATGCGGCGCTTATGCTCGATGCCGTTCTTCCAAACGGTGACCACCCAGCCGTGAAATCCCTCCTCGTCCACGCGCTGGATGTCCGCGCGCGGCGCCCTCTTGCTTAGCGTCGTCGCTTCCCCCTTCATGCTCCGGGAATGTAACATACTCTTCCGTGAGAACAGCTCCCCGATGGCGGCCAGGGCGCCATCGGTGAGATCACCGAAGGACGAGGGGTGGTTTGCTCGTCGGAGAGCTGGCTTGGGAGAAGGAGCGACTGTTGAGCGCGGGACACCGCCCGCGGACAACTGAGCGTACGGCGCGCCGTCGACCTCCACACAATGGCACTCGTGCTCTCGGCTGGGGTCTGTTCATTGAACCATCCCAAGCTGCCAATATGGGGGCAGAAGGTGGACGACGTGTCTTGAGGGGTGAACTGTGGAAAAAGAACAACTTCTCAGACGTATTACGGCCCGCCCCGATGTCTTTGGAGGCAAACCAATCGTTCGCGGCATGCGAATCTCAGTGGAACTAATCCTCAGCCTTCTGGCACAAGGTGAGTCCGAAGGAGAAATTCTCGAGGACTACCCGGATTTGGAAACCGAAGACATTCGAGCGTGCATCGCGTACGCTCATGCAGTAATCGCCTGCGACTCGCTCGACGCCATCGAAGTCACGAAGTGAAGTTCCTCGTGGACCGATGCGCGGGACGCCGTCTCGTAGAGTGGCTTCGCGGTGAGGGATACGACGTGCTCGAATCACGCGAGCGAGGTGCTGACCCCGGAGATGACGTAAATCCTTGAATGGGCCGCGTCGGAGAACAGCGTACTCGTAACATTGGACAAGGACTTCGGCGGTCTCGTCTTCGAAGGACAGAAAGTAAGCGACTATTTCGTGGCATGGGAGTATCGGTCGCACTTCGGGCGGAAGCCCTACCCCATCGGTCAGAGTTCAGGGATAATGACACGATGAACAGCGATCGAAGTGGCATCCCTCACGGAGTCCTCGAGGAGCGGCGACGCCAAGCGTTTCTTCGCGGTCTTGCCGACGATTTCGCGCGACTTCGCGGCCGCGAAGCGACTTGGCACGACGAGAACGAGGAGAGGTCGGCGTGGAACCATACCCTGGCGGACGATCTCGAGAGCGAGTAGGCAGACTCAAGACCGGAACGTAGGCTCCGGGCAGACGGGCGTTCGCCCTGGCGAATGAGCAACGCGCCTCTCGTTTGGGTTCTCCGCGAACCGCCGTCTCGCATCGATGCGTTCCAAGCTTCAGTGGCGCACACTGATGAACTCTCAATATTGCGCGAATGCCATATTTACTGGTACAGTAAATATGGCCATGAGAGAAAATACCCGTGTTCTTACGGTCGTCAGGCGCGCACTCCGGGAGCTGCCTGACGTCGCGATTTCGACTTGGAACCGCGGCGGGACCAAGGAGCCTCTGGCCATCGAAATGCGCCTGGCCGGCGGCAAGCCCGTGCGGCTCGACGTCGTCTGGTTGCCCGAGGGCTGGCCGAGCGATGTGAAACGGGCACTCGCGCACCTCGAGGGATCGTCCGTGCGCCATCTCGTCGTCGCCGCACCCAGCCTTTCAGCAGGCGCTATGGAAGAACTGCGGAAGCGCGGAACAAATTGGATCGATGAGCGCGGGAACGTACGCCTTGTCGTCCCACCCGGTCTGGCGTTACTCAAGACGGCGCCTCCAGAGCGACGATCCGCTCCATTATTTGCGTGGTCACGCTCGAGGGTCATGATCGCGGAGGTTTTGCTCAGCGACCCAACAGAACGGCATGAGCTGACCGTTCTCGCGTCACGGACCGGCATCTCGATCGCGCAGGTGTCCAACGTGCTTCGCGCATTCGACAAGCTGGGTTGGACCGAACGCCATGGCCCGAAGCGAGGCGTGGGCGTTTGGCGCACCGCTGCGAACCCTGGGTCGATGCTCGAAGCGTGGACCGCGCACCTCGTGGCGGCCCGTCCCACCCGCCGCTACGGCCATCGCGTGTTTCGCGATCCGATGCAGTTCCTGAAATCCGAGCTCGCGGCGGTGCTCCGCCCGAGGACCAGCTGGGCCGTGACAGGGTGGGCTGGCGCTTCCGTCGTGGCGCCCCTGCTCACGCTGACGCCGGCCCTTCATGTCTACATCGCGAGCGACGACTTCGAGCGTGTCGTGGAAGACGTCTTCGCGGCAGCCAAGATCCGTTCCGTGGACAGCGGTTCCAACGTCGAGCTTTGGAGAGCGGAAGGCCCGCTCCTGATGCTTGCCGGAGCGAAGGAGAAACTTCCCGTCGTCAATACGCCGCGACTGTACGCCGATCTGGTCGCCCTTGGTGGCCGGGGGCAGGATGCCGCTGAACACGTCAGGGAGACGGTGATTGGCTACTGAGAGAAGCAGAGACGCTCGGACATTGGCCGAGGCCACGGTCGTTGCACTCGTCCACGAACTCGGCGACTTCGAAGCGCCGATGATCTTGCTCGGTGGGCTCGTACCCGAGATTCTCACACGCGATCAGACTCCACCAGTCCCACATCATCTCGGCACCAACGATGCCGACATCCTCCTCGACATGCAGGTAGCTCCCTCCACCGACCTGAGCCCTATCGAGCGGTGCCTGGAGCGCCTGGGCTTTGCGCCAGAAGGCGTGCGATTGATAGGTACAGTGTCAGGCGCCACGATGAAGGTCGAGTTCCTGTGCGAGCTTGATGATCAGCCTGCCGAGGCGGTCGTGATCGGGACGGGCTGCACGAAACTTGGCGCAATGAACCTGCGTGGCACCGGCTATGTTCGTGAGGACTGGCAGGTCGTGGATCTTACGGGTGCGTTGTCCAACGGCCGCGTCGTTTCCGTCCCCGTGCGTGTTGCTGGGCTCGGCGGCTATCTCCTTGCAAAAGGAACCGCGCTCAAGAATGGCAGCAAGGATAAAGGAATCGCGGGGCATTCGAAAGCCCGGGGAGACTGGTTCTCCACGGCCGCGGACCTCACCGTGAAGAATCCGGATGACGCCCGCGCGATGGCCATAGAGACCTACCGACTCCTCGTCGAGCTCGGCGAGAAGAACCCCACTCTAAAGGCTCACGACGCGGTTGAGTTCAGGCAGTTTAAGGACGACATCGACCGCGTCATGCTGGCCGACTCGAAAACGGAGAAGCGCGAGGCGCTCGAAACTCTCGGGGTTGAGATGCCCGAGGAATTCTGGAAAGACGTGTCGTTGCGGGAGCGGGATCCAACGGCAGAGGAGATAGAGCAGGTAGAGCGCAGGAAGATGAAGAAGTAACGGTGCGATGGTTCCTTGCTTCGGTGGGGGTCGTGCTTCTGGGATTGGGGTGCGTGGCAACGCTCGTGCACACGGGTATCCTCCATAATCTGCTCGCGGCCTACACCATAATCCTGCCGCCCATGCTGCTCCACCTGCCGGATCGAAGCATCCTCACGGATGCCGCCCACGGTCCTCCGTTTCTCACCTTCTTCGGGGTGTTCGTGCTGTACTTTCTCCCGGCGATCATCCTCCTCTTGTGGGCGGGGCGGTCCTCGCCCCGGGCGGCGACCAGAGAGCATCGCTGACCCGCTCCATACAGCCGGTGAGTGCGATTCAACTCCGCCGGCTAACTAAGGAGTCGCTACGCCAAACCCGCAACCGTCAAGGGAACGCCGCCAATTTTGACCTCAAGTTCCCTTGCGGACTCGACTAAGCGTAGGCGCAGGAACAAATCTACATCTCTCGTGCGGGAGCGACGGTGTAGTTCCAGGCAGGCAGTGTGCGATGGGGCCAGTGCTTGAGTCGGGACATCTGGTCGGCGTCGGGCTTCTGGCCAGTCGGGTAGTTCCTCTTGATGAGAGTCGCCCTGACGGAGAGCCCGGGCTTGGTCTTGGTGGTGCGGATGTACTTGAGCATGGTCTCGTAGCTGGTGAGCGGCTGTCCGGCCCAGTTCTTGGAGATCTCGCTGAAGAGCCTGTGCTCGATGGGATTCCACTTGGAGGCGCCGGGGGGATAGTGGGCGACGGTGACGTGGAGGCCGAAGGCATCGCAGAGCTTCTCTTGGAGGGCGCACTTCCAGGCTCGAACTCGGTTTCCGTTGCTGCCGCCGCAGTCTGCAAGAAGGAGGATGCGGTTGGCATGGGGATAGCGGTTCATTGACGGGGGTGGCAGCCTTGGCCCACTTGGCGCCCGGGTTTTTGAACCGCCCGATCATCTCCCGTTTCTTGGAGTCGACGCTGATGATAGGCAGCCCTTGGCGTTCGAATCGGTTGCGGGCGCGGCGGATGGACTTGAACTGCCGATCGCGATCTGCGGAGCGGGTGGAGCAGATCGTCTTCTTGTTGACGTGAAGGTGGAAGTCGAGCTTCTTGAGCAGGCGGCGGACCGTGCTGGCGCTGACGCAGATGCGCATGCGGCGCAGTTGGAGGCTGATCTTCGCGGTAGCCTTGCGACCCCATTTGATGCCGCTGATCGGATCCCCAGCGGTGTCGTCCTTCATCAACCGCTCGATCTCCGCGGTGACCTCGGGCGTTTTTTTTCCACGGGTTTGCGTCCGCCTCCGGGACGTCGGATCCCCTCAGCGAGCACCTTGCCTTCGAGCAACTCGCGCCTTCCCTTGGCGATGGTATGAACATCCAAGCCGGTCATCTCTGCAATGCTTCGATCTCCACCCCAGCCGAGCAACATCGACTCGAGCCCGGCGAAGAGACGGCGTTGGCGCTCGTCAAGCAGGCTGAAGAGCAGTATGAGAGCCGCCTTGCTCTGGTCGAGCATGCTGTCTCGCCGTGCTTGGCGTTCCGACGGCGGGCCAGCCTCACGCACTAGGATCTGAGTCCTCCGGCGGGCCGGTTCCCGAGAGCAGTAAAGATACGCCCCAGCCATCTTCTGGCGTGCCAGGCGTCGCTCTCGCACCAACTGCAGAAGAGGCTCCTCCACGTCCACTTGAACCATCTGCGCAAGCTCAGAGGCGAACAGCCCCTGCTCTGCGTCATTGACGAACCGCTCGCTTGTCTCCACCAGCGAGCCGAACCGCGAGAAGTGGACGTCACGGTAGGTCCAGAGCCCGCGATTGTCGAAGTGCGCCACGTCGTCGATTGCGTAGTACCGGCCGCGGTGGGAGTAGCTCGTGTGATACGGAATCTCCCGAAGCTTCCGGAATACCGTCATGTCGACCGACGTTCCGAGTGCCGCCTTGAGTTGCTCGATTGTGGTGATCCGCTCACGGCGCAGCAGGGTCACGAGGCTGTCTGCATGGAACTGAACAGGTCGCATTCTGTTAGACCTCCAGCTATAATCCAGAAGTCTAACATAACTGCACCCGACATCGCACGGCAGAGCGCACCTCGGTTCTCTCCGCTTAGGCCCGTATTTACTGGGCCTCCATGACAGCTGCCAACGAGTGAGGTTGGTTCGGTTGCTGGTGTTATGTTAGATGTCGCATTCTGTGGTGCATTTCTATTGTTGCGTCAACGCTAAGACGACGCGAGAGTAATATCGTGCGCCCTGGCGGAGGTGTGACGGAGTGTTCCTGAACGATCCCACAGGCGGATTTTTGTTCTCGAATCCGGACCCTTCGTCTTGCCGGAGCACCTGCAAAACATGCCCTATCAGGGCGGCGCGCCCGAGATGCGCGTTCCCTGGGAGAAGCCTCCTCGCGCCGGTCCATCGATTTTGCCTTATATCTTGCCTCCGGGTCTTGGGCAACAACCGCGTCCGAGCTGTGCCTTTCCTTCCGATTTCGATTCGGTTCAAAGGGTGAAGTCTTCCGCTTCGCCAAATCCACCTGCAGTCCTTGCACCGGTCCGGCACGTTGGCGTACCCTAACCTCCCTGCAAATTGCCGGACGGCACGCATGAGACCGAAGCCGACTATCCTTACCCTCCATCAAGCGTCAGTCCTGAGGCCTGTCTTTGTTCTGATCCTCGTCGGCGTTTTACGGGCGGAAGCCCTCGCGCAGACGACGTTCACCTACGACAACAACGGGAACCTCCTTACGCGCACTGCCGGCGGATTAACGACGGAGTACCTCTACGATACGAGGAACCTGCTCGCGGAGGTGCGCCAAGGTTCGCAGGTCTTGGCACGGTTTGCGTACGATTCTGGAGGGCGCCTCATTCAGAAAATCGGCAACGACGGGATCCGCCAGTATGCCTATGACGGTCCCCGCGTCCTCGCCGAGTACGACCACAACGGCGCGCTCATCGCGCGCTTCCGGTATGCGGGGGAGGATCTCACGTCGGTTACGTGGGTGATCGAGGGCCGGAGGTGGGTGAGCACGGACGGCCTAGGATCTGTCACGGCCCTTACGGACGACCGTGGCGTCGCGGTGGCTTCGTACCACTTCGACGCCTGGGGCCGGTTCCGTTTTCTCGAAGAGCTTGGGGCGAGCCGAAACCGCTTCGGCTTCACCGGCTATCGCTTCGATGACGAGGTAGGGAACTACAACGCGCGCGCCCGGCGATACGATCCAGATCTCGGCCGATTCACGACGCAGGATACGTACCTGGGCAAGGTCGAAGAGCCTCCGACGACGAACCGGTACGCCTACGCGAGCGCGAACCCCACGCGATACACCGACCCGACCGGCCAGTACCAGGCCGATGTCCACTATGGGCTCACCAAGGCACTCGCCCTCAAGGCGGGATTCTCCGAACAAGTCGCGGAGGCGATCGCTCGCGGCACTGAAGCGCCCGACTTACCACACGATCCGCGGAATCCTATCGGGAGCGGGATGACGGTTGGTCGACCCGATTGGATGACGCGCTCGAAGGAAGCGCAGAAAGAGAAACGCCAGGCTGCGCAGAGTCTTCGCGAATGGCACTTCCCCATCGATCCAGGAAAGAAGGAGGTGCAGCCGGGGAGCGACGCTGCGCGAAAAAAGTTCAAAGAGGCCGCGAAGTCGGGGAACCCCATCGTGATCGGCGAAAGCCTCCACCCCTTCGAGGATTCCTGGTCCCACCGGGGCGAGCCTTCGCTCAATGGAATCGCGGGGCATCCGAAAGCCCGGGGAGACTGGTTCTCCATGGCTGCGGACCTCACCGTGCAGTATCCGAACGACGCCCGTGCGATGGCGAAAGAGACCTACGGACTCCTCGTGGGTCTCGGTGAGGCGAACCCCGCCCTAAGAGCCGAAGACCCCGTTGAGTTCGGGCAGTTTGAGGACAATATCGACCGCTTCATTCTGGCTGACTCGAAAGCCGAGAAGCGCGAGGCGCTGAAGACCCTCGGGGTTGAGATGCCCGAGGAATTTTGGAAAGACGTGTCGTTACGGGAGCGGCACGCGACGGCAGAGGAGATAGAGCAGATAGAGCGCGGGCAGGTGAAGAAGTGATGGTGAGGTGGTTCCTTGCTGCGGGGGGCGTTGTCTTTGCTGGATTGGGGTGCGTGGCGACGCTTGTGCACGCGCACATCCTCGATAGCATGCTTGCGTACTACACCATCATGCTTCCGCCGATGGTGCTCAACCTGCCACATAAAAGCATCCTCACGGATGCCGCCCACGGTCCTCCGTTTCTCACATTCTTCGGGGTGTTCGTGCTGTACTTTCTCCCGGCGATCATCCTCCTCTTGTGGGCGGGGCGGTCCTCGCCCCAGGCGGCGAACCGAGAGCATCGCTGACCCGCTCCATACAGCCGGTGAGTGCGATTCAACTCCGCCGGCTAAGCTAAGGAGTCGCTACGCCAAACCCGCAACCGTCAAGGGAACGCCGCCAATTTGACCTCAAGTCCCCTTGCGGACTCGACTAGGATGACGCGAGAGTAATACCGTATGCCCTGGGAAGTGTGACGGTGGGAGAACATCGATGCTCTGCTCGTGGGGTGGCAACTTATCGGGCTCGTCGTCGTGAACGCTTTTGGCAGCGTAGAGAACCTGAGGGTTTGCTGGATTCCACTGTCGACGAGTCGGTCGGCGGTGGCGACAGCGGTGTCTGGAAGGACGCGTGCGTGTCCCTCGAAACGATCTCGAATCCTAGAAGCGTCGACGCTCGGACGACGGCACGACATCACTGCGAGCTTCTCCGGAACCTTTGGGTCGCGAACAGGAGGACGGTCGTTCCGATGAGAAAGAGCGCCGCAAACTGGCGCGAGAGCGCATCGAACCCCGCGCCCTTCAGGAACACCGCGCGCACGATCTCGATGTAGTGGCGCACGGGGTTTGCGAGCGTCGCCCACTGGAAGAGCTCGGGCATGCTCGTGACCGGGAACATGAACCCCGAGAGCAGGATCGCCGGCATGAACACCAGGAAGCTCGCCATGAAGGCCTCCTGCTGCGTCGAGGAGATGGTCGAGATGAAGAGACCGATCCCGAGCGCCGAGAGGATGTAGAGGACGCTCGCGCCCAGCAGGAGGACGAAGCTTCCTCGGAACGGAACCTCGAACCAATACAGGGCGACGGTGGTGACGATGGTGAGGTCGAAGAGCCCGATGACGGCGAAGGGAATGGTCTTTCCCGCGATGAGGTCTCCTGCCGTGAGCGGGCTCACCTCGAGCTGCTCCAGGGTCCCGATCTCCCGCTCCCGCACCACCGCGAGCGAGGTGAGAAGAAGGCACACCAGCATGATGAGCGCCCCCACCACCGCGGGCACGTTGTAGTCGCGGCTCTCCAGGTTGGGGTTGAACCACGGCCGGTCGCGGAGGTCGATCGGCAGGGGAGCGCCCGGATTCTGCCGGCGGCCGAAATCGACGACGATGCGC
>CAZKNR010000532.1:0-20133 GCA_964553925.1 uncultured Acidobacteriota bacterium
GCTCGCGCTCGCGGATTCCGTGAGCATCCCCGAGATGTTGTGAAAGGGCGTGATCCAGTGCCATCCGAAATGGCCCCAACCCGGATACTGGCCGGCATTGAGAACGCCCGCTTTCCCGCCCTCCTCGAGCTTGTAGGCGATGTGGGCGCCGTACCAGGAGAGCTCCCGCCAGAGGAGGGGATCGGCGTAGGGACGAATGGGTTCGCTGTACGGGGGAACGAAAATACGGGCGCCGTAGCTCCCCATCTGATGGTGGTCGACGTAGGCCTGCGGCTTCCAGTCGCGATAGAGGACTTTCGCGGTGTGCTTCGCCTCGATCATGTTGAGGAAGTCCGCATCGCGGTTGTTATCGTGGCCCACGTACTTGTGGTAGAGCCACGGCAGATCGTGACCCTCGAACTCGGTGCCCAGGGTCTTCTGGTACCAGTCGGCCACCATGATCTGACCGTCGGGGTTGAAGCAGGGGAAGAGGAGAAGGATGGTGTTCTCGAGGATTCGCAGGGTCTCTTCGTCGTCCCGGGAGAGGAGGTCGTAGGTGAGCTCCGGGGCGGTCTGCGCGCCTCCGACCTCGGTCGCGTGGAGCCCGAAGGACTGGCTCACCACCGCCCGGCCTTCGCCCACGAGCTTCTCGATCTCGGCCTCGGAAACGGCAGGGTCCTGAAGGCGGAGGTTCACCTCCCGCAACCGCTCGAGCTTCGCCATGTTCGCGGGCGAGGTCACGATGGCGAGGAGGTACGGATGCCCCTCGGTCGAGGGGCCGAGGTCGATCACCCGGATCCGGTCGCTCTCTTCGTCCAGCAGCCGGTAGTACTCGACGATCTTGTCCCATCGCGCGAGCTTCTTGTCCGTGCCCAGCCGGAATCCGAAGAACTTCTCGGGGGAGGTGACGTCGCTCTGCGCCGAGGCCTGCCCGGGCAGGGCGAGCGCCAGGACGATCGCGAGCGAGCCAGTCAGGAAAGTCAGGAAAGTCATGAGGCCCTCCGTAGATGGGAGAGATTCTAATCGCTGCGAAGAAAAAATGGTTCCGGGCTCACTTTTCTATTGACACGCCAAGAAAACTTGCTACTCTAGGGTCGATGAAAGTGGAGCAAACATTCGGCTTGGATCCACGCGGCATATTCACGGCCTCGTGCAGGTTACCCGAATCCCGAAAGGCGCCACCCTAGAAGTTTCCAAGTCCCGAATATCGGGCCTTCTGGGGTGAGCCCCGGAAGGCTATTTTTATTTTGGGTCCGCCTTCGCAGGCTTCGGCGGACGAGTCCGCCTTCGCACGAAGCGCTTGGGCGAGACGAGAAGAGCTCTGATACCGCCCGGGCCGGGCGGCAGACGGGCCTCACGCGAGTGATCGGTCCTCGTCTGTTCCGATCGCGGGTTCTGACGAAGGGAGGTGTCGGAGGCCAGGACGGTTAGCTCAATGGAAGAGCACTCGACAGTTACTCGAGGCGTAGCGGGTTCGACTCCCGCACCGCACACGTCGCTTTGAACGACGTTTCAGTAAGCGCTCGAGGGGGAGGGCGGGCTCGTTTCGCCCGCCGGTCGCGGAAGCTCGTGGCTTCGGCCTCGGGCATTCGCGATGCGGCAGCATCGAAAGGCGTCCTGAGGCGCGCGGATACCGGCCGCGCCAAAACGCCGGACGCGCCGCCGGATTCCGGCGGTGCCGAAGGCGGAGTCGGCACGGCCTCAAGCAGCGCCCCACGCCCTGGGTGTGGCGAGGCGGATTTCGCTCTCTCCCGAGAGTTCGTCATTTTCTGGTACAGGAGGCTCGTTATGATTCGCTCGATCCACGTCGCTCGCTACGAGCGGGCGTTTCTCTTTCGCGCTCGGGACTTCGTTCGCGTTCTTCCGCCCGGCCGCCACCTCTATTTCGATCCGCTGCTCCGGCTGCGGGTCGAGCTCGAGGACCTGAGCGGGCCTCGCGTCGAGAGCGAAAGGCTCGACGTCATCGTGAAGTCGGGAGCTCTCGGAGAGGAGGCGGTGGTCGTCGATCTCGCCGACGGAAAGCGCGCCCTGGTCTTCGTGGACGGACGTCTCGAGTGCGTCCTCGTGCCCGGTCTCTACGCGTTCTGGAAGGTCCTGAGGGACGTTCGCGTCGAGGTTCTGGACGCGACTCAGGTCAGGTTCGCGACTCCGGCTCTCGGAAAGCTCCTCACGATTCCGGGAGCCTCCGCCCTCGTCGAGCTCGTCGACGTGGAGGCGGGAGCGGTCGGACTCTACTTTCTGAACGGCGTCTTCCAGGAGGCCCTGCCCTCGGGACGCTACCCCTTCTGGAAAGGTGAGGGCCGGGTCGAGGTTCGCCGGATCGAGCTGCGCGAGCAGGTTCTCGACGTCGGCGGCCAGGAGATCATGACCGCGGACAAGGTGACGCTGCGCCTCAACGCCGTCCTCACCTACCGGGTGGAGGACGCGAAGAAGTGCATCACGGCCACGGCGGACTACGCGCAGGTCGTCTACCGGGAAGTCCAGCTCGCGCTTCGGGCGGTCGTGGGAACGCGGACGCTCGATGGGCTTCTGAACGATAAGGACAAAGTCGTAGCGGAGCTCGAGTCGATGGTGAAGCCGCGGCTCGCGGCCGTCGGTCTCGGACTCGGCGCGGTGGGAATCCGGGACGTCATCCTGCCCGGGGAGATGAAGGATCTCCTGAACAAGGTGACGGAGGCGCAGAAGGCGGCGGAGGCGAATCTCATCACCCGGCGTGAGGAGGTCGCGGCGCTTCGTTCGCAGCTCAACGCCGCGCGCCTCATCGAGTCGAGCCCGACTCTGATGAGGCTCCGCGAGCTCGAGGTGCTGGAGAAAGTCGCCGGGAAGGCGAAGCTCAGAATCGTCCTCGGCGACGGCGGTCTCGCAGACAAGGTGGTGAAGCTGCTCTAGGACTCTGGCGCTTCAGGTTAATGCCGGCGGCATCGCCGGCATCAACCCCCACTTGATCCGGGTGTAGGCGATTCGAAACCCGTTGCGCTCGGCGTTTCTCTGGGACGCGCTTCCCGGGAGCGTGCAGACCATAGCGACGTCGCAGCCCTCATCGACGGCGTACTCCAGCCGGCGCGCGAGAAGGGCGTTTTGCGCCCCCTGCTTTCGGGCCTCGGGAACGGTACAGGCCCCGCCAAGGAGAGCGACTCCGCCGCCGAGGCAAAGAACGCCGGTGGCGATGGGCTCCGAGTCGAGCTCGGCCAGAAACGAGACCGAGTCGCGCCTTTCCGTGCTAACGGGCGCGAGCTCGAGGAGGAAATCGCTCAGCTCGGGAAACTCGCTCCATCCCCGTGCGGTCGTCCGCGCCCAGAGGTCTCCCTCGTGCTTCTCGATGGCGCGCACGCGAATTCGATCGTTCCCGCGAAGCCCGGAGTCTCCGCCTGCGGCGAGCGGGCGGTACATTACGCTCGTGAGCTCCACCGGCTGGTAACCGCGCTCGTTCAACAGGGCCACCAAAGCGAGTCCGGTGAGGGGGCTCACCTCGTGAAAGACGGGAGCGCCGCGAACGAGGAAGAACCGCTCGATCTCCCCAAACGCCTCCGGCGTCGGCGCCTCGAAGAGACCGAGACCGAACGTCTGGGTCAAGGGCGAGCCGACGCCGTCGTACATGGCATAGGCCCCTGCGACTTCGATCCAGCCGGCGCCGCTCAGCGGGGAGGTTCTGGCCCGGGCTTCCACGAACATGGCGTTCGCGTGAGCCTCGGCCCGCTCGAGTCGCCGCGAGAGATCGAGATCGGAGAAATAATGCCGAGCTTCACCTCTGGCCGACATGGCATATTTTACCGCCAACGGATACCGGTCATCCTCGTGATGCTCCTGGCTATCCTCGGAAACTGGGGAACACATTACGATGTCCTGCCTCCGGGAGTCGTTTTGGAGATGAGTCCCTGGGCCAAGTGGTTCCTCATCGGGGTCGTGCCTCAGCTCGCGCTATGGATGGCCTTCACCGTGGCCGTGGGGGCGCTCTCCGGAGGGTTGGCTCTGGTCATCGCCGAGCGCCGGCGCACCGTGCCTCACCCAGCGTAATCCTCTCCCTATCTCCGCGCCGGGCCTTGGCGATAAAAGGTGGGAGAGACTGTCTCGATCGCGAGCTCGCTCTCGAGTCGATGCGGGCCCCACTCGATCGCGACCGATCCTTTGGAGAGGTCGGCTGGGTCGAGGAACAGGGTGACGTCGAGCTCGGGCTTCTTTATCGCTCCGACGTTGTGGCGCAAGGGCACGGAGAACTGAATCGGCACCTCCTGGGGCTGGGCCTGCGCCGCCCAGGCGTCCATCAGGTGTGGCATGACGGCCTCCGGGGCGACGAAGGCTAGCCGCCACTCCGAAGGCTCCGGCCTCTGGATCAAGAGATAGTAAATTCCCGGCGCCACACGCCGGTCTCCGAACCGTAGGACAAGGTTCGTGTCGAGTGTCGTCCACTTGTTGTTTCCCAGCCTCCAGAGCTTCCCCACCGTAACGGCATCGAAGCTTTCTTGCGCCTCGAGCTCGATCGGCCAGGACGGCTTTCCATGCTCGATGGAGACGCGACCGCCTCCGATCTCGACACCGTCGTCTCTATAGGTCCAGTAGCTGATGGAGCTGTATCCGCGGTCGATGGACTCCACCGCCGGCGTCCAGGCTCCCTGGCGCACCTGAGTTCCGGCGGCGTTCGCAAGACCCAGGAGCGCGGTCAAAAGACCAACAGCGTTTCTCGTCATGGTTCCCCTCCCAAAAGACTGAAGAGCGTAATCGCGGAATTGTAACCGACGCACGCCTCGCGGAGTGCTTTGAGTTGGCCGCCAAATGACGCCTGAGCGATATTTCCTTCGCGCGTTCACTGTTTCCCGGCCGCGCGGACGAGGGTTCTATAGATGAGGCGGGTTCCTTGAGCGAGAGATTCGATGCCGACACGCTCGTCGTTTCCGTGCATGCGGCTCTAAATCCTCATCGTCGATCGGGTAGGGGTAGCTTGATCCATGCCAGGCTGCGAGGAAACGTCGGCGGTCACGATGAAGATCCACCCGATGAGGAGTCCCACCAAGCAACCGGCGACGCGCGCATGCTTCTGCAGGGACGGCCTTCGCCAGAACGGAATCGCCGCCAGGCCCACCGCGATGATCGCGAGGTCGGTCTCGATCCAGACCTCCGACAGATAGCCGAGCGCCGTCAAGATCGAGGTGACGACGAGCATCAGGCTCGTTCCCCCGAGGCAAATCAAGCTGATCGCTCTCAGACCGACGACAGAGACCCTGACCAGCTCCAGCAGCAGCGTGGGCTCTCGCTGCTCATCGTCCGGCAGAAGATCGTGCTTCCAGTCGACCCAGCGAACACCCAACGCTCGTAGCCTCCTCGGCGTGACCTATGGAAGCCGAAGGATAGAATAGAGACCGTCACTCGACAACGGGTGTACGGTTCGGTAGCCTGGATCCAATCCCATCCCAACGAGGCGCCGATCATGAGATGTCCGAAATGCGGGTTGATGCAGGGCGCTCAGCCGCAATGCAAGCGCTGTGGAGCCACACTCGCTGCCGTCTCTCGGGCTCCGGCCCGGTCCACCGTTCCCGGCGAACCTTCGGCGAATCCCTATGCTCCGCCGGCCGCCGCCTCCCATGGAGCGCCTCTCGCCGCTACCGGAGAGCTTTTCCGCGACGGCGATCTCCTCGTCGCGAGAGACGGTGCTCCCTTTCCCGACCGGTGCGTCCGCTGCAACGAGCCTGCCCAGGGCTATCGCTTGAAAAGGACTTACTACTGGCACCCACCCGGGTGGTACCTGCTCATCTTCGTCGGCGTGTTGATTTACGCCATCGCCGCCGTGGCCGTTCGAAAGAAAGCAACGTTCGCGGTCTCGTTGTGCCAACGCCACCGGAGCCGGCGGGTCCTTCTGGTCGCGCTCGGCATCGGCATTCCTCTTCTGGCCCTTTTAGCCTGGATCGCCACCGGCAACGAGGCGATGGGGCCGGCCCTGATAATCGCTATCCTGGTTGGGGTGGTGCTCGCGGTGGTGGGCACACAGCTCATGTCAACCAAGAGAATCGAGGACGGATTCGCGTACCTGAAAGGCGCCCATCCGGATTTCCTCGCTAGACTGCCCCTTGCCGGCCCGCGCGCGGAAGCGGGCTTTCTTGGCTTGAATTAGCGACGCCGCGTTGAAACTGAATAGCCCTATCCAAACGAAATATCGATTGGATCGCGTTTTCGGCGTCGTCCTACTGTGTCTGCTGCTCCCGGTCGGGGTCCTCATCGCGGTGGTAATCGCGCTCGAGTCACTGGTTCGCGGTGAAAGACCCGTCGTTCTCGTCTCCGAACGGCGGCTGAGCGCGGGACGCACCTTCGACCTGTTGAAGTTCAGAATCGTTCGCGTGGAATCCCATCGAAATCATCTGGAAGACCAACGCCTGCGGAGTCTCAAGGCGCTAGAGATACCGGAGCATCTGACGTTCACCGGCCGGCTTCTGAAGCGCTTCTATCTGGATGAGCTTCCTCAGCTTCTGAACGTCGCCCGCGGAGAGATGAGCCTGGTGGGTCCGCGGCCCTACTTCGAGTGGGATTGGAAACGAGAAGGCCGGCTGGACATCCCCGCGCGCCGATTGTTGAAGGGTGGTCTGGTGGGTCCCTTCCAGTCGGTGAAGGGACAGGTCTCGGGATTGGACGCGGCGAACGCCATCGACTCCCGGTATCTCGAGGATTGTCTGGCGTCAACGACCGGCGAGCTCCTGGCGAGAGATCTCAACCTAATCTTGAAATCCCTGCGCACGCTCCTTCGTGGAAAGGGGCTCTAGCTGTCCCCCCATCGGCTTCGGGGTTCGGCTCGCTCATGTCTCGGAAAAGACGGAGCGCCTCCGCGCAAGCTCGTCGCAGAAGGCGTTCTGTTGGACGACGGAGGAGCTCACCGAAGCTTTCCGCGGCCCCTCGGAGCCCCGTCCCGGGCGCTGAGCCCCGCCGCTCGCGGCGGGAGTTCCGTGCGCACCTCCGCCGGTGAAAATTGCGCGCCTCCGTCGGCTCTGCGATGATTCGCGTCATGGAACCCGACGTCCAGGGCTAGATAGATCGAGGTTTGGAACAGAATCCCGTAACCGTCACGGCGGCAAGAAAGACCCGAAGAGAGGGTGCTTGTCGCTGCCACGGAGCGGGCAAAGGAGGTTCGAGGTGGGCGTCTACTACTCTCAGTACCTCCTCCCGCGGAGCGGGTCGGTCTCGTACCGCCCCGACGACACAACTCTCGAGGCGTTGGTCCACCGTCTCGTGCGGCTGCAGTGGATCGATCCGGCATGGAGGGCGGTCTCGCTCGTCGGCGTCGATCACATCAGCAAGGCAACGCCGCGCAGCTTCACCGAGGACATCGGCGTTTTCCGGACCCTCGACAGTCCTCTCGTCATCGGGCCGTTTCAGTCCCCGCCCCCCGAAGTCTTTTGGGGCCGCGATCGCGTGCGTTCCGACGGCCTGTCTCGAGCCTACGACTTTGGTGAATCGTCTGACGGCACGCTCGAGCCGCGCTACAACGAGGAGCTGCGAATCATCGTGGCGGACGTAGCCTGCCTCGTCTCGACCAACGCCTACACCGAGCAGGAACAGTGCGGGCAGTGTGCCGCCGACCTGGTGCACTCCGTCTCAGAAGTTTACGAGGATCTGCCGGAGCGCCAGTCTTGGTTCTATGCCGCGGACGTGCACTTGGTTCTGCCGGTGCCATGTTCGCGCTGCGGCGCAGAGGTCGACGTCGAACGCCTCGGACACCTCCCTCTGTTCCGTTTCGCCCTCCGGCTCGACCCGCCATCCAAGTCCAAGCCAAGTATGGATGAAGGGCTTGCCGAGCCCGAGCTGCTGAAAGCACTGCGTGAGGTCACGGGTGTCGAGTTCGACATGATCGCTTCCTGGTCGTGATGGACGGAGCCGCAATACCCGTCCTGATGCCATTCTGGCAGCAGCGGGTGTCTCACGAAGTTCGAGGGCTCGTATCCTCCGGGGATCGTCTCGTCGCTCAAGCTGGCAGCTTGCTGCTCGGCTTCCTTCCCTCTGGCCGCCGCGCGTGGTCCCGGGAGTTCAAACACCTCGGTGGCCTGAGCAGGCTGGTCTCGATTGGGGGTTCCGTCTACCTCGAGACGGATGCGATCGAGCGCATCGACGCACGCACGGGGCGTACGTTGATGCGACGCAGTCTGGGCTCTGACATGTCTCTGAGCGCTGAGTCTGGGCTCTTGACCTGCACATCAGGAACGTCGGGCCGATTCCACGTGCTCGACCCGGAAACGCTCGAGACCGTCGCCTCATGCATCGACCTGGAAGGACGCGTCAGCCTGCATGGCGGCCTTCTCTGCGAGACGACCGAAGACCACGTGCTCGTGGTACGGGATTCCTGGACGGGCGTTGAGATTGGCCGTTTGGCGACCCCAGACCGCGCGGCGCACATCCACCATGCCCAGAGCGTGTGCTTCTTCTCCGCGACAGAGCGTCTCGCCCTCGATCTCGGCTCCGGGCGCACAGTGTGGCAAAAGCAGACCGAACCGGACTCGGGGGAGGGGACAGCACCACTGCCGCTGCGATACGGCGACCTTGCGTTCGTCGCGGGACGTGGCGTCTCCGCCTACGACCTCGTCACGGGCGAGCGTCGTTGGCGGGCGCTGGAACAGGAACCCGGCCTTCGTCTGTGGCGGAAGTCGATCGAGGGACGGCTGGTCCTCGATTCCGAGTCGAGGGTCCATGTCGTCGACTCGACGACGGGGCGGCGCGTGGGCTCCCGGGATTGCGGCCTGACGATCTCGATTCCGGTCCTGGCGCCGGGGGGACTCGTCGCCGTGCTGGGCGTGACGGCGGAAGCAGACAGGGAGTTGCACGGTCTCTTAGTGGTTTCGGCGACGCCATGAGCCGACGAGCCGGCCGCACGGCCATCGACGTGCTCGTGTTCGGCGGGTTTGCGATCGTCGCGTTCGCTTATAGGACTGGGCCTCGCTCCGTTCTGATGATGTTCTTGGCGGGAGCCGGGCTGGCCTTCGCACGTGGTCCCGTCAGCCGGGGGATCGCCATCGCATCGTTCTTGATCTGCTGGTTCTACTCGCCGTTCGTCGGAGCACTGTCGCTCGGGGTAGCATGGTTCGTTCGTTCCTCAATCGACACCGGTCGGCGTATGCGGGCGAAAAGCCCAACCTCTCAAGTAGCGGGCCCCGAGACGGAACCCTCTAGCGCCGCGCCGCCTCCGACGTCGCCGCCGGCGCCGGACGAAGTGATCGATCAGCTGACGCAACACGCCGGCGATGAATGGCCTCACCTGGCCATCGATCACGCCGACGCGGAAGTCCGCCGGCGCGCAGTCCGCGAAATGCGCGAGGGAGACAAGGACCGAAACGCTGGGATCCTGGCGAAGCGGTTGGAAGCCGAGCCAGTAGATGAGTTGCGTCTCGACATCACATTGGCCCTGCGAGCTCTCAGGCGGCCGGCTGCGGTCGAGGCGCTCGCCAACTCCGCCACCACGAAGCACCAGTGGTGGTTCGTTCAGAAGCACGCGGTGCGGGCTCTGGCGGAGATCGGCGACGCCCGGGCGGTCCCACGGCTCGTCGAGGCCCTGGGTCGGGGGGACGCGCTACTGGAGGGAGAGATCCTGGCGGCCCTGCCTGCGTTCGGCGCCGCGGCTCGCCCGGCCCTCGAGGAACGTCTGCGCCACCCGCGGGCGGCGGTGCGTGCGCGGTGCGCCGAGGGCCTCGCGCGACTGGGCTTTGCCGAGTCGGCGCCGGCCATCGCACCGCTCCTCGACGCGCGTGAGCCAGGTGTCCGTCAGGCCGCCGCGGCCGCGCTCGGCCAGTTGCAGGCGACGGTGTTCGCGCCTGCGCTTCTGGTGCGGCTCGACGAACCATCCTGGGAGGTGCGGGCGAAAGCCGCCCGCGCGCTTGGGGACCTGGGCTTTCGCGAGGCCCTGCCTCGACTGATCGCGAGGACAGAAGACGCCCACGACGAGGTGGCGCGCGCGGCCGCCGAGTCACTCGCCGCCTTTCGAGATCCCGCTGCGATTCCAGCACTCGTGCAGCTCTTCCAGGGAGAATGGCTGCGGGTGGAAGCGGGCGCGGCGATTCTTGCTATTGGGGACGGCGACAGCGTCGATCTTCTGCGGCCGCTGCTCCGCCTGGACGACGTTCCGCTCGTCCTGGCCACACTGGACGTTCTCGCTACGCTCGGCGATTCCCGTGTAACACCCGACGTGATCGAGCTGGTGGGTCGGGAGGACATCGACATCCGCGTTTCCGCCTTGGAGGCTATAGGGCGCCTCGGCAACGCGGACGCCTGCCCGGTGGTCGCGGGCTGCCTCGCCGATCCCGACGCGAGGGTCCGTGCGGCCGCGGTTCTGGCGGCGGGTCGGATCGGTTGCGCCGTTGACCTGGGCCAGGCCTTCGGCGATCCCGAACCCGGGGTGCGCTCGGCCGCGTGCGAGGCGCTGAAGGCGACACCGCCACCGTCCGAAGTCTTGATGCCCCTGTTGAGTGACTTCAGCGAGGACGTACGGTGGCGTGCGGCCGCGCTGGTTCAGGCCGATGCGACACCAGCCGTGATCGGGAGCTTAGCTGCGCTCCTCAACGATCCCGAGCCGCAGGTCGTGCGCGAAGCGGCGAAGGCGCTTCGGCGCGTCGGCGTGGAGGGCGCTCGGACGATCCTGGCCGGGTTGTCGCGGCTCGACTGGTACGCACGCCGGTACTGTGTCGAGGAACTGAGTACCTGGGACGACGCCGTCCCCCTGCTCATCGAGGCCTCCCGTGGCCCCGAGGCGCTGGTACGCTGGTGTGCCGTCGAGGCCCTGCTTCACATGGATGAATCCGCGGCGAGCGCAGCGCTTGCTACGTTACGGGGCGAGGAATCCGACGCACGGGTTCGAGAATTGCTGAACGGCTCCGCCCTCTAGCATACCGTCCTGGAGTGCCAACCAGTGGAAGTCCGAAGGTGCCTCGAACGGCTCTTCGGCCGAGCTTGACTCAGGCGCCGAAATCGAATCGAATCGGGGTACAAGGAGGGTGAATCTGATGCCTATCAATCCTGAGACCGCCATGCGCGAGCTGAAGCTTCGCATGACGCGCTCGAAAGAAGAGGAAGCGGGCTTCTCACGCCGGGGGTTTCTGGGGTCGGTCCTCGGCGGCGCGGCCGCTCTTGGCCTCGTACCGGGAACGATGTCATCGGCGAGCGCCCTCGAGACCCTGCTGCCCTATTCTACCGATGGGGGAGCGGCTCCCGACGACGAGCGCTATTGGAACCTCGTCGCCAACCAGTTCTTCCTCCGCAAGAGTTTCGCCTATATGAACACGGGAACTCGTGGTCCTTCTCCGCGTCCGGTTCACATGGCTCAGGTGGCCGCGCTCGAGGGTATCAACGCGGATTACAACGGATACAACAACACCGTCTACAGCGACGAGCGCAAGGCGGAGATGCGGCAGAAGCTCGCCGCTTTCGTGGGCGCCAACCCCAACGAGATCGCCTACTCGCTCAACACGTCCGACGGGATGGTGGCGGGGACGTTTGCCCCGGTGCTGAAGGCGGGAGACGAGATCGTCTACACCAACCACGATCACTCGGGCGGGGCATATCCGGTGCTGCATCGCGCGATGCACGATAACCTCGAGGTCGGGGTCATCGACCTTGCGGCTCCAAAGTTCCACCCGCCGCCGAGCCCGCGCGCGATCGTCGCCGCGTTCGAAAAAACCATCACCAGCCGAACCATAACCAAGCTTCTGAGCTTCTGTCATATCAACTACACCGATGGATGCGTCCTCCCCGTAAAGCAGATCTGCGAGATGGCGCGGGCCAGAGGGATCCTGACCGTCGTCGATGGCGCTCAGCCTCCCGGGATGATGAAGCTGGACATGCACGATTTGGGCTGCGACATGTACGCGGGTCCGTTCCACAAGTGGATGATGGCGAGCATGCAAACGGGCTTCTTCTACGTGCGCGAGGACGTACAGGATCGCCTGCGGAACCTGTTCATCACGGCTCCGGCGGACGAACGTTCGATGTACGGAACGCCCCTTCCCGAGGAACGTCTGAAGACCCTGAAAACGGCCCAGGCGTTCGAGTCGCGCGGCTCGCACGACATCCCCGCCCGCATCTCCATCGACGCCGCCATCGATTTCCATAACACCTTGACTCGCGAAGCCGTCGAGGCGAGAGATCGTCACCTCACTCAGAAAGTGCACAAAGCGCTCCGCGCGATAGACGGTGTCGAAGTGTTCACTTCGGATGCGCCCTAGCTCGGCTGCGCGCTTTTGGCCTTCAAGATCGCGGGCGTGGCCACGCGCGACCTCAATGACATCATGTGGGAGCGCTATAACATCTATATAAGGAACGTGACCCATCTCGAGGTCGACTGGGACGTGAACCGCGTGTCCCTTCACATCATGGTAACCGGGGAGCAGGTCGACCGTTTCCTGGGGGCGGTCGAAGAGGTCGCGAGAGAAGCCAAGGCCTAACCCCGGAACGAACGGAGTCGATCGGACATAGGTCGAGGGGGTTTCCTGCTATCCCCAAAGGGCGAGACAAGGAGGTCAGGCATGAGCCGTCCCACGAAATCGTTCTCATCGTTCTCCTCAGCGGGTGGCTGGCTCTCGCGGCGCCAGTTCTTCGGGAGCACCACCTTTGCTGGAATCCTCAGCGCTTTCGGGGCAGCGCCGGCCCGCGCGGCTCCACTCCGGCGCGACTACGACAACTGCATCTACGCCCGACTGCTCGGTGTTCGGCCCCACCTGCCCGGTCACGAGCACACGACATTCGTCGGCGGCTCGCGGATGCCGGATGAGGTCCTGCGCGCCATGCAGGAAGCTAACGAGTACTTCGTGGACATGAACGAGCTTGTTGCCGCCGCGGGACGTCGGATTGCCGAGGTGACGCATGCCGAGGCCGGGCTGGTGACCTCCGGATCCTTCTCGTCGCTCATTCTGGGTGCGGCAGCCTGCCTGACGGGCACCGATCTCGAGAAGATCGTGGCGCTCCCGCACCCTACGTGGCCGCGACGGGAGTGCCTGATGCAGAAAGCCCACCGCTTCGGGTACGACCGTGCCTATCGAGCCTCCGGCATGGAGATTGTCGAGGTTTTGACGCGCGAAGAGTTCACGAACGCCATCACCGAGAAGACAGCGATGGTAAGCGTGCTCGCAAGCGTCGAACGGCAGGACCCTATGCCAGCCTCGACGATGACGCCGCAAGAGACGCTCGCGATCGGCAAGAGGGCCGGCGTGCCCGTCTTCATCGACGTCGCCTCGGAGCTGCCGCCCACGGTGAACCTGACCAAGTACACGGAGATGGGCGCCGACCTCGTTGCCATCAGCGGCGGCAAGGGCATCCAGGGGCCGCAGTCGTCGGGCCTTCTCGCTGGCCGCAAGGATCTCATCGACGCCGCGACGCTCAACGCGTTTCCCAACAGTCACCTCGGGCGCGGGATGAAGGTTTCGAAGGAAGAAATCGTCGGGATGATCGTGGCGCTGAACCGCTACCTGGAGCTGGATCACGAGGCCATCACCGAGTCGTGGAACCGGAAGTCCCAGTATCTGGTGGACCAGCTCTCGGGCATCCCCGGCCTGACGGCGCGGATGAAGTTCAGCAAGAAGGGCTATGCCGACGTGGAGCTCAGTTGGGACGAGAAGCTCATCCCGCTCACCTTGAAACAAGCGCAGGACAAGCTGCGCACAGGCACGCCGCGCATCTACTGGTTCGACCCCGTCTTCATGACCCGGTGTCTCGAGGACGGTGAGGAGATTCTCGTCGCGCGGCGTCTCCGTCAGTTCTTCATGGAGGAGGCGCGGGCAGGATAGGCACCTTGAACCAACGCCTCGCGAAAGCCGATCGAATCGAGGTCGGGATGCCGGTGGTGATGCTCCGTATTATCCTGATAGGTCTTCGCCAGCGCCAAGAGCTCGGCTTCTCCATATAGCTTTCCCACCAGGTGCATCGAGGTCGGCATTCCCGTGGCATTGAAGCCCGTCGGGACGGCGACACCGGGATGCCCGGTCGCATTCGTGGCGCGAAGATTCCGGTCCCCGGAGGGAGTGAGGAAGGGGGCCACGTACGCGTCCAGATCCTCGAAGAGACGCGCCATGCCCTCCATCAGACGCATGCGAAGCCGGCTCATCTGAAAATACTCGACCCCGGGGACCAGGCGATGGGCGCGAAGCAGCATGGCCTCCGGCTCCTCTCGATCCTTGATGAGAAGCTCGTCCCGGCCGCTTCGGGTGAGCTCGTCGAGAGCGGCGGCTTCTTCGACGAGGAGCATCATGAGAGCTTCCATGTCGGCATGGGGGGGCAGGGAGACGGGCACGAGCTCGATGCCGAGCGATTCCAGGACGGCGAGCGCCCGCGCGTCGTTCTCCTTCGAGGCGGCCTCGTTCGTCCTGTCCTCGCCGAACGCTTCGGCCAGATAGCCGACGCGGAGCTTGGTCGCATCGAGACCCGCATTCCACTCGAAGGGCCGGTCGGCAAGCGACAGATCCCACCCGTCCGGACCCGCGACCGCGTTCAATACGAGCGCGCAGTCCTCGGCGCTCCGGCAGAGGGGTCCTACCTTGTCGAGACTCCACGCGGCCGGCATCACGCCGTGCCGGCTCACGCGTCCGTAGGTCGGTCGAAGTCCCGTCACACCGCAGATGCGTGAGGGGCCCATGATGGATCCCAGCGTCTCCGTACCGAGGGAAAAGCCGACGAGGCCCGCCGCCGTCGCCGCGCCCGGACCCGCCGAGGAGCCGCCCGAGCCTTCTTCCAGATTCCAGGGGTTTTTGGTCCGACCGCCGAACCAGCGATCGCCTCGAGCGAGCTCGCCGGTGCTGAGCTTGGCCACGAGCACGGAGCCCGCTTCCTCGAGGCGCGTCATGACCGTGGCGTCCATATCGATCACTTGATCGCGAAACGCCGCCGAGCCCCACGTGGTCTTGTAGCCGCGTTTGGCGATGAGGTCTTTGGCGCCCCAGGGGATGCCGTGGAGCGGCCCACGAGATTGACCCGCGGCAATCTCCTCGTCCGCTCGGCGCGCCTGGTCCATCGCCAAATCCTCGGTCAGGGTGATGACGCAGTTGAGCCTTGAGTCGTAGCGCTTCAGCCGTTCGAGGTAGAGCTCGGTGAGCTCTCGCGAGCTCACCTGGCGCGATTCGATGAGTGCTTCGAGGTGGGTGACAGGCCAGAAAGCGACCTCTTCGAGGTTTCCCGGACGTAACACTCGCGTAGCGGAGCTCGGACGGAGAGGACGGCGAGCGCTCGGGGTCGAGGTGCCCGGCACCACGGGGTTGAAGTAGAGCGGAGGCACGAGGGTAAAGGGAAGCTCGACGGCGCGCGTCTTTTCGTAGTTGACGAGGTTCCCGTTCACGGTTGCGACCATGTCACGCCGTTCTTCCTCGGTGAAATCGAGTCCCGCGACCCGCGCCGCATCGGCGAGCATCCGCTCGCTCACTCCGGTCTCACCGGACTCCTGGAACCGGGCCCAGAGAACCCCGGGCAGAAGGCTGGAACCGGCGAAAGCCGCCAGAAAACGCCGCCGCGCCTCACCGTCGATCACGAGAGCACCTCCTTAGGTCATTACTCAGCCTGCGAGTCGAAACGCTGGGGCCATACGATCACACGCTCGCGCCAGCGCCAGACGACCGGCGATCTTGCGCCATTGCTTGACGACCATTTGGCTGTTCTGGATGATCTCGTCCGCGGTCTTCGCCTTGACACGGAAGAGCGGCGCGACGGAACGAACCAAATCGAGGTCGAGCGAGTTGTCCGTCTCGCTGATGTTGAGCATGAGACCGGACGAACCGGGCACCGGGTTCATGTCGAACGCCTCGGAGAGTCGCCATCCTTTGCCCGGCACCAGGATGAGGCCGTGATTCCTCAAGTGATCGTCTGCGTTTGACACGAGCACGTTGAAGACGATGCGGGACCACAGTTCTCGAAGGTCCGCGTTGGTCTGCGCGCCGTGGTCCACCAGAACGCGCGCGATCTCCAGATAGCTCGCCCCTGTCGACGCATCCTCGCCGTCCTTGTGACCGGTGAGGTTCATCGCCGATGCGAAATGCAATCGCTGGCCGGCATCGGTGCGATCGAAACGCCTCACGAGAAAGGTGTGGTGCGGGTGTGCGAAGCGGCGAGCCTGACTCTCCGGCACGCGCAGCCCGCAGCCAAGCGCCAGGGTCTGTACCACCAACTCCCAGGCGCCGACGTCGTGCTCGTCACCGACGCTCGGAAATTTCGCGATCCACAGATGGCCATTCCCATCGACCACGCTCGCCTTCGGGCGCGCCCCTCCGAGCGAGCCGCCGGGCGCGATCAGCATGCGCAGCCAAAGGTCGGCCTCGTCCTCGGTGTTGTCCTCGTCGCGCTCGATGGCGAGGCTGGCCGTCTCGAGCTCCCGCAGCCTCACAAACGGCGGCGCCGCTACGTCGTGCCGGTTGTCCAGGAACTCACCGGTGTCATCGAGTCGGAAGCGCAACGCTCCGACGCGAAAAGCGTCGTGCACCCCGAGCAAATAATCCGATTCGTACAAGCGAACGCCGTGTGCCACGAGCCCCGCCCGCTGCTCGCGCTCCACGCGACGCCGCATCAGGAGTCGCCCCCAGCGGTCAGGGCTAGCGTCGGCGAAGACGCCGAAGGTGTCGCTCCCCTGCGCGGGGTGTTGGCGTCCTTCATAGAGGCCGAGCCTGGGATCGAGCGGCGCGGTGGTCAGCGCAGGAGCGTCAAGCGCGGCCGCATCGAACTCGAACTCGAGGACTTCGCGGCCTCGAGAGCGGTTTCTGTGGAGCAGCCCAAGGCGAAACGGTTCGGAGAGCCCGTCCCAATCGGCGTAAACAGAGATCGTGACCTCCATAAATCAGCGCGGCTTCCCTTTTGCGCGAGGCGCGAGTGGAACTTCGAGTAGGTCGGCCAATTGCCGCGCGGTGGCGAAGCTGCTCTCATCGATGCGACTGTGCGAGTCCTCAATCGTCTTGTGCCGCTCTCTTTCCACGGGAGCTCGCACTTCACTCCGTTCTTGCGGCGGTTTCGATGGTCCCTCTTGCGCCGAAGCCGAAGCCCGGGACTTCCGTCCTGCCGCCTTGCGGGTTGACAGTCGAGCATCCTGTAACGAGCGCCCCATGGGGTCCGCTTTGGCCAACAGATCGAGGTCCTTTTCTATGCCGAGCACTTGCATGACCGAGACGTAGGCGCCGATCGTCACACCGGATCCACCCCGCTCCAGACTTCGCAACGTCATCGGCGCCATGCCGGCCCGCGCGGCGACCTGCTTGGCCGACAGCCGCCGCCGCAGTCGTGCCAAACGCAATCGTTCGCCGAGCTGGTGCAGCAGTTCCTCCGTCGACGGCAACAGCGGGGATACTTTGCGGGGAATAGTGAAGCTATTATAGCGTAAATAATATGTGCGCGCTATAATAATTGCTTATTCTGATATGTTAAGGATGAGAACGATTCACGGCTTCCAGGACAATGGACGACAAGTGGTTCGTGTACTGGGATGACCCGTGACCCCTACTAATAAGGATGGGGAAACAAATCACAAGGGACCAAGAGGACGGGTACAGCCAGGAGCTGACGTCGGCGCAGCCAATGACACAGACCGCGGGGCTCGATATACTCTTCCGATGAATAGAAGGACCCTTTGCCTCGTGGTCGCCGTTGTCGTCCCTTTTGCGGCACGGGCCCTATCTCAGTCGAAGCCCGAGCTCGATCTCTGCGTCGCGCCACCGGGTGCGCAGCCTCTCCTTCCGGCGCGTCTCATGGAAGGACAGGGCAAGACCGACATGCCAGTGACGACGACTTCCGAAGAGGCGCGCCGCTTCTTCAACCAGGGCGTGGCCCAGATGCATTCGTTCTGGACGATCGAGGCGGAGCGGTCATTTCTGCAAGCGGCGGCGCTCGATCCCGAGATGGCGATGGCTTATTGGGGCATGTCTCTGGCGGCTTCCGGGGACTACCGGCCGGCGTTTCAGTTACTTCGCGGCCCCAACGAGGGCGGGCGGGGGAGTGCGCCGAAGCCCAACCCCGAGGGGACCGACGTTCCGCGCACGATGAACGGGGCAGCTATCGACGGGGAGACGAGGGCCCGCGAGAGTATCAAAAGAGCGATTGCGCTTCGGGCCAAGGTGACGGAGTGGGAGAAGCTCTACGTCGAGGCGCTCGCCGCCCGTCGCGAGCCCGACAAGAGCCCCCAGGAGCGCGACGCCGCCTATATCGCCGGACTCAGAAAGCTGGTAGCGGCGTATCCGGAGGACCTCGAAGCCAGGTCCATGCTCGGGCTCGCGCTTCTCGACGGTTACGATCCGGTCACCCGGAAGCCCCGCACCCATACGCTCGAAGGTCTGGCCATGCTCGAAGAGGTGGTGGTCGAGGACGACGACCATTTCGGCGCCCATCATTATTTGATCCATGGCTACGAGGGGAGCACCCGGCCCGACAAAGCCTGGTATGCCTGCAAGCGCTATCCCGAGCTGGTGCCCAACATTCCCCACGCGCTCCACATGCCCGGACACATCTACGCCCAGAGCGACCGCGTCGATGACGCCATCGCTTCGTTCGCCTCCGCGGCCGTGAACGAAGTTGGCTACATGAATGCCGACATTCTTTTCCCCAACGGGCACCATGCCCATAACGTTCACTTTCTCATTCAATCGCTGAACCTCGACGGCCGATTCCGGGATTCGATGGAACGGTCGCGCCAAATCATGTCGCTCAAGGAGACTCCCCGAGAGCGCGAGGGCATCAGCCAGCGCACCGCCTATCGTCAGGGCTACTTCACGTTGTTGAAGACCCTCGTGCGGTTCGAGCGTTGGGATCTGATCCTGGACGGAGAGACCATCCCGGCCTACGACAAGCCGGAGCAGAACGCCTGGCGTCACTGGGCGATGGGTCTCGCTCGGGCCAAGGGGGGCGATCTCGATGAGGCCCGTACAGCACTCGCCGCCCTCGAGAAAGACCGCGCGGTATTGAAGGCGACCGAGGAGCCCATTGCCATCGCGGCACTCGAGCTCGAGGCGACGATCGCGAGTCGCGCGGGTGACGCCGCGAAAGCCCGGGAGCTTTTCCAGCAAGCCGCCGACCGCGAAAAAGCCCAGCTCTACACCGAACCTCCCGCCTACCCGCGGCCGGTCGTGGAAGGCCAGGGGAACCTGGCCCTCGATCTGGGAGACTTCGCTACCGCGGAGCGCGCCTATCGTGAAGCGCTGGAGCGCGAGCCGGGAGGCGGCCGGGCTTACTTTGGACTCGCCGCGGCTCTTCATGGTCTTGGCAGGATCGAGGAAGCGCGCGGGATCTTCGAGAAGGCAGTTCAGGCCTGGAGCAAGGCCGACCTGGACCTGCCGCAGATGCGGAAAGTAGAAGCCAACCCGACGGCAGGGTCGGGCTCTCGCTAACTTGACTACCGGGAGTCGCCACTGCCGGTCTCTTGCTCGAGGACTGTCTCGAGTAAATCGCCGAGTTGCTGTCCGTTGAAGTCTTTTCCTTCTATGGTGGCGACGAGACGGCCTTCGCGGTCGATGACCGCCGTCTGGAGACTGTGAGTGATGAGGCCTTCATCGGGCCAGTACTCGATGCCGAATACGGCGCATACCCGATCGATCGCCTCGCGCGAGCCGGTAAGGAAATGCCAACCTCTCTCTCCCGCGCCGAAGTCTTTGGCATAGGACCGCAAGACATCCGGGGTATCGAACTTGGGGTCGAAGGTGACCGTCAAGAGGACCAGGTCGCTTCCCAGGCGAACTTGGAACCTCTCGCTCACCCGCTTGAAGTGATCGACCATCCGCGGACAGTAGTCGGGAAGGGGGCAGCGTGAATAAATAAAGTTCACCGCAACGACTCGTCCGCGAAGGGAGCTCAGAGAAACCAGGGTTTCGTTCTGATCGACCAGCTCGAAATCCGGAAGGACATCTCCCACCGGCACCAGGGTGGACTTCGCCGGGCTCTGAAGCATGCCCGCGTCCGTCGGTGAGGCCGAAACGAGCCGGAGGCGGTCCACCCAGCTTTCCTTGCCCCGCACCACCAACCGGAATTGAACCCTGTCGCCCGCCTTGAGCCGGGCCAGCTCTCGACGCTGCCGCACTGAAAACGGCATCGCCATCGCCTCCATGTAGCCGGGAATGGCCTCGTGCGAGAGAGTCACCATAGCCTCAGGCTCGTCCACCCGCAGGACCAGGCCGCGGGCTGCGTACTTCGTGGCGCATCCGGACGCGGCTACCGCCGAAATCAAGAGACCGCACCAGACCGTGGAGG
>CAZKNR010000533.1:0-1730 GCA_964553925.1 uncultured Acidobacteriota bacterium
GTGAGCCGGGAGAACGTGGCCCGGCTCGAGCTGAAGTGGGCGTATCAGATCCCGCAGATCGATCGAGCCGAGACCGTGCCGCTGGTCGTCGACGGTGTCATGTTCATCACCGAGTCGCCGAGTAACGTCGCCGCGGTGGACGCCGGCACCGGGCGGCCGTACTGGCGCTACGATCACGAGCTTCCCGAGGATCTCCGGATCTGCTGCGGTCGCAACAACCGCGGGGTCGCGATTCTGGGGGAGACGCTCTTCATGAGCACGCTCGACGCGCATCTCGTCGCCATCGACGCGAGGAGCGGAAGCTTGAAGTGGAACCGGGAGGTCGCGAATCACGAGGCCGGCTACAGCAAGACCGAAGCACCGCTCGTGGTCAAGAACCTGGTGGTCACCGGAATCGCCGGGGGCGAGTTCGGAATCCGCGGGTTTCTCGACGCGTACCATCCGGAAACCGGCGAGCTCGTGTGGCGCCTCTACACCATCCCGGGGCCGGGCGAGCCCGGCCACGACACGTGGGCCGGCGACTCGTGGAAAACAGGGGGGGCGCCGACCTGGATCACCGGCTCGTACGATCCCGAGCTCGACCTCATCTACTGGGGCACGGGAAACCCCGGTCCCGATTGGAACGGTGAGGTGCGGATGGGCGACAACCTCTATTCCGATTCCGCGCTCGCGGTCGACGCCGGCACCGGAAAGCTCAAGTGGTTCTTCCAGTTCACGCCGTGGGACGTGCACGACTGGGATGCGATCCAGGTCCCGATCCTCGCGGACCTCGATTGGAACGGCGAAGCGCGCAAGCTGATGATGTGGGCCAACCGCAACGCGTTCTACTACACGCTGGATCGGAAGACGGGTGAGTTCCTGGTGGGAAAACCATTCGCGAAGCAGACCTGGGCCGAGGGCCTGGACGAGAAAGGCCGGCCCATCCGCGCGCCCGGCAAGCTTCCGACCCCCGAAGGCAACGTGGTGTCTCCACCGATCCTCGGCGGCACCAACTGGTATTCCGCCGCTTACAGCCCGAAAACCGAGCTCCTCTACGTGAACGCGTACGACGGGGAGCAGGAGTTTTTCATTCGCGAAGAGGAGTACCGGGAGGGCGAACAGTACACCGGGGGCGGCGCTCAGAACGTGCAGCCCGTGGACAAATACAAGAGCGCGATTCGCGCCCTCGATCCGCGGACGGGCGATTTGCGCTGGGAGTTCGAGATCCAGCCGCGGTCTTCGTCCGGCCTACTGGCGACGGCGGGCGGCCTCGTTTTCGGCGGAACCGCCGACGGCTACTTCTTCGCCCTCGACGCCGAGAGCGGGCGCGAGCTATGGCACATCGCCGTCGGCGCCCGAGTGCACTCGGCGCCCATCACCTATGCCGTGAACGGCCAGCAACTCGTGAGCATCGCGGCGGGAAACGTTGTTTTCACGTTCGGACTTCGCTAGGTCGCCTTAACCGCTACGCGCGAGCCAGGGTTCCTCGAATTACTTTTCCCGGGAGATCCTCGGTTCGCTCTCCGCCTTCGAAGACGACGACGCCGTTTACCAGCACGGCTTCGAAGCCCTCGGCGTACTGGTGAGGCTCCGCGAACGTGGCGCGGTCCCTGACGCTTGCGGGGTCGAAGACCACGACGTCCGCGAAGAAGCCTTCGGCGAGACGGCCCCTGCGGCTGAGCCCGAAACGCTCCGCCGGAAGGCTCGTCATCTTTCGGATGGCCTCAGCCAGCGGCATGACCTTCTCATCG